>NZ_BAAIES010000003.1:0-130287 GCF_054654595.1 Thermaerobacter litoralis | reverse complement strand
CCTGCCTTGTGCGGGATGTGGGTTGTGGTCGAGAGGCTAGTTCCGCTCAACCTTTAGTCCGGTCTGCTTGATCCAATCCTGCGCCCGGCCCAGGTCAATCATCCGTTACCTGAAACATCGACATCTGTTTCAGGCAGCCGATCCTCACGGATCGACGGTGCCGGTCTTGCCCAGCGATGAGCCGGCGCCGGCTTCCTGCTTCCTCCGGGATTGCCTGCGAAGCAGGTCTTCCATCCCGTCCACACCCCCTTCACGATCGCCATAAGGCCCGCGGGTCCGCCTCGCCGACCACGGCGAACCAGGCGGTGCCGGCCACCACTTCACCCCAGACTTGAGCCCGGGATTCCTCCCAGGCGACCCGAGCCGAACGCCAGTTGCATGGCGTGCCCTGCCAGCGCGGGTGCAGGCGCGGCGGATCGCCCTCGCTCACCAGCGGCTCCGGCTCGTCGTACCAGGCAATCCGGACCGGCAGGGTGGTCCCGCCCAGTTCGTCCACGTGCTCTGCCGTCAGAGGGGTACCGGCCGCGTCCAGCAGGCTGCATCCGGCCTTGGCGGCCCGAGCAAAGAGATCGGCGAGCGACGGCACGCCCTGGGGGACGCCCGCAAGCCAGCGGACCCGATCCGTTTCGGGCCGACCGTCCAGGGAATTCTCCCAACCGCTCCATTGGTACCGCACCGCGTCGTCCCGGGTGGCGTGTAAGCTCACCCGATCGGCGGCAGTCTCGGCATCGTCCCAGGCGGCCCAGCGGCCGTCCGGAAGGCGCGTGATGTACCAGCCGACATCGCCTTCGGCGGCGACTTGTTCAGACGCGGTCAGGAGGTCATTCCAGGTCGCGTAGCCGAGATGCTGGGCAAACGCATCGTGCAGGTCCATCCCATCGAGCTCCTTTCGCAGCGCCCGCTCGACCAGGGCGGACATGGTGATGCCCTCCTGGGCGGCCCGGATCCTGAGACGACGCGCAAGCACCGGGTCCATCTTGACGAGCACGGCCTCTTTCGCCACGGCTGCCACCTCCCACGGGGGCCGACACCCGGTCGGCTATCTGGCTATCAATATATCTATATATCCCACGGCCCGCAAGCGGTCCCGCCACAGCTGCCCGCCGGGTCGACCGAGCGGGCATTTCATTTAAGGCCGCCGGGAACAACGGTTGTTTGACAGGGCCGCATGCGCTATGGTGTAATGGCGTTGACAATTGATTCCGGCCTTTGAGGGGCGGTGCCCCCGCGATCGGCGGGGCACCGCCCCTTTTGCCGTTACAGGAGGGGATGCCCGTGTCGCTGCAGGCGGATGCGCTGCCGGTGGGCGCCCGGCTGGGTGGGACGGCGGACGCGGTCCTGGCCCGGTTGCGCGAGGCCTACGAAGCGGGCCAGCGGGGGGATCGCGAGCGAGCGACCCTGCAGGCCATGGTCCAGTACATCGACCCCGACACCCGCACGATCTGGCTTGACGTGGGCGTGCCGCGCCGGCTCGCGGTGATGGGCTGGCATGAGTTTGACGCCTGGCGCGAGGTCACCGAAGAGCAGCTTGTCGGCTGGATCGGGCGGCTCATCAACTTCCGGGTCATCCAGATGTACCGGGATGAGGTGACCGGCGAGGAGTACGCGATCTGTTCGCGCAAGGCGTTCCAGCTCGAAGCCGGTCAGGACTTTTTTGTCGGTTACCGGGTCGGCGACACGATCGAAACCCGCGTGCGGGGCATTGGCGATCGGCGGGTCTACACGGAGCTCCCCGGTGGCGTGACAGGGATCATTCCCATCGCCGAGCTGGAAGACGGGTACACCGAGCGGGCGGAGGATGTGGTGGAGCGCGGCCAGGTCCTCCACTGCATGATCTTGCGGATGATGCCCGAGACGGGGCGGGCCATCCTCTCTGTCCGCCGGGCCCGGCAGATGTCCTGGGATGAGGTCACCCAGTCCTTGCGGGTCGGCGGGGTGGCCGCTGCGCAGGTCGTGGCCGTCAGGCCGGACAGCAACCGGGTCATCCTGCGGCTCAGCGTCGGTGCGCTGGCGGGGACCACCCGCCCCAATCATCTCGACCTGGCGGTGGGCGACTGGTGCCGCGTACGCATTGCCCGGATCCTGCCCGAGCGGCGGCGGATCTTCGTGCGGCTGATTGGAAAGATGCGGGAGGCGCCCGGCGAGGGCGGCGACGAGTTGCCCGTGCAGGTCTAGGGGAGGGGGCAGCGTGGACGAACTGCACTTGCCCGTGGTGGGCATCCGCCCCGACGGCCGCCTGGAGGATGCGGCACGGGCGGCGCCCGCGGCGACGGCGGCCCCGCCGGCGGAAGCGGAACGGGCGGAGGAGAGCGGCGGGCTGCGACGGCCGTTCGTCTGGCAGGACGGCTATAACTCTTGGGTGAGCGGCTTGCAGACCCGCTGGTCGGACCGGCGCCTGAAGGAGTTTCTAGAACAGGCGCCGATCGCCCGGCAAGCCGAACTGATCGTCCAATGCCTGGGCGTGTGCCATGCCCTGGCCCGGCATCAGCTCTGGCGCACCCTCTGGCCCGAGACGCGCCAGCGCAAGTCGGTCAAGCGGCTGCTCGACCGGCTGCAGGAGATCGGCGTCATCTCGCGCTGGCATTGGGGGCAGAACGGGCTCGAGGTGCCCGAATCGCATTACATGCCGGTCTATGTCCTCGGTCCGAGCGGCCGCCAGCTGCTGGACATCGTGCGCAGCTCCGTCCGGCAGCGGCCGGGCCTGGTGCGGGACACCCGGGCCGTGTTGCGGTTTCTGTGCGCCAACGAGATCTGGTCCTGGCTTGCGCGGGACCGGCGCCGGCGCCTCAAGGGATGGCAAACCGCCGCCGAAGTCACCGCGGGCGGCGAGACGCTGCTTTATGCCGCCCGGTTTGGCTGGGTCGTCGACCGGACGACGGCCTATACCGTCTTCGTCGACGTGCTCCGCGGCGCCCGCGACGTCGTCCTCTTGCCGGACCGCGTTGTGCATCTGGAGCGCTGGGCGCGGGAAGAGGTAGCGGGCGAGGCGATTCCGCTGCTCTGGCTCGTGGCCGAAACGCCCGAGCAGGCGCTTGAGGCGGAAGCTTTGCTGTGGGAACGCGGTCTGGGCAGCGATCGGGAGGACGGCATCGCCCGGGTGTGGATCGATGATGCCCAGCTCTTTTCCCGGCAGTGCCCGACGGGCCGGCTGTACATGGCGGCCGTGGAAGGGGACGCGCTGGTGGCCGTGCCTGCGGAGGTGCCGGGGCTTGACGGCGATGTCGATCCGGCGGTGACCGACCAGCTGAAAGGGTAAGGTTGCCAGTACCGAGGCCGCCATGCTATTCTGATCCAAAGGCGCTCTGAGGCGCAGGACTTCGCCGGCCCCAACGGCCGGCTGCCGCCGCGGCCGAAGCCGCGGTGACGTCCACGGCCTCGGGGCGTTTTGACTTTTTTAAGGGGGTGCGGAAGATGAACGTCGTGGTCCTCGTGGGTCGCCTGGTGCGCGACCCCGAGCTACGGTACACGCCCGGCGGGGTCGCGGTCGCGACCTTTACCCTGGCCGTCGACCGGCCCTTCACCAACCAGCAGGGCGAGCGCGAGGCGGATTTCATTGACATCGTGGCCTGGCGTGGCCAGGCCGAGGCGTGTGCGAACCATCTGAGTAAGGGCCGGCTCGTGTCGGTGCGGGGCCGGCTGCAGGTGCGCAGCTATGAGACTCAGGACGGCCAGCGCCGGCGCGTGACCGAGGTGGTGGCCGATGACGTCCGGTTCCTCGACCGACCGCCCCGGGAGGCTTCGGTGGCGCCGGTACCGGCCGGCGATCTGCCCGCCGACGTCCCCGATGTGTTTGGGGACGCCGGCGACGAAGTCCCCTTCTGATGATGGGCGGCCGGGTCTAGCGCCCGGCCGCCTTTTTTGTTAAAGTGGCCTTACACAGGTGATCTGAACAAGACTTGCAAAAGAACGAACCGTCGCGGGGGTTGCCGCATTGCGGCAACCCCCTTTTTGAGTTTAGGGGGTGAAAACGCGATGGCGATACCCGAGGCCGTGCGCGAGGCGATCCGGGAGATGCCAGCCGACCTGCGCCAGCACAGCCGGGCGGTGGCGGCGCTGGCTGCGCAGCTGGCCCGGCGCGGCGGGCTCAACCCGCGCCAGGCCGCGCTGGCCGGTTACCTGCACGACATCGGCAAGATGCGGATCCACCTCGAACTGTGGTCGTCATCGCGGCGGTTGAGCGTGCTGGATCGGGAGGTGATCCGGGCGCACCCCTCGGTCGGCGCCGTCTTTTTGGCGGAGGCGGGCCTCGAGGATTCGGTGGTGATCCGGGCCGTGCAGGAGCATCACGAGCGCGTAGACGGCGTGGGTTATCCCTTTGGCCGGCAGGGTGCGCAGCTAAGCCCCCTGGGCCGGTTGCTCGCCGTCGCCGATGCCTTCGTGGCCCTGAGCGAGCCGCGACCGTGGCGGCCGGGGAAGTCGGCCGCGGCAGCCCTGCGGCTGATGGCGGCGGGGGATGCCGGCGGGGCGCTCGATCCGTACTGGCTCGATCTTTTGCCGGAGCTGGTGGAGGAGGCGGAGGCGCGTGATGATCGTGCGACTGGTCTACGACCTGGGGCTTGGGGCCTGGCGGCTGGAGCGTCCTGACGGCGATGGGGCGGGCGCACGGCGCCTGGAGATCGTCTGGACCGTTGACGCCGAGCGGCTCCGCCGGGAGCTGGCGGTGGTGCCGGCCGGAAGCAGCAGCGAGATCACAGTGGGCGTCAAGATCCCGCGGGATTTGCTCGCCGTGGCGTTCCAGAGCTGACAGAGGCCTGACAGCAGATTCCAGGACGCAAGAATTGCACCCAGTTGCAGTGCTATAATGCAAGCACGATTTGGCAACGGTGGTGCAGGTGGTACCAGCGCGCCGAGGAGGTGATGGGCGTGACGGTCAACGGGCGGTGGGTCGTGCTGGCCGGCGGCCCTCGGGGTGTGATCGGCACGGCCGATACCCTGCAGGAGGCCGAGGCACTGGCGGAGGCGACCACGGAGCGGGTGGGCATCCGGATGCGGGTACAACCCAACCCCGTGGCGGTTGCCCGGGCCCTGGGTGTGGAGGATCCGGACTTTGCGCGCCAGCTCCGGATGGCGTTGAAGCTGGACGGCGCAGGGCTGCTCCGGCGCTAGCGTGCGGAAGGAAGATCGTACGGCGTGAATGGGGGGACGACGCAGCGGCCAAAGGGGGCGATCGCGATGGCGAGGAAGGTGAACCGGAAGGCGACGAAGGCGATCATGCAGCCCGGTCAGGTGGCCGATCTCAGCACCTGGACGATTTCGAGCCATGCGCTTTGCCAGGCCGCACGGCGCATGGGCACGTCGCTCGAAGAGGCGCTGCACTGGCTCCGGGCCCACATGACGGCCGTGCGGTGCATCGATGCCCGTGAGGCGGCCGAGCGATTGGGAACGCAACCGGAGATCCAGCGGGCCCTTGCACGGGCCCATGCCCGCCGGCGGGGCATCCTGCAGCGCTATGTCCTGCTTACCGAGGAACCTCAGCCTGTCATCGGCGTGGTGCTGCCGGACGAGAAGCTTTTGGTGACCGTGCTGGTCCCGGGGCGGATGCTGCCTCTGGTGCGGGGCCCGCGGATGGAGCTTTTGCAGGCGGCCGCCCGGTTCGAGCGGCTGGGAGCGTGAGGGTCTTGCATCCCGCAGCCCACCGCGGCGCAGCCCTCGAGGCCCAGCTGGCCCAAAGCCTTGCGGTGTATCGTACCCGGGGGGAGGCCCTGATCCTCAAAATTCCGACGGCGTGGGTACCGGTCCGGGATCCCCGCTCCCGGCAGGACGCGCTGGCCGAGGCCCTTGGCCTGGCGGGCCGGCCGATCCGGGGGGTCCGGCCGGCCGGCGAACCCGCCGTCGATTTTTTCGGCGTGTTTCGGGAAGCGAGCGGTGCCTGGCGACCGGTCGCCTTTGACGCCAAGAGCACAAGGCGGGCGAGTTGGCCGCTGGATCACCTGCCGCCTGTGCAGGCACGGTTCTTGGAGGATGCCGACCGCATGGGGATCGCGGCGGGGCTGGTACTGGAGTTTGTCCGGGACGGGGCCGTGGTCTGGCTGCCCTGGCGCGCTGTGGCCGCGGCCGTGGCCCGGCGCCGTGCCGGCGGGCGGGCCAGCATCAGCCGGGCGGAGGCCGAATCCTGGGGGACTCGCTTACAGTCTGGGCAAGGCGTGAGTCTCGATCTGCTCGCCGCTCTTCGGCTGGGAATGGATCGCGCCGCGGCCGGGGAGCGGGCAATCTGCTTGCGGTCAGCGACCTTCGGTGAGCGTCTCCCGGATCATTGCCATGGCAGCGCGGCATCGGAGGGGCCGGGCCATTGTAGACGACACCATCCGTGACGCCCGGCTTTCCGTTCACGGAGAACTAGCCGGACGGCTTCGGCGGCATCGGCCTTGCCAGGGCCGGATCGGTGATCCCAAACGCGGCCCGATCGGAGCCGTAAACCTGGACGTTCTTGCTGTGCTTCGGGACGAATGCGGGCACACTGGCACAACACTGTGATAAAATACCAAGCAAGGGACATTCGTCCCTGAAGGAGGTGGTGGCCATGGCGGAGGCTTTGTGGGAGGGGAATTGGTGGGAGCAGATGGAACCGCCGCCGGAGCCGGAACCGGTCGCATCGCCCCGGGCGGGGCAGGGGGCGGTGCACCGGCCGGCGGTGGCGGGACCGCGCAACACGGTGCGGCCGCACCCCGCGACGGCGGAACGGCCGTCCGCCCCGGCCGCCGCGCCGGCTGGTATGCGGCCGGTCGCCGTGTCGGGAACCGCCTCTGCTGTGGCCACAACCGCCCGGCCCCAACCCGCGAAGACGGCCCGGGCGCCGCGGGCGGCGCCGGGAGGGGTCCGGCCGTCATGGCCCCAGATCGTGCGGATCTTTACGGCCAGTCGCTTGCTTGACATTCAGTCCAGGCTGCGGACGGACGGGGAGTGGAAGGCGTCAAAGATTCTGTGGATCGTGGGGACCCATGGCGGCACCGCGCCGTCGACCCAGCTGTACGCCTACTGCGATCCCGTCGTGGCGCTCGACGTGGCCGACTCGATCCTGCAGGGCACCTTCGCCACACGCTATCCGGCCGGACGCCAAGCGCTGCGGATCTTCGGAGGCTCGCCGCAGGGCGACGACGGGCCCATCGCCCGGGTGCTCACGCTGGCCTATGACGGGTCGAAGCAGAATCCCTACATCTTCAGCGTGGCCCATTACCGCGGCCGGGTCGAAAGCAACGGCCGCATCAGCCCGGTGGCCGAGCAGAAGCTGGGCGAGGTGTCGATCCTGATGGGTGAGGCGGAGGCCCGGAAGGTGGCCTACCATCTGCGGGCGTACATCGTGCCCTGGATGGAGGCGATGGCGCTGCAGGAGATTCGGCAGGCAGCGACTGCCTAAAGTTTCGGTAGGTGCTGGGAGGTCCAAAAACGAAGGAGAGACCTCACCAGGTTGTCCCACGGGGGACAACGGTTCACCCCGCTCAAGGTGGAGGTGAGGTCTCTCATGTGGGTATTTCGCCAACTGTTTGAGATCACCTTGCGGCTGGCCCAGGTGGTGGAGAAGGCGCTTCGGGAGGCGCCGGACTTTCGGGCGCTGGAATACGAGGTGGCCCAGGGGACGCAGGATGCGGCCCGGCAGCTTCTGGCCACGGCGCTAGAGGCGCTGGATCAGCAGCTGATGGAGCAGCGGGATCGGCAGCGGTGGAAGTCGGTGAACCGGCAGGCACGTAGCCTGCTGACGTGGTTTGGGGAGATCCGGTGGGAGCGGCGGTATTACAAGGACCGGCACAGCGGGGAGCGGCGGTTTTTGCTCGATGAGATGCTGGGGCTGGAGCCGCGCCAGCGGTACTCCCCCCTGGTGCGGGAGTTGGGGACGGAGCTGTGCACCCAGGTGCCGTTTGGGGCCGCGGCGGCATGGCTGGAGCGGGTGACGTGCGGGAGCGTGCGGCTGAGCCCGATGGCCCTGTGGGCGGACGTCCAGGCGGCTGGGGCCCTCGCGGACCGGGAGGCCAAAGCGCAGCGGAACGCGGTTTTTGATCGGGGCGACGTTCCGGCCGGGCGCCGGGCCGCGGCGGCCGTGGACATGGAGTTTGACGAGTTGCTCGTCCGGGGCCGCCGTCGTGGGCCGGATGGGAAGAAAGAGCGGATCGCGCTGATGCATGCCGTGGCGTATGAGGGCAAGGCGACCGATGCGCGCGGGCGGACGGTGCTGAAGAACCGGCGGGTGCACGTGACGGTGGGTGAAGGGACGGCGTCCATCGAGGAGGCGCTGGCGGCCTTTGCAGGGGAGTGGGATTGGTCGCGGGTCGGCCAGTGCACGGTGGGGGGCGACGGGGCACCGTGGATCCGCAAGGTGCTGGAGTACCTTCCGCGGGCTTCGTATCGCCTCGATCCGTTCCACCTGAAACGGGCCATGCGGCGGGGGCTGCGGCACGACGCGGAAGCCCACCAGCAGCTGGCGGAGGCCCTGACCGAGGGCAAGCCGTGGGCCGAGGTGGAGGCGATCCTGAAAGCCGCTGCCCGGCGGGCGCGGGGCGAAGCGCGCGAGCGTGTCCAAGAACTGAAGCAGTACTTGAAGAACCACTGGGACGGCATCGTCGCGAACCCGGAAGCCCGGCGGCTGGGCGCGATCGAGGCGGAGAACTATCACGTGCTCGCTCGGCGGATGAAGCGGCGCGGGGCAGCGTGGAGCGAGCGAGGGGCCCGGCACCTGGCCCGCCTGTTGGCGGCTCGAGCGAACAACGAACTCGACCGCTTTACCCGGCCGGCCTGGCGTCGGCGCCATGGGGGGCCCGCCCCGTCGGCGCCCCAACGCGCGGTCCTCCGCCACCCGCCGTCCCTGGCGGAACTCGAAGAGGCTGCCACGTGGCTGCGAGCCCGGATTCCGGCGCTCTACGGGCCGCACTCGGACCGAGAGTGGGTGCGGGTGCTCCGCCGCCTGGCAAGCCCCTCTGTGGCATAACGGAGAAACCGACCGGGGGATCCGCCTATCGAAGCTTGACGCGGTCGCAGGCAGCGGCCCGGCTTGACAGCCGTGACCGTGGCGCGATAGCCTGAGGACAAGAACGACCCGGACCCGGTGCCGGGCAAACCGGCACCCGCTCGGACGCGACCGCTCAAGCGGCCGTCTTTCCCTCGGTGGAAAGGCGGCCGCTTTGTCTTTTGGCGGGGGCGCCGGGCAATGCGGGTCCGCCGGAAGGAGGCGGCTGCAATGGACGAAGCGAGGGTGCTGGCCGGTCCGGCCCGAAACGGCCGGACCCGGACTGGCGAGCGGTTCGGAGGCCTGCCCACGGAGATGGGCTGGAAGATCTTCTTGGATCGCTACGCGCAGAAGGATCCGGAGCGGGCGTTTGAGCCCGGCGACCTTGTCGTGTTGCCCGTCGTGGAGGACCGGAAGTGGTCCCAGAAGGAGATCGGCCGGGTCCTTGCGGTGCGTGGCGAAACGGTGCTCGCCGAAATCCTCACGGGGCCGGAGCGGGGCCGGGCGGCCGAATTTCGCACCATGGCTTGCGACCGGCCCGTGGAGACGGCCTTTGCCCAGGTGGCCCAGCGCGTGGCCCGCGCCATTGCGGCGGTTGAACCTGACGAGGCACGCCGCCGGCGGTGGGAGGGCGAGTTTGCGCGGGTGCTCGGCGAATTCCGGTTCGTCCCCGGCGGGCGCATCCTGGCGGGAGCGGGGACGGGGTCCGAACTCACCCTGTACAACTGCTACGTGATCCCGTCGCCCCATGACAGCCGACAGGGCATCGTCGAGACCCTGGGCCAGATGATGGAGATCATGGCCCGGGGCGGCGGCGTCGGCATCAACGTCTCAAGCCTGCGACCCTTCCGGGCGCCGGTGCGGAGCGTCAACGGCCGAAGCTCCGGCGCGGTCTCGTGGATGGAGATCTACTCCTACGCCACGGGGCTCATCGAGCAGGCCGGGGCACGGCGCGGCGCCTTGATGCTGCAACTTGACTGCCGGCATCCCGATCTGTTGGAGTTCCTGTACGCCAAGCGGAATGCCGGCCGGGTCGAAAACGCCAACATCTCGGTCCGGGTGACGGACGCCTTCATGGAGGCGGTCCGGGAGGACCGGGAGTGGACGTTGTGGTTCCCCGACACGACCCACCCGGACTATGACCGGCTCTGGCGGGGGGACTTCGACGACTGGGAGCGGCGCGGGTTGCCGAAGGTCGTCTACGCCACCCATCCGGCGCGGGCGATCTGGCGGGCGATCTGCGAGTCCGCCTGGGCGTCGGCGGAGCCGGGGGTGGTGTTCGTCGACCGGGTGGAGGCGGAATCGAACGCCTGGTATCTCCACCGTCTTCCGTGCTCCAACCCCTGCGGCGAACAGATGCTGCCCGAATGGGGCGTCTGCTGCCTCGGGCACGTCCACCTTGGCCGGCACTACGACGCCGGGCGGAACGACGTGGACTGGGAGGCGCTGCGCCAGACGGTGCGGGTGGCCGTCCGGTTCCTCGACAACGTCATCGACGCCACACCGTATTTTCTGCGGGAGAACGAGCGGGTCCAGAAGGGCGAGCGGCGGATCGGGCTGGGCACCCTGGGCCTGGCGGAGCTGCTCATCCGCCTTGGCATCCGCTACGGCTCGGAGGAGGCGGTAGCCTTCTGCGACCGGCTCTACCGCTTCATCGCCGAGGAGGCGTACCGGGCCAGTATCGAGCTGGCCCAGGAAAAAGGCCCGTTCCCCCTATGCGATCCCGAAAAGCACGCGGCGAGCGGGTTTGTGCGGCGGCTGCCCGACGCGATCCAGGAAGGGATCCTGGCGCACGGCATCCGCAACGTCACCCTGCTCACGCAGGCGCCCACCGGTACGGTGGGGACGATGCTTGATACCTCCACGGGGATCGAGCCGTTCTTCGCCTTCCGGTACAAGCGCCGCTCCCGCCTGGGCGAGGCCGAGCAGGAAGTCCGCCTGGTCCAAGAGTGGCGGGAACAGCACCCCGGCGAGGAGCTGCCCGACCACTTCGTCACCGCCATGCAGCTGACGCCGGAAGAGCACGTGCGGATGCAGGCGGCGATCCAGAAGTGGGTCGACGCCTCCATTTCCAAGACCGTCAACTGCCCGGCGGACTGGACGGTGGAGGACACCGAGCGGCTGTACCGGCTGGCCTACGAGCTGGGCTGCAAGGGGATCACCATTTACCGCGACGGCAGCCGCTCGGAGCAGGTCCTCACGACCGACGACGGCAAGGCGGGCCGTCCGGACGGAGCGGAGAAGAAGCCCCGTCAGGCGAGCCCGGCCGGGACGGAGCCCTTCGGCCAGCGCCGGCCGCACCCGCGACCGCCGGCCCGGAAGGGGCAGACCATCGAGCGGCCCACGCCGCTGGGCACGGCCCACGTGACGGTCAACGCCTGGCAGGATCCCGTCTCCGGCTACCACGGGCCGATGGAGGTCTACATCGCCGTCGGCAAGGCGGGGTCCGAGGTCCAGGCCATGGCCGAGGCCCTGGGCCGGGTTGTATCGGTCGCCTTGCAGTCGGGCGTTGACCCCCGGGTCATTGCCCGGCAGCTGCTGGGCATCGGGGGGTCGAGCCCCGTCGGCTTTGGCCCAAGCCGTGTCCGCTCCGTGCCGGACGCGGTGGGCCAGGTGCTGGCGTCGGTCCTTGAGGCCGCAGAGCAGCCGTTGCCGGAGGGGGCCAGCCCCCCGCCGGGACCAGCTGCCGAAGCCGAGGCGGTGGACCTCTGTCCCCAGTGCGGCGCCCCCTCCCTGGTTCACCAGGAGGGGTGCGTGAAGTGTGCGGAATGTGGCTACTCGCGCTGCTGACCGGCGGCGGGGGCGGCGAAATCAATGCCGCCCCCGCCGTTCGCTTTTTTATCCGGCCGAGCGGCCGCGCAGCCGCTGGTAGAAGTCGCCGGGGACGTGACGGTGACCGAAGCCGAGGATCTCGGTGGAATCGTCATGCCGGCGGTAGACGATCCGCAAGTCGGCACGCGCACCCTTTTGCTGTGGCTGGCTTTGGAAGGCGTGCCGCCGCCATCCCTTAAGCCGCCCCTGCAGCGGCTTGCCCGGATGGCGGCGATGCACGACCGTCAACTGGTGGAGGATGACGGCGAGCACCCTGGCGTGCTCCTCGGGGTCGGGGAAGGCCTGTTCTAAGGCCTTGAGGTCGTGCCAGACGTCTTCCGCGTTGATGAGCAGGCCGTCGAGCTGAGCGAGCTGTTCAACGAACCGGCGATTGTTGCGGCGGTGGGAGGGGGCAGCCAGCGCTTACTCCTCCTCCGCAAGGAGCGCACGGAGCCGCTCCGCCTCGCTTCTTACCGGTCGCCGCGCATGGCCGAGCCGCTCTCCCCAGAGCTGCTCAATCTCCAGTTGTTCGAGCCGCTCTTCGAGGTCGGCCACGTACGCTTCGAGGCGCTGGAGCGCCTCCCAGGCCGTCTTGCTCAGCAGCACGCCGACCACCTCGTTGCGGTGGGCGACCCGCAACTTGCCCCGCCGGGCGAGCTTGGCGCGCCATTCCGCGGACCGCAGCTCGGTGAGCGTGACCTGCTCATCGAGGTCAAAGCCGCTCCGAATCTCCTCGCGCAGCGTCTCTAGCGGCATGTCCCGCTCACCTCCCATTGTCTTACTGCACCTCCAGTCTAGCGATCCTGCCCCAAGATCGTCAATTCAACTGTCGTTACATTGCCACTTTGTTGTCATTCCTATGCCGGCCGGGTCGGCTGTATGCCGCGTGCGAGAGGCCGGCTGCCGTTTTGTGCGCGGAGGCGGCCTTGCTGGGGCGGGGGACGGCGTGTTAGCCTGAAGCTAACAGGCGATGGGGCCACCACGGGATCCCGAGGTTGCGGCCCGTTGGCTCCGGCCTCGTAGCCGTTTGCCGTTTGAAGCAACACCGTCGCCTTTGAGGGGCGTCCGGACCGGTCTTGTGGCCGGTACGGGCGCCCTGTGGCATTTTGGGGGGAATCCTGTGCGCCTTGTGCTCCTCAAGCTCCGGGCGCGGTGGCTTGGCCAGCTGAACCGGCTGGCGCGCACGATCCCGTGGCCCATCACGATGGTCACCGGCTATGCCCTGGTGATCCTGGCTCTGCTGGCCCTGGCCTGGCCGCACCTGTGGATCCTGCATGGCGGCTGGGGGCCCTGGTGGTTCTTCTTGCTCGCAACGCTCGGGGGCGTTTGCTGGACACTGCTGCTGTTGTCGGGCCTGGCCAACGTGGGCCGGGGGCGGATCGCGGCAGGCGGTGTGCTGGCTGCCGTGCCCTTGTGGTTCTGGGCGTGGGTCGAGTGGACCCTGGCCGGTACCCTGACCCGCTGGGTGCTCGCCACCCCGGTCGAATCCTTCGCGCACCCCAACTGGCCCATGGATGCCTATGCCCATGGCCTGCTGGCCGACTGGTTTTTGTGGCCTGCACGGGTCGGCGCGGCCCTGAGCCTGTGGGGCGGGGTGGTCCTCTACCGGCGCCGCAACCTGGCTGCGGTGGACCTGCACCGGGTGATGGCCGAAACGGGCCGGCTCGCACCGGGCGATGTCGTCATCGGCTATGACGAGACCACGGGCAATGAGATCATCCTGCGCGAAAAGGACCGCACGATGCACATGCTCGTCCTCGGCCCGCCCGGCACCGGCAAGACCGCCGGCGTGCTCGCGCCCATGGCGGCGCAGGATCTGTCCCAGCCGGACATCGGGGTGACGATCATCGAGCCGAAGGGCGACTGGGTCCACGCCTTCGGCAACATGCCCGGGGCCTTGGAGATCGCCCGCTACCACGGCCGCGAGGTGTACCTGCTGGATCCGACCGATCCCCATTCCGATGCCATCAATCCGCTTGCGGGGCCGGTCGACGTCGTCGCGGCCGTCAACGCGGCGGCGCTGGAGGCGACGCAGGAATCGGGCGAGGAATACTTCCGGCAGATGGCGCGGACCGTGTTCGGCAACGTCATCAAACTGCTCAAGTACCTTGAGGTGATGCACCCGAACAAGGAGGAGTTCGGCAACCCCACCTATCTGGAGGTAGCCAAGGCCCTCAACGACAACCAGTACCTGGAGTATCTGGTCCGGGAGCTGGCCGCGGCCATTGGGGCGGACCTCGTGCTGCCGAGTCCCGACGAGGTCCAGGGGCGGAACCAGCGGGCCCAGCTGCGGCCACGGTTGCACCTCGCCGGGCCGCTCGCCAATGAGCCCGTGGGACGGCTTTTGGCGTGGTTCGTCAACGACTATCTGGCGCCCGAAACCCGGGAGTCCTTCCGTACCCACGCGCTGGGTCTGCGCCTGTACGTCGAGCAGCTGTTTTCCCACGAGGGCTTCTTGCGCCTGTTCGTCCCGGACGGGCGGCGGCGCGTCGTCGACCTCGACCGGCACCTCGAGCAGGCCAGTGTCCTTCTGGTCAACACGTCCCGCGGCGAGGCGCCGCTCCTGTCCCGGCTGCTCGGCACGCTGGTGAGCCTGCACCTTTCCTATGCCGTCCAGCGCCGCAAGGGGCCGGAGTTCCAGTCGGGCAAGCGCAAGACCCCCTTGCACGTCCTCTACATGGACGAGTTCGCCAGCTACGTCAACGAAGAGTTCGCCGCCTTTTTGGAGCAGGCTCGCGGCTATAACTTCGCTGCGGTCCTCGGCACCCAGTCCCTCGCGGATTTCGAGCGCGTGGGGAAGTACTTCCGGGCCCAGATGCTCGGCACGATCCGGAACTACGTCGTTTACGGCGGCATCGCCGTGCCCGATGCGAAATACTTCTCGGACAGCTTCGGCACGGCACCCCAACTCGAGGAATCGGAATCCGAAACCCGCCGCTATGACGGCGCGACCCTGGGGCCCGACCAGAGCACCGTTTCGGTCTCCCGGCGATGGGTGGAGCGGCCGCGGTTTAGTATTCGGGATTTGCGGGAGTT
Organism: Thermaerobacter litoralis; assembly: GCF_054654595.1. Taxonomy (NCBI): domain Bacteria; kingdom Bacillati; phylum Bacillota; class Clostridia; order Eubacteriales; family Clostridiales Family XVII. Incertae Sedis; genus Thermaerobacter; species Thermaerobacter litoralis. The sequence continues at coordinate 115,505 of NZ_BAAIES010000003.1, read as the reverse complement.
GCCGCCGAACACCTTCGTGTACCAGATTCTGCAGAACCGCGCGCTGCTGGAGGCCCGGCGGGGCAAGGCAAAGATGATCGACGCGGCCGACTACCCGGGATGGGAAAAGCTTGTGCGCCGGACGGATGGGGCCGGACAGGAGGACACAGGGGAGTCCCCGGCACAGGTGCCGGCGGCTCACGATCCGCAGCCGGCGTTAGCGATGGAGGACGCGGCGGAGGATCTGTTCCTCCCGGTCGGCGCTGCGGCGCCGGATGCAGCCGGCGACACGCGGGGCCCCGGTCTTGATGCGGGGGCATCGCCGCGACCTGCACCGAAGACCGTTGCCGGGCCGCGCGGGCCGGTCATCCGCGCCCCGGTCCGCCGCTTGCCGCCGCGGCGCTAGGACTTGGCAGCGTGCGAAAACCTGTGGCATACTGGGTGCAAACGCCCCTGTGGCGACCTCGGGGCCCTGCCCAAGCGGGTCCCGGGCGCAGCCGCTCAAGCGGCTCGCGAACCGTCGCCACGGGGGCGTTTTGTATTTTTTCGGCCCCCGGGGCCGACAGGGAGGGGGATCAGATGCCGAGAGGATTGCCGGAGCCGCTACAGGCGGCCCGGTACTGGCTCGCCCGGCGGCGGCCCTACCTGGCGGCCGCGCTGTGGGCGCTCGTTCCGGTCGAAACGGAGGCCTGTCGCTGCCCCATCTCCGGGCAGCCGACGATGGCCTCGGACCGGTGGTGGCGGCTCTACTACCACCCGGAGGTCGTCGGCCGCTACGAGGTGGAGGATCTGGGTCGGATCCTCTACCACGAGATCGCTCACCTGCTCCGGGACCACGCCACCCAGACCCTCGCGCTGGGTGCGGACCCGACCCTGGCCAACCTCGCGCAGGATCTGGCGATCAACCAGGACCTGCGCGAGGACGACGGGATGCACCCCTCGCAGGGGGTTTTCCCGGACCAGTTCGGCCTGCCGCGCGGGCTCACCTGGGTCGAGTATTACGAGCGGCTCAGGCCGCCCGCCGGCAACGGGGCGGGCAAGGACCCGCAGCGGTCGGGTGTGCCTCAAGAGCGTCCCGGCAGTGTGGGGGATGAGCCCGGTCGCGGCCTGTGCGGATCGGCCGCCCACGGCCAGCGTATGCCGTGGGAGGCTGAAGGGCCGGACCCTTCCGAAGGGCCGGAGGGGAGCCGGATGCCGGAAGGCCGGGGCGCCGTCGATGGCGAGCTCATCCGCCGGGCCGTGGCGGAGGCCATCCGCCGGGCGGCGCCGGGCACTGTGCCCGGGGCCTGGGTGCGGTGGGCGGACGAAGTGGGCCGGGTGCGCGTCGAGTGGCGGCGCGTGCTGGCGGCCGCCGTTCGCCACGGTATCGCCCAGGCCCGCATGCGGGCGGATTACACCTGGCAGCGGCCCAACCGCCGCCAGGCTGTGATTCGCCCGGCTGTTCTCCCGGGCATGACCGCGCCGGTCCCCCGGATCACCGTGGTGATCGACACCTCGGGGTCCATGGGGGAGGCGGATCTCGGCGTGGCCATGGCGGCCGTCCGCGACCTGCTTCAGGTCGCGGCGCAGGGCGGAGCGATCACCGTGATCCCCTGCGATGCGGCGGCCGGACCGGCCCAGCGGGTCTTTTCCGCCAAGTCGATCCGGCTCGTTGGCGGCGGGGGGACCAACATGGGCGAAGGCCTGGCGCGGGCGGTGGAAACGCAGCCGGACGTCATCGTCGTGATGACGGACGGCCTGACGCCCTGGCCGGATGAGGCGCCGCCCGTTCCGGTCGCCATCGCCCTGATCGGCGATGCAGACGTCGAAACACCCGCCTGGGCCCGGACGGTCGTCCGGATCCAGGCCAAGGAGGGGAGAGGATGAGCGGTGGGTACGGTACGCCGGCGGCCTGGGAGCCGCCGGCCTCGCTCTCCGAGGAAGAACGGCGGATCCTTGGCGTCCTCTGGGAGCGTATCCCGGAGGACGTCAAGTTTCAGACTGAGGCCGGCCTGACGGTCGCGCCGCGGGCCGTGGCGGAAGATCGCGCCCGGCGGGCGTTCGGACCCTTCCGCTACGGTCTTCGGCTCCGCGAGGTCCAGGAGGTGTTCGAGCCCGGTGGCCGCCTGGCCGGGATCCGGGTCCTCGCCACCTTCTGGGCGCGGCTTCAGGGAGGCCCGCTGTACCAGAACGACGTGGTCGGCTGGTACAGCTGGGACCAGCGCCCCGGCGAAGCCTTCGCCGAGGCCTACAACCGCGCTGTTAAGGCGGCGCGGGGCGATGCGCTCAAGCAGGGCCTCTTTGCCCTGGGGTTCGGCTGGGACCTGCGGGGCAACGGCACGGACGAAGCGGCGGGGAACGGGGCGCCGGCGCGGCGGTCCGAGGAGCGCGAGGCGTGGCCCTACGAAGTCGTTGTGACGGACTTTGCGGTCCGGCGCCCGGGGGCGCAGCCCACCTTGTTCTACCGCCACCCGGCCCGTAACGGCCAGACGGTCACGAGCTGCACCGCCCGGATCGTCTGCCGCGAGCCGGAAGAGTCGGTCATCGAGGGTGCCGAGCTGATCTTTTTCGGTGCCACCCTGGATCTGGCCGACGGGCTTCGCGTCGGCCAGACGCTCCGGGCCCGGGGCCTTCTCAAAAAGGGGGCCTGGCTCTACGTCCACGCGGCAGAGGTCGTGGACGAGGGGTCGGGCCCCACGTTCCGAGAAGTTGCGGCGTCCCGGCCGGCCGTCTCCTGACGGCCGGCCGGGCCTTTCGAGGGGGGACGAACAATGGGAGCCGTGGCGTTGCGGGAGCGGGTCCCCATGGTGCGGGTCAGCCGCTCCCGGCCCTGCCCGGTGTGCGGTAAGCCCAAGGGTTGCGGGGTGGCGGAGTACGATCGGGTCCTGGTTGTCCACTGCGTCCGCATCGGCCAGGGCGCCGTCCGGCAGACCGCGACGGGTTGGGTGCATCATCTCCCCCGGGAGGAGGGGGCCCTGCCTCGCTGGCAGCCTGTGCGGCCGCCGGCGGAGCGAGCGCCCCTGGCGCCGCTTGCCCGGCGGATCGCCGTGTACGAGGCCATGCTCGAGATCCTGCGTCTTTCCGGCCGTCATCGGGAGCACCTTGTCACGGTCCGGGGGCTGCATGACGCGGCGATCGCCGCCCACGGGTTCCGCTCGCTTCCCGCCGGGATCGAGCGGCAGCGACTCGTGCGCCGGCTCCGTGACCGCTTCGGGCCCGAGGGGGTCAAGGGCGTCCCGGGATTCTGGCGGCCGGACACGGCGGGCGGCTGGCAGCTGGCGGGCCTGTCCGGGCTTGTGATCCCGATCCGGACCGTGCGGGGCCGGGTGTACGCCTTGCAGGTTCGGCCCGATCATCCGGGTGAGAGCGGGGCGAAATACTGCCTTGTCTCCTCGGGCCACCGCCCCAACGGTGCCTCCTCGGGCACGCCGTATCACATGGCGTGGCCGGGCGGCCGGCCACAGGCGCAGGCGGCGGACGTCATTTTGACGGAGGGGCCGCTCAAGGCGATCGTCATTGCCGAGCGGACGGGCCTTCCCGTCATGGCGGCCACCTCCGCCTACACCTGGCGGCCGTGCCTGGAGCCGCTGCGGCGGCTCGGTCCCCGTCGGGTGCTCCTCGCCTGGGACAACGACTGGCGCACGAATCCGGCGGTGGCCCGGCAGCTTGCGGCGCTGGCCCGGGCGTTAGAAGCGATGGGGCTTCAGCCCGCGCGGCTTGCGTGGGATGAGGCCTATAAGGGGCTTGACGACTATCTGCTCGCGGGGGCCCGGACGGTGCACTAACCGTCCGGGTCGACCCCTTCGCCATGGGCCGACACGACCTGACAGGGACTGGATGCACAAGGACCCGGCTGCGCTTCGCAAAGGGCGTTTCCCTCTCCAATATTCCCTTCCTTCGCTCATGTCCCGTCTCCCTTTGAATGGATTTTGGGACTTGCACCGACTTGGTGATGTATCCCATCATTGAGATAACATCCATTGGTTTCCCTAACGACGAGGAGGTGGTGTCTCGGACGGAAGGGCGTTTTGTGTTGGGGTTTGGGGCAGGGTACCAGCACGGGGCAAAGACGGGGCAAAGACGTTGAAGTCCTTCGGGTGCTGCGGTGCACTAGGGCAGAGAGGTGCACCCTGGGGGGAGTCCGATGACCCTGAACCAACGCGTTCTGCAAAGACGTCCTTCGGCGGTCCTCGCAGAAGGACCGCTCACCTACCTGCATGCGCGCTATACCAATGGCCGGCAGGAGTGGCTGCGCCGCTACGAATGGGTGGACCCGACGCAACTGCTCCTGTTCGACCACAAGTACGGTAGCAGCATACGGTTCCGCCCGCGGGAGATGCCGTTGGATCGCCTCTCTTTGCAGTGGATCGAGCCGGTGATCGCCCGCGTCGACACCGCAACCCTCCATATCGTTCTCACCGACGAGGAATCGGTAATACGGCTGTTTGTCCAAGGAAGTGTGGTGGGGGTATGAGGCGGGGGGATCGTTATCGCTATATTCCGCCGCACCCGCGGCGGATCGTTGAAGAAGTACAGCGGCTCCACCGCGCCCTGTGTGGCAGCACCTTGGGGCGGGGGCAGATGCTTTTGAGCTTCCAGGGTACGAGCGGCCGGCAGGGTCGGCAGGTCCGGATGAACTTTCGTTTGGGAGACACCCTGGGCGACCTCGCCGCCGCGCCGTCCGAGCCGGATTGGGCCGGCTTGGAGCAAGCCGCGGCTGCGCTGTGTGAAAGCATCCAGCGCTCCGGCGATACGGCCACCGTGCTGGACGTCATTCTCGATGCTCGGGGGCCGCTGTCCTGGTCGTACCAGCCTGGCGAGGTGATTGCCGGCGGCCGGGCGCCTCTTGCCCCACCGGGCCGGGCCGGGTAGAATCAGGACCAGAACAATGCACGTGCGCCTTGAGGGCGATGTGGGCCGTTGCGGCCCCATCGCCCTTTTGCATTTCGCGGGCGCACGGGATGAAGGGGTGACGCCTTGGATGGCACGTCAGATGCGCCAGGCCTGGAAGGGGCTTGTACGGCGCGGTCGCGGGGCCCGCGTGGCCGCCAGAATCGCGTGGGCTGCCGCATGGGTGGCGCTCTGGACACAGCACGCCGCCGCAGCAGCTCGGGACAGGGCGGTTAGTTCGGCCACGTTCGATGCGCTCTATCAGGCCGTTCGGGACTACGTCAACCTCTTCCTCGGCTTCGTGGGTATCGTCGCGGTGGCGATGATGATCTACGGCGGCGTGGTGATGATGACGTCCGGCACCAACGAGCGCAAGTACGAATCCGGCAAGCAAGTGCTTATCAAGGCAGGTATCGGCGCCGTCATTGCCTGGTCGGCCTACTACTTTGCGGGACTGCTCAAGGGCTTTGCCGACAAGCTGTGATCGTTTCGCGGCCAGGGAGTGAGGTCACCAATGGATGCGACCCGCGCTTATCCCGTGCCGCTTGACCTCCGGCGGGACGAGCACGCCGTCAACCTGTTCGGGCTCTTCCCGATCACGTTCCGGCAGCTGGCCTACGTCGTGGGCGGGCTGGCGCCGGGCATCGTGGCGGCCTGGCTGGCCAATGGCGTCTGGCAGTGGCTTTTGGGCACGTTGCTGTGGCTTTTGCTGTTGCCGCCAGCGTTCGCCCTGGCCATCTTCCCTGCTGGATGGGGCCCCTTGCCGGGGCCCCGCGATCGCTATTCGAGCGTGCAGGAAGAGCCCCTGCGGCTGGACGAGTGGTTGCTCATCTACTGGGACTGGCGCCGCTGCCGGAAGGTGCTCCCCTTCCCGTGGCGGCGGAGTCCTAAGGGTGCTGAAGGAGGCCGTCGCTAAGTGCTGCCTTTGGTGATGCTCGGTCTCGTCGGCGGCATGCTGCTGCTGGTGGTGTTGACGGGCCGGAACCGCCATCACCCGGCCCGCAAGGCCCGGGATGCCGCAACGGCCCAGGATTTTATTGCCCTGGAGGGCATCCGGCGCCAGATGCTTTGCGTCGGCCCGGGCCGCTATCGCGCCGTCGTCGAGGTCGAGCCGACCAACGTGGGGCTGCTGGACGTACAGGAGGTCAATGCGATGCTCGCCAAGTGGCGATCCCTCCTCATGGCCCTCCGGCACCCCATCCAAATCTATATCGGCTCGCAGCGGCTCGATCCGCAGGAGGTCGTCGCCGCCCTCGACGCCCGCATGCCGTATCTGACCGGCAACCGGCGGGTCTATGCGGAGACCCTGCGGGCACAGCTTTGGGCGTACACCGCGGCGGACGCGCTTTTGGTCAAGCGCTGTTACATCGTCGTGGTCTGGGACGAGGCCCGTGTTGGCCCCGTCCTGGCCGGCACGGCGGAGGACATGGCTGCTCGCGACCTCGGCATCTGGTGCCGGACCATCATGGACGCCTTCCGCGGTATGGGCCTTCGTGCGCGGCGGCTTGACGACGAAGAGTTGGCCCAGTTGCTCTATGCCGCCTGGCTGCGGGACCGGGCCCGTTTCACCTCGCTCCGCGACCTATCGACTTACCAGCCCGAGGCGCTGTGGGTGACGGGAGCGCCGCTGCACCCCGATACGGTGCCCCTTGCCCCGGGCCAGGTCCTCCGGCCCGTGTTCGATGCACCCCACACCGCCCCGCAGGAGGAGGTGGCCGCTGAGGATGTCGCTCTTCCGACGCGCTAAGCGTCCGGGACCGGTTCAAGGCCGCCGGCCGGACAAGGCAAAGACAACTCCCGACGCGACGGCTCTTCCCGTAGCACCTGCGGCGGCGGAGGGGCCGGATCTGCGCGCGAATGCGCCGAACCTGCTCGATCTGCTTACGCCGGATATTGTGGACCGGTCGTCCCCGCGGCATGTGAAGATCGGCCAGTATTACGCGCAGACCCACCAGATCATCGGCTGGCCGCGCTATTTGCAGTTTGGCTGGTTTAATGCGTGGTTGCAGCTGCCATATGACGTGGATGTCGCGATCCATGTCGAGCCGTACGAGGGACGGGTCGCCCGGGATGCCCTGGGGCGGCAGCAGGTGCGGCTCACCCAGCGGCTCCGCGCCGAGATCGAATCGGGGGAACTCAAGGAGCGCGAGCTTTTGCAGCAGGCCCTCGAGGAGATCCAATCCCTCCGGCACGGTATTCAGGGGGGGCACACCAACCTGTACGCTGTCTCCCTCCTGGCGACGCTGTATGCCCGCCAACCGGAGATGCTGGAGGGGGCGATGGAACAGCTTATCAAGGACATCGAGCGGGCCGGGTTCTTTGGCCGGATCGCCGAGGCGCTGCATGATCTCGGGGCGCTGGCCACGATGCCCCAGGGCATTCTGCCCGACCGGCTGGCGCGCCGGCGCAATCTTGACGCCGATGCGCTGGCGACGCTGTTCCCGTTCGTCGCGGCCGACCTCGTGCACCCCGAAGGGGTCTACTTCGGCATCAACCTCGCCACGGGTGCGCCGCTTCTGTACGACCAGTTTGACCGGAGCCTGGCCAACCACAACGTCCTGATCTATGCCGAATCCGGAGCGGGCAAATCGACGCAGGTCAAAACCGCCCTGATTGGGCGGCCCCTCCTGCTTGGCCGCTCGGTGGTCGTGCTCGACCCCGAGGGCGAGTACCGCACGATGGCCCGGGAGCTTGGCGGGACGTTCATCGAGCTGGGCCGCTCGGATGCCGTCATCAACCCCTTTGACGTCTCGCCCGAGGTTGACGAGGCTACCGGCCAGCAGCGGGTCGATTTGGAGAGCAAGATCCTCGACATTGTGGGGCTCATTGAGGCGATGGCGGCCGGGATGGAGCTCACACCCGTGCAAAAAGGCCATCTGGAGCATCTGGTTGGAGAGCTTTATGCACGTTTTGGGATCACAGAAGATCCCGCAAGCCTCACTCGGCCGGCGACCGTGGAAGACGGTCTCGTCGTCAGCCCCGACGGTCGGGTACGAAAGCCGATGCCGACCCTCAGCGACCTGTACGAGCTGATGCAAGAGCGCATGGCCGAGGATGAGCATCTCAGCGCCGTGCTCCGGCCGGTGGCCGACATCGTGGGTCGCTACCGGCGGGACCACCCGAGCGCCCGCTGGCTTGACGGTCAGACGACGGTACCGATCGAAGAGTCCGATTTCGTCGTCTTCAGCCTCTATTGGCTTGGCGATCGCGACTGGTCCCAAAAGGCCCTGGCCCTTTATGTGGCCCTGACGTGGGTGTGGGAGCGTTTCCTTAAGCGGCCTCGCCAGTCCCACAAGGTTTGCGTGGTCGACGAGGCGTGGCAGCTGGCAGACCATCCGCGGACCTTCGCTTTCTTGGAGCGGGTCGTGCGAAGGTGCCGGAAGCGGGATGCCGGCCTGGTGGTTATTGCCCAGGACGCCTGGCGCTTTTTGGGCGAGCGGGCGGGCGAGGCGATCCACAACAACTGTGCAACCTGGATCTTCTTGCGGCAGGGCCGATCGAATCTCGACGTGCTACGTGAAAAGTTCCACCTGCCCTCCGGGGTGCTGCAGCAGCTCGGCCAGCTTGAGCGGGGTTCCGGCATTCTCGTGTGCGGCGGCCGGCCCTACCTGTTTCGGAATGAGGTGACCCCCTATGAGGCGTCGTGGGCGTTTACCTCGCGGTCCGCATAGGGCCCTGCGATGGGTCTTTGGCGGTATTGCGGTGCTGACCGTGCTCGGCGCCGTGCTGGCCGGATGGGTCGTGCCGGCCGGCGCCCAAACGGGCAGTACCATTTCAACACCCTATACGCCGCCCGACATGCCCTCAGACTGTCCCGAAGCCCAACAGTACGATCCCAACAACCCCTTTGACCCGGAAGGGCTTTGCCAGGAACCCTCGTTAATGGCCCGGGCCCTGGCGGGGATGCTGAATTGGCTGTACCAGGCGCTTGCAATGCTGGTGCGCAACATCGATACGCAGCACACGGTCTTCGGGTGCCGGGACCCCAAGGGTGGCTGCATCGCGCTGAGCGACGGGGTCTGGGAGGTTTTTGGCGTCGCCAGCTGGGAGACCTACGACGATGTCATCACGTCCTGGCAGTGGACCGCCCGCACCCTGGGGACGGCGATGTTTCTGATTGCCGTGGTGTGGGTCGCTTACGAGTACATGTTCTCCGGGCTCAATCCGGACAGCCGGGTGTCGCTTTCCGAGCGGATCCAGTGGATGATCTTTGCCGTTGTGATGATGGCACTGGCGCCGGTGCTCGTCGGCATGGCGCTTAAAATCAACCTGACCCTGGTCCGTCTTTTTGCCGAAAAGGCGGGTGTGTTCTCGCTGCAGACCGCCGTGACCGAGGCGTTGGCTCGCGGCCAGGTTCAAATGACGATCGGTGTGCCCCTGGCGCTGTTCGCCACGATCTTCCTGCGTCTGGCACTCCACATCACGTATCTCACCCGGTCGTGGGTCGTGTCCATCCTTTGGGGGCTTGCACCGCTCCTGGGCGGTGCCATGCTCCTTGTTCCTAAGCTCCGCGGCGTGGTGGGCCAGTACTGGCGACTTCTGCTCGGCGAGATCTTCATGCAGTCGATCCACGCTTTGCTGCTGAGCTTTCTGTTTACGTGGCTTGGACGTGTCTCGTCGATTGACCCCTTGCTGATCTTCTCGTTGGTATTCGGTGTCTGGATGTTCTCGTCCGCCCTACGCGGCGTACTCTTTGGCCCGGGCACCGGCATCGCGCAAGCGGTGGGGATCGGGTCGGCGGTCGCGGCCACCGCCTTTGCCATCAATGCCTATCGCAACGTTAGCTCGACCGTTCGCGGTGTGGCAGGTGCCACCGCCGGTGCGATGTTTCGGGGCCGTGGCGGCGTGGCCGGGGCCGATGGCACCGGCCCGATTGGGCAAGATGTGGCCGGAGCACCTTCCGGAACCAGTGCAAGCCAGGCATCCGGCGAGGTGTTGCGCTCGCCGCTGCCGACCCAGTCCGTGGAGCGCTGGCGACAGCTAGGCTCCACCATCGGGCGGCTGGCCTTTGGGACGGCGGCGGGCATCGCTGGTGCGGCGCTTGGGGCCAGCATCGGCGATCATCGCATCGGTGAATCGGTTGGCCGCATCGGCGCCGACGTGGGCGAGCGGATTGGGCACGCGGCCGCAGGGGGTATGCTCGGCGGAGTTGCGGGTGCGCAACAGACCGTTCGGGCGATGCGCCAGACATACGGGGCGCTCAAAAGCGCCGTGTCGGACCTCTCCACGGCAGACCGGCTGCAGCTGGCCACGGCTGCCGTCGGCGGAGCGCCAGCGGCCTTTGCCCAGACTCGCGAGGGCGTCCGGCTCGCAGCCACCCAGTTGGGTGCGACGGTTGGCTATGGCATCGGTGGGCGTGTGGGGGCATGGCTCGGCGGTCACCTGGGCGGTTGGGCGGCCGCCGGCCTGTCCCGCATGCCCGGCAACACGATCCCGTCCGTTGCCGAGGCCGCAGAGGCGGGAGCCGATCTTTCGATTCAGCCCCTCTCGCAGGTATTCAGCCAGATGAAGCCTGGTGATGAGCTGTTCGTACAGGCTTCCCACCACGGGGCCTTTGCCGAGCTTCGCTCAACGGACGGCTCGGTGCGACCCGTGCTGCTCAAGGGCGGCGATCCGAGCTTGCCGCGCCATGGCGTGGTTCAGGGCGTACGGTACCAGCTTACGGAGATCCTGCCGGGCCGGCATGCACCGGTGGAACGCGGCCGGTTCGGTTACGCTCCGCACACCGTCGCCCGGCCATCGCGGAACCCGGTGCCGCCCGGCATGGATGCACATTACCACAACGGCTGATCCAACTGAGGTGGGCTGATGGCGTGGGATGACGGGCAGCACAACCAGACGCTCCTCAACGCCGGGCGTACCATGCTTAGCATGGCCGGCCGCGGCGCCTGGCGCCTCGGGCGAGCGGCCGGCCGGGCCTTGCTGAAGCGAGCGCTGGGGACGGGGGTCAAGGCGCTGCTCGGGAAGGTCGCGCCCTATGCCTTGGGTGTCGCCCTGGCGGTGCTGATCCTGCTTTTCGTCGCATCGCTCGTTTATACCGTGCTGACCGACATGGCTGAAACCCATGCCTTCGCGGGAAGCCTCGGAGACGAGGTCGCCAACACCCTGATCCAGCAAACCTACCAGGATGCGACCCACCGGGTGACCGACGCCCAGCTCGCGGCCGTCAGCCGGCTGGAGTGCGCGGGCCCGTGGGCGACGCAGCTTGAGGCCTTGTTGACGCCGTGGGAGCTGTTGGCGGCCGTCGATATGGCCCGGGACCTCGATTTGGCCCGGCGTTCGGGAGCGGCCATTGAGGCCATGGCGCGCCAGTTTCCCTTCGAGGTGACCTGCGGATCGGTCGAGCTGGAGACGACGACCACCGTCTACCGCGACGGTCAGATTACGGCCACCGACACGACGACGCGTTCCGAGCCCGTCATCAAGCAGGTGCGCAACTGGCAGGGCGATCACGCCTTTCAGTATGTGACCCGCACGGAGCGCAGTGAGCGGACCTGGACCGAGGAGGAGCGGGATCCGGAAACCGGCGAAGTGGTGGCGGTGTACCACTACCGCGAGGTCACCGAGCGCGAGGTCGTCGACCTGGGCGGGATCGCCTCGCTCCCGACGTATGAGCCCGTGCGTGCCGTGCTGGCGGCGCCGCCGGAGGGGGAGCCGCGGCTGAGCGAAAGCGACGTCGGCTGGGTGGTCTATTTGCTCAACCGCCTCGCCAGCCAGGGCGATGAGATCGTCTACCCCGATCCCGTGGGCGAGATGGGCTGGAGCGGTCTGACCCCAGGGGCAATCTTGGACCTGCCGGTCTCCGCATCGGGCCTGACCTGGCCGGTGGCCTCGACGCGCATCTCCAGCGAGTTCGGGCCGCGCCTCCATCCCATCACGGGTCGCTACAAGATCCACACCGGCATCGACGTGCCCGTACCGATCGGGACTCCGGTCGCTGCGGCTCAGGCCGGAACCGTGGTCCGCGTCGTTCACGGCACCACGGGTTACGGCAATTACGTGCTGATCGACCACGGGGGCGGCCTGCAAACCCGGTACGCGCACCTGGCCCAGCCGCTTGTGACACCCGGACAGACCGTGCAAGCCGGCCAGGTCATTGGCCTGTCGGGCAACTCGGGCTGGTCCACCGGGCCACACCTGCATTTTGAGACGATCGTCCACGGCGCACCGGTCAATCCACGACTGTTCTTCCCCGACCTGCGCTAGCACCTTGGGAACGTGGGGGAGGGAGACACCCGATGCAAGATCCGGCGGTGCAGCCCGTTCCCTTTGAGGACTTCGTCGGCAAGGCGATGCACGCGGGCGGCCTGCTTTTGGCCGAGTTCCGGAACGTCCTGCCGTTGGCCACGGTGGCCCTTGCGGCCTTCGGTTTTCTGCTCCTGCTCTGGCCACGGCGCTGGAATTCCCAATTCCGATGGATCGGGGTTACGGCGCTGTTTAGCGCCGCCTTTCTGTACACGTTCGTCATCGCCGCAGTGCCGCTCGTCATCTACGTCCTGCGGATCCGTGGCGTGACGGCCGCGCCGCTGCCGTGAACGCAAGAAATTCGCAGCGCGGGCCGGTAGAATGGAAACAGGGCATGGCAACCCGTGCCAGCCGTTCGCCAGAGGAGGTGAGCCCCCTTGGCGGTCGTCTACGGTCTGGTCGAGGCTGTGCTCTATACCGACCCCGCCCGGGGGTTCGCCATTCTGGCCCTGCGGGATCCGGAGGGCGAGACGGTTCGGGCGTTGGGCCCGCTCGCCGCCTACAGCCCCGGCCACCGGCTGCGTCTTGAAGGGGAATGGACGGACCACCCGAAGCACGGCCGGCAGTTCCGGGTTCATGCGGCGGACCTGGCGCTGGCCCGGCCCGAGTATGCCGCGGAGCTCATGGAGGCCGTGCTGCGGGGCATCGGCCCGGTCCTGGCCGAGCGGATCGTGGGTGTGCTGGGGCCCAATGCGGTCGCCGTGATCCAGGCCGATCCCAGCGCCCTAGAGCGGGTCCCCGGTGTGGGCCGCGCCCGGGCACGGGCGATCCGCGCACAGCTTGAGGCCCTGGCCGTCGAGCATGAGATCCACCAGCGCCTTGCGGCCTGCGGCGTGCCCCCGGCGGCGATCCGCCAGCTGCTGGAGTGGGAGGGGGCCCAGGCCTGGACGGTGTTTCGCGCCGACCCTTACCGGGCCGGCCGGCGACTGGGAGCGCCCTGGCCAGTGCAGGAGCGGTGGGCCCAGCAGGCAGGGCTTGCCCCAACGGCCCGGTGCCGCATCGTCGGGGCGATCCTCTGGGTGCTCGGCCAGGCGGCCGAGGAAGGGCACGTCGGATTGCCGCGCACCGACCTTGAGGCGGCGGTGCAGGCCCTGGTCGGCCGGCCCGGTCCGGTCTATGCGGAGGCGCTGCCGGCCGCCTACGTGCGCCGGCAGATCGATCAGATCCTCGCCGCGGCAGAGGACGTGGTGGGCGATGCCGATCACGTGTACCTGCCGCGCCTTTACTGGGCCGAGCGGCAACTGGCCGAGGCCCTGCTTCGGCTGAGCCGGGCCCCCGTGCGGCAGGCTTCGCCGGAGTCAGCAGAGGCCGTGCTTGAAGCGGTGAGCCAGGCCTCGGGGCTTTCCCTTGCGCCGGAACAGGCCGAGGCGGTGCGGGCCGCCGTGGCGGGGGAGCGGCCTCTGGTGGTGCTCACGGGGGGTCCGGGGACCGGCAAGTCGACGGTGGTCCAGGTCCTGTGCGACGTGGCTTCCGCCCTCTGGCCCGGCTGGCCGCTGTATCTGGTGGCCCCCACGGGATTGGCGGCGCAGAACCTGGCGGCGCGGACGGGACGGGAGGCGGGGACGATCCACCGGCTTCTGGAGCCGCAAGTCGAGGGAGGCCGGATCCGATTTGGCCGGGGCCCGTCGAATCCGTTGCCGCAGGGCTTGCTGGTGGTCGACGAAACGAGCATGGTCGACCTGGAGCTGGCGGCGGCGCTTCTCGGGGCGGTGGCATCCGGCTCGCGGATCGTATTCGTCGGGGACGAGGAGCAGCTTCCGGCCGTGGGGCCCGGCTCGGTGTTTTCGGACCTCATTCGCTCGGAGCACGCCCAGGTGGTGCGCCTGCAGACGGTCTACCGGCAAGCCCAGGACAGCCCCATCGTTCGGGCGGCCTATGCCATCCGCCGGGGCCGACCCGAGGTGCCCCATGCCCCGCCTCGGTGTCTGCGGGTGCGGGTGCGCAGCGCCGAGGATCTGGTTGAACGGCTCGACCGGATTGCCCGGGCGATCCGCCGCAACAACAGCACGCTGACGGTGCTCGTGCCCCAGCGCAGCGGCCCCGTCGGCACCGAGGCCCTTAACGCGCGGCTACAGGCCATCTTCAACCCGCCGGCGCCGGGGCAGCCGGCCATGGTGATCGGCGGCCGCCACTTCCGGGCGGGGGACCGCGTCATGCAGACGCAAAACCTTTACGCCACGGACGGCCGGCTTGTCGTGGCGAACGGCACGCTGGGCACCGTGCAGGAGGCCGGGCCGAGCCGCATCGTCGTGGACTTTGGCACCGGCGAAGCCGTCGCTTACGGTCCCCAGGACGCCCAGCAGGGCTTGCGTCACGCCTGGGCGATCACGATCCATAAGTCGCAGGGTCTGGAGTTTCCGGGCCTCGTCGTTCTGGCCCTGGCCCAGTCCCATGGGCGGATGCTAAGCCGCGCCCTGGCGTATACGGCTGTCACGCGGGCCAAGGAGCGGCTTTTGATCCTCGAGGAAGCGGATGCGCTGGACCAGGCGGTGGCCCGCCAGCGCGGTGTGCGGCGGCACGGCCTGCTGCTCTGGCGCTTGGCCCAAGGGCGGAAGGGGGGCGGTGCGGATGCTACTCGAATGGTTCACGGAATGGGCGGGTGAAGCCGTAGCCCAGGGCGTGAGCTGGCTTGTGGACCGATTCGGCCTGGTGCTCGCGCTGCCGCTCGACCTCATCGTCTGGATGGGACGGTGGGGACAGATCGGCGGGCAGCTGTTCATCGGGCTGAGCGCCATCACGGTCTTGTTCTTCGTGGTGCTGATGTTCGGCGTATGGTTGCAATGCCTGGCGGCAGGGGCCTGGCATGGCACGAAGAGCCTTCTAGCCCTGTTCGGCATCGCCAAGCTCTGGTTCGATTCGCGCACCCGGCGCAACCACGCGCTCGAGCATGCAACGCTCAATATCCTTCGGGAAAGAGGGTTAACCCGCTACGGCCCGTCTTTGGGCGTTTCGGGGCCGACGGGCTTTTGGCTCGTGTGGGACGAACCTTCGGAGAAGGCCGAAGAAAAGGACCTGGCGCGTCTTTACCTCAAGGCGGCGCTGGAAGCGGCCGCACGCCTGCGGGCTGGCGAGTGGCGGCTCGCCTTTTCGCCGACCTGCGGCACGTCCCACATCGTGATCAGCACGCTGCTCTTTTTCGGGTTCTGGGCGCTGCTCTGGGCAAGCCGCGGCGATCTGTTCGACACCTTCTTGGGCCTGTGGCTCATGGCCCTTCTGGCCCCGATTCTGGGTTGGGAAATGCAGCGCATCACGCTGACGGCGCGGATCGGCGACCTGCAGCCGATTGCGGCCCAGGAGGCCGGTCACGTGTTCATCCGCACGGTGGCCGAAGGCCGGGAGGTCCCGTGCACGTTGCCGCCCGTGGCCGATGTTCCGGGGCTCATCAGCGGCTCCCCGCTTCGGCCTGGCGACCCTGTTCCTCGAGGCTGGTGGGAGTTGCCGTTGGCGTGGTGGCGGCATGAGAAGCGGATCCGGCGGATGGTCCGCGAGCGTAAACACCTCGAGCGAACGCAGCCGGACAGGTTCTGGGCAGGGGGCATGCGCATTGTCCGGGTTACCGAGTTGGCCAAGCCGCGAGCGACGCGGGAGGTCCGCCCTGAAACTCAGCCTGGTACTCGCGGCGACCGTCCTGCTGGCGGGTTGCGGGGGGATGGAACAGCAGATCGGACTGACGGTCGCGAAGAACGGCCAGGCACAGCTCGACGCCACCGTTCTCATGGACGCCGCTTTGTACGACCTCGCAGGCCCCGCCGATCTCGAATCGATTGAGGCCTCATTACGTGAGGATTTTGAGGGGCGGCGGGTGGAGGTCGAGGAGGTCGAGGAAGGGCGCCTTCGAGGCGTGCGGGTGGTCGTGCACTTTCCGAGCGCCAGGGAGGCCTTTGAGGTCTTGCGGGAGCCGCAGTCGCTCGCTCTGCCGGATGGACGCCGGATCGAGGTCCCGTCGGCCTGGTCGGAGCTCGAGCTGGAAGAAGCCGGCGGCTGGCTCGGTCGGCGATACCGGTTTGTGGCGCGGCTCGACAAGCCCTTGCGGGCGCAGGTGATGGAGATCCTTGCCGCCCAAGGCGCAGACGACCCATTGGCCGAGGACGTCCTCGACCTGGCCTTGGCAGGGATGCGGATGCGTTTCCGCCTGACCTTGCCTGGCCGGGTGGATCCCGCCTCCCTCAAGGGGCCCGCGGCGCTGAGTGAGGACGGCCGCACCGTCACCTGGACTCTTCCGCTGGATCGACCGGTGGTGCTGGAAGCGGCGGCGACATCCGGGCTGGTCTCGATGGTCCAGCAGTTGCCGGACGAGGTGTTGGCATCGGAATGGGGCTTGCCGCTGGGAGTGGGGGTCGGGGCGGGCTTGCTGGCCGGCCTTCTGGCCTGGCGCCTGGTTTCGGCCAAGTAAGTAAGGCCAATGCAGGAGGTGGTCGTCGTGGAGAACGAGCAGGCAAAGGCGGTTGACACAACGGACGACTCGACGCAGGAAGCGGCGCCGGCGGGCTCGGACCGCGGTGCGCCCGCCGAGGCTCAGAACGCTGGGGCAGCGACGGAAGGGCTGGCGGCAATCGGGTCCGATCTGACCGCCCGGGCCGAGGCCAATCCCTGGCTTCTTGCCGGCGGCAAGCTGGCTGCCCATGCGGTCCTTTCGGGTGTCCTCCTCGGTCTTTTCGCCCTGCGAACCCAGACGGTGCTCCTGGGCTGGGTGGCCCGCACGGTCAGCGACGGCCTTTTGCGGGATGATCCGCTTTTGCGGGACTTGGGCCTTGGCCGGATGCTGGGATCGGTGGCCGGGTCGGCTGTGGGCCTTTCCGCCGGGCGTGCCATCGCAGGGGGCGTGCTGGCAGCGGCTGTTGCCCTGGTCCTCGCCGTGGGGCTTGAGGCCTGGGCCCGGAAGGCGCTGAACCCCGACGGACTTTTGGAGGCGGCCCAGCATGTCGCGGGGCGTGCGGTGCGGCTTCACGTTGTGGGCGCAGCCCTTTGTGTTGTGGCGATCCTGGTGCCCCTTCTGGGCGTGCTGCTCGCCGGGGCCTGGATTGGCGTGTATGCCGCCGATGGGGCGAGGGCTTTCAGTGAGGCGCCCGATCGCGAGCGGCTGGTGGGCAGCGCCCTCTACGGTGCAGCGGCCACGCTCGGCCTGGCCATGATGGCGGCCATGTTGTGACCTTGAGGAATGGGCCCGACTATGCTAACCTAGGCAAAGGAAAGAAAACAACGGAACCGTCGCCTTGAGGGCGCCATGCGAGTGATCGCATGGCGCCTTTTGTTTTGGTTGGTGCTGGCGACCGGCGAGGGGAAGGAGCCGGCCGATGGCGCTTGCGTTTGAAGCTTTTGACCGAGCCCGGCAAAACGCCATCTTGCGACTGCTCGAAGCGGCCGTCTCCCAGGCGGCAGGCCGCCCGCTGGTGGTGGCGTGGAATCCGGGGCGGGGTGTCTTTGAAGTACGCGATGACGACGGGAAGCCGGCCAACGACGAGCCGGTGCAACAGACCTTGCGCCGCAGCCTCCGGCGCATCCAGCGCTGGCTGGAGAGCGGCCAGCTCGAGGTCGAGCCTGGGCAGCTCTTGCAGGGCCGGGTCGAGCGCATCAGTGGACGCGACGTGTGGATCGAGGTGGGGGGCGCTCTGGCCTTGTTGCCGGCCGGCGAGCAGATCCCGGGAGAGAACTACGAGCCGGGGATGCTGTTGCCCGTCTACCTGCTTGCCCGCACGGACCTGGGGGATGGACTGGCCGAGCTCAAGGTCTCTCGCACTCACCCGCAACTGGTGGCCCGGCTGCTTGAGCGGATCGTGCCCGAGGTGGCGGCCGGGGGCGTGCGCATCCTGGGTATCGTGCGTGCCCCGGGCGAGCAGGCCAAGGTCGCTGTGGTGGGCGACATGGGGCAGGACCCGGTCGGCGCCTGCGTGGGCGTTGGCGGGTACCGGATCGCCCTCCTGCGGGAGAGCCTTGCGGGCGAGCGGATCGAGGTGATCCGCTGGGATCCGGATCCGGCAAAGTTCGTCCAGAATGCCCTGGCCCCCGTCCCTGTTGATGCGGTGGTGCTCGATCCGGACCGGGGCGAGGCCCTGGTCATTGTCCCCCCGGCCTATGTGGCGCAGGCCATCGGTTCCCACGGCCGCAACGTACGTCTTGCCAGCCGCCTGACCGGATGGCGGATCACTGTATCGGCCCACCACCAGGCCGCTTTACCCCGCTCGAGCGGATGGCTCGATGCCACCGTGCGGGCCGGGACCCGGCGCCGTGCCGGATCGGCATGACCACCGGCCAAAGGAGGGGTTGTGTTGGAACACGGTCGGACGGACATCGACAGGATGGGGCGCGTGTACCTCCCGGCCTGGGCCCGGCGGGCGGCAGGCATTGGGCGCAAGGATCCGGTGCACATCGCCGTCGATGGCGACCGCATCATCCTCACGCGCCATACACCCCGCTGTGTGTTTTGCCAGAGCCCTGCCCCAGAACGCTTCAACGGCCGGCCGGTCTGCCCAGGGTGCTGGGGGGAGCTGGCCGCTCGGGGGGCGGGCGCCACGTCGCCCTATGTCGTCTTCGCGGATGCCGCGCCAGCCCGTGGCGGCCGGTATCGGGCCGCGGCCGTGAGCGAGGATGGGCACTGGACGAGCCGCCGGGTGCGGGCCGCATCGCAGACGAGGCTGTTGCAAATTAAACGGCCGACACCCCGCCCCGAGGATTGGGGCGGGGTGCATTCTCATGATTTCGCCGCAACTTCTGTCTATCCTGCAGCAGTGGTTCCCGTCTGCGGCGCGCCGCCCCGGACCGGCCGGCTATACAGACGCCCAGATCGTGGCCTGCCTGGTGATCGGCGCCCGCCTTCAGGCCCGCAGCCTGCGCCACCTCGTGCGGCTTCTTGAGGCAAGCCCCGCGCTCGTGGAAGCGCTGGGCCTGCCGAAGGCGCCGTCGGTCGCCACGCTGAGCCGGCGGCTCCGGCGCCTTGGGCCACAACTGCTTCTCCTTTGCCGCAGGCTCTCCCGGCGGGTCGATCCATCCTGGATCGGGGCAATGGATGCGACAGGGATCCGGACGCGGGCAAGGGGCAGCGGTTGGGGCTGGAGCCGGCCATTCGGCCTCTTTTGCGAGCTCAAGCTCCATGCCGTGGTCACGCCGTCCGGCCTTTTGCGGGATTTCGTCCTCACGCCGGCGGCCGTCCGCGAAAGCCGGGTGTTCTTCCGCGGCACGGGCTTGACCGTGCTGCTGGCGGACCGGGGCTACGATTCCGAGCGGCTTGCCCGGGCCTACGCCCAAGCGGGTGTACGCCTTTTCGCCCGGCCCCGGCGCCTGGGCATCGGCGGGCCGCGGACGCCCTACCGCCGAAAGGCGGCCGTGCTCTTTGCGATGCCTGCGGGCCGGCGGCTCTACCGCCTGCGGGGAGCGATCGAACGGTTCTTTGGGTGGCTGAAGCGGCACCCCGTCCTGGTGACCCCAGTGGCCTCGGTGGCGCACCTGGAGCGGGTGCTCGCCATCCTTTGGCTTGAGCTGCTCCTTGCTCGAAGCGAGGCAGGATCGGACGAAGACGCGACGAAGTTTGCTCAAAGCATGGCGCTCTGACGCCGCACCCCGAATCGGGGGTCGGGCACCGCGCAAGCGGGGCCCGAGGGCCGGCCGCCCAAGCGGCCGCGTTCCCGCGGACAGGGCGTCGTTTTTCATTTTCCGGCCCTTGGGCCGCGAAAGGAGGTGAAACCGTGTCCGCGATCAAGCGGGCCCGCAAGGGGCAGGCCGCGACAGCCGTGCGGGTGCTGCGCTTCCGGCTGCGCCTTAGGCCCCGGCAGGCGGCCCGATGCGACTTCTTGCGCCGGGAGGCTGCGCGGGTCTGGAACCGGTGCGTCGAGCTCGACCGCACCTGGCGGGAGGCCGGGCTGAAGCTTTCCGACCGGGAGCTGGAAAAGCAGCTCAAGGCCGCGACCGCCCGCAAGGCGGGCGGGGACTTCGCGCTGGCCGCCAACAGCGTCCAAGCCGTGGTGGAGACCTACGTCGAGGCCGTGGAGCGGTTCCGCCGCCGGCAGGGCGCGGCCCAGCGGCCGCCCCACCGGCCAAAGCGCCACTTCGCGGTGACGTGGAAGGCGCGCGAGATCCACTTCGAGGGCGGCCGCGTGGCGCTGTCCTGCGGCCGGGGGCGCGAGCCGCTGGTCGTCCCGGCCTTCGGCCTGCCGTGGGAGCGAGTGCGCCAGGCCCAGCTCGTCTACCGTCACGGCGCCTATTGGCTGCATGTCACGCTGGTTGAGCCGGCTCCGTCGCCACGGGCGGAGGGCTTGGCCGGCAAGGCGGCAGGGGGCGATCTGGGCGAGGTGCACGCCCTGACCCTGAGCACGGGCGACCGGCACCTGGTGCTCACGGGCCGGAAGCTTCGCTCGGTGTGGCGGTGGTACCACCTCACGCTGCGCCGGCTGCAGAAGCTGCAGGCGCGGTGCCAGAAGGGCTCCCGCCGCTGGCGACGGCTGCAGGCGGCCAAGGAGCGGGCCCTGGGCAGGATCCTCCGGCAGATCGAGCACCTGGAGTGCTGCATCGCCCGGCATGCCGTGGCCTGGTGCCTGGAGCAGGGGGTCACCACCCTCTACGTGGGCGACCTGGGCGGCATCGAGCGGCGGGCGCAAGGGCGGCGGCACCGCCAGCGGATGCACTTCTGGCGGCGGGGTCGGCTGCTCCGACGCCTTCGCCAGCTGGCGGCCCGCCACGGGATCGAGGTGCGCGTGATCCCGGAGCGCGGGACCTCGCGCACGTGCCCCGCGTGCGGGGCCGAGCACAAGCCCTCCGGGCGAGTGTTCGCCTGCCCGAACGGCCATACGGCCCACCGGGACGTGGTGGGGGCGGTGAACATCCTGGCGATGGGCCTCTGGGGCGGGCTTCGGCCGGGGCGGCCGATGCCGCGGGAGCAGCAGACGACGTATCTCCGCCCCGATCGGCAGAAGGCGGTTTTGGCCGCCTGATGCGGATCGGGAGGAGTAGGGCCCATGGGGTGGGGCCGCCGGGGTCGGACGTCCCGATCCCGGTGAAGGCGCAAGGACGGGCGGTCAGACGCCGGGCAACGCCCGGCGCGGCCCGGATGAGGTGCGCCAGGCAAGTTCCGCCAGGCTTTTGACAGCAGCTTCGCGGAATTTGCAACACCCTCCGCAGACGGAAGCCGAGGCCCTGGCCCTTGTGCTGGCCTGTGGGCTGGCGCGCCGCCATAGCCCTCCCAACGCACCCGTCGTGCTGGTGACGGACAACCAGTGGTTCCGCCTCGAGTACGACAACCCGCGCAAGCCGCAGCTGACCCGCTGGGTCGCCGCGTGCCGGCGCCTCCTGGCAGGCCGTCCGGCGGCAGTCGCTTACGTGCCTGGCCCGCGCAACCCGGCCGACCCACTCTCCCGCCGGGACGGGAGCGGACCGGAAGACCATGCCGGCCCGCCGCTACCGGCAGGCATGGTGGCCGCGTTTCGTGCGGGTTAACCCAGAGGCAGCGGTGACCATGCGGCACTGGACGTACCGGAACGTGCATGCGCTGATCCTGCCCGAAGAGGAGGATGCGCTGGCGGCCACGCTCTTTCCGGACCAGGCGGAGCGGGAGGCGGCTCGCCGAACCCGACGCTGGGGCCGGTCGGTTCTGGACCGGGCTTTGGATCGTGCCTTGCGCGAGGCGTACGACACGGATCCGGCGTCGTTTCGGCAGCGGTACGTGGTGCGCAAGGTCGGCGAGCCCCGCGCCCGGAAGGTGTTCGGCCATTACGTAGCGATCTACGAGGCGGTGTACGGCGGGGCTTCCTTGCACGAGGCCCCGCGCCAGCATCTGGACGGGGCATCGCTGATCCCGGCCTGGCAACATGTTCAGAACGATACCTGGGGCTGGAGCCTCTGCATTTACGGCACCGGTTCCTGGTCCGGTTGGCCGAGGCGGGTCCGGGCACGTCTGGATTTTCCGGCAACCTCGAAGGCGAGCTGCTTCAGTTCGTTGTCCACCTCCCCGGTGCGGCGTTGCGGTTCTCTCGCGCGGCTGTCGAAATCTTCCTTGACGCACAGCCCGATGTCGACTTAACCTGAGGATGAAAGGCCCAGTCGGGCACGGCTGCCTTCGGGCAGCGCGTTGGATGGCCTGAACGGCCATCCCCGCCACGGTGCCAAAGCACCGTGCCATCCGCCCAGATGGGCCGTTTTTCTTTTCACCCCCTCCTGCGTCTGGGCCGGCGCAACCCCTGTGCCTTGCGCCTGGCACAGGGGAAAGGGGGTTCGGAAGACCGGCTCCTTCGGGAGCCGGTCTTCCTTTTTTAAAACACAGTCCGTCCCCAGATCCAGAGGGGGCGAGGAGGAGGTGACCGCCATGGTGTTCCATGGCGATTCGGCCTATGGCGGGCCCCGGGAACGGGCCCGGAGGATCGAGGCGCTCCGGGAGCGTCTCCGCGAATCGGACGGGCGTGACGCGCTTGCCCGCGAGTGGCTCGAGATCCTCACGGGCGTCGTCGCGGTGCACACACACCGTGATTGGAATCCCGTGCTGTTTGCCACGGGATCGCCGGCGCTATGCCGGCGGCCCACCGCTTACCAGTGTGACTGCGGGCGGTGGCTTCGGGTCCGTAAGGGCCGCTTTGGCCCGACGGTTCGTTGCCGCCGCTGCGGCACCCGGCGGACTCTTAACACCCCCGAGGGGCGCCGGTGGGCCTCGACCCGCGAGATGGCGGGGCAGGTGCGGCGCTGCGGTGCGGAGCTGACCGTTGCCGTGGACCCGTCCCGCATTCCTTACCGCACCTGCACCCGCTGCAGCGCCCCGGCGGCCCGGGCGGTGACCCTGGACGATGTTCTGGGGTCCCGTGCCGGCGACCGGGCGCCTAGTGCGGCCACGACCGTGGCCGCGGTGCGCTAAGACAAACCCACACCGCGACGGCGCGGCGGGGGAAACACCCGCTGCGCCGTCGCGTCGAAGGGGGGCGGTTCGATGGAGGTGCTCGGTTACGCCCTCGGTCCGACGACGGACCAGGGGGCGGAGGTGTACACGACCCGGGCGCCGTGGCCGCTACATGGCCTGGTGCGCGTTGAGACGGAGGATGGGGGGTGGGCCCTCGGGCAGATCGTGGCGACCGGCGCGGAGCGGCCCGGCCTGCTGCAGCCCGAGGGCGCGCACACCCTCCTCGAGTCCCTCGGGCGGCTCGGTCTCCCAGCGGGCGATGCGCTCTACCGGGCCACCGTCCGGCTGTTGCAGGAGCGGCCTACCCCTGTCCGATCGGGCGGGCGGGTCATCGCACCCGAGTGGGAGGACCTGCAGCGCCATTTTGGCCTCACCGATCCGGACCGTGCCTGGCCGATCGGCGTGGTCCGCGGGACGGAGGCCGTGGCGGATCAGGTGCCGGCCGATCTGCGCCAGCGGGCTCCCGTCGCCGAGCCGGGGCAGGCACCCGAACCAGCGCCCGGGCTGCCCGTCCTGCTGGATCCCGACGACCAACACGAGTACCCCCACATCGGTATTTTCGGGGGCTCGGGGTCCGGCAAGTCGGTCGCCTTACGGGTGCTGGCGGAAGCGATGATGGCGGCGCGGCACCCGGCCCTGATCCTGGATCCGCACCAGGAGATGGACTTTGCCCGGCCCCATCCGGCGGCCGGCCCCTGGGCCCAGAGCTTTGCGGGCCGCCACGTCGTCGCCACCATCGGGCAGGACGTGGCGATTGATTGGCGGCAGCTGTCGACCGACCAGGTGCGGCGGCTCTTGGCGTCGGCCTTCGGGGATCAGGACTGGTCCCCGAATATGGAGGCCGCGGTGGGGGTCCTGCACAAGCGGGGGCAGGACCTGCAAACCTTCCGCGACCGCATCGCCGTCGCGAAGGCCGCCCATCTGCCCGAAGGGACCGGCGGCGGCGCGGGGGCACTGGAGTCGCTCCGCCAGCGCCACCGGGACATTGATGGCCTGGGCAAGCAAGTGGCGCCGCTGGAGACCCTGGCGGCGCTTGAGCGGCGGCTCAACTATCTGGACCGCCTCGGGCTTTTTTCGGGCGGCCAGGATGCGGCCCAGTGGGCCCTTTCGGCTTTGCGGGCCCGCAAGTCCGCCGTGCTGCGCGGGCCGGGCCGGACCCTGGAGTTCGTCGCCCAGTACGCACTGCAGGCCCTCTACCGGGGCCGGAGGGCGTACCGGGAGGCCGTCGAGCAGGGGCTCCCGCCCACAGGGCCTGTCGTGCCGCCCTTCTGGGTGCTGGCCGATGAGGCCCACCAGTTCGCCCCCCGCAATCCCGAGGTGCGCTCGGCCACCCGGGCGATTCTCACGGAGATCGCTCAGGAGGGCCGCAAGTACGGGGTCTACCTCGTCCTGGCGACCCAGCGTCCGGCCTTGCTGGCCGACACCGTGACCGCGCAGCTCAACACGAAACTCGTGCTCCGGACGGTGCGGTCGCAGGACATCCTGGCGATCCGCCAGGAAACGGACCTGGGGCCGCAGGAGGTGGCGCGGCTGCCCTTTTTGCGCAGCGGGGACGGCTACCTCTGCCTGGCCGCCCAGGGGCGTACCGTGCCCGTTCGGGTGCGGGTGCCGGCCACCACGGGCCGGGTCCAGGGATCGCCCTGGCAGGAGCTCGATCAGCTGCACCAGGCCGATCCGTTGCCGCAGCAGCTGCTGGCCCTGGTGACCGAGGCCGGCGGCGTTAAGCCGACGGGCCTCGGCGGGCTGGCTCAGATGGCGAGTCGCGAACTCGGCCGGGAGATCTCGCTGGACGAGGTCGAAGCGGCGCTGGAAGAGCTCGTGGCGGCGGGCCAGCTCCACCGGCGGGATACCCCCCTCGGCCCGGCCTACGACCCCGCAACCGAAGCGGCTGCGGCGGCCGAAGAAGAGGTTCCGTTCTGACCTTGGTTTGAAAGGGCATGCGGTGATTCCGCATGCCCTTTCGCCTTTATAAAGGGGGGCATAAACAAGGGCAGGGAGGAGATGATGGTTACGGAGGCGCCGCGCGTAGGAAAGAGAAGAGCACTTCTCTTTCCTTAAGCACGAGGAAAGCACGCGGAGGGGCGCCCCATGGACCCGCTGGCCAGCTGGCTGCACGGGCGGCCCGCCACCACGCGCCGGGTCTACGCCGCGGCGCTTGCCGACCTGCAGGCATCGGTCTCCGCCGCGTGGCACGCTATCTCCATTGCCGATCTTCAGGCCTGGTCCGAGCGCCTTGCAGCTCGAAGCCTGGTCCCGGCGACCCAGGCCCGCTACCTTGCGACGGCGCGGTCCTTTTTCCGCTGGCTGGCCACCCGGGGGGCTTCGGCCCACCAACCCGGTGGCGATCCTCCGGCTTCCCCGGACGCCACGGCACCTTTCCGCCCGCATCTCCCCGCATCCCCGAGCAAGCCGTTCTCGGCATGATCGTGCCCGCGCCGCGCCCGCGTGATGCGGCACTGGTCCGCTTACTGTACGGGGCCGGCTTGCGAGTCTCCGGGGTGTGCCGCCGCGGCTGGCGTGACCTGACACCTGCGGAGGGCGATGGTGGCTTCGTCCACGTGGTGGGGAAGGGCGGGGTCGAGCGTACGGTCCGGGTCAGTGCGCCAACCTGGCAGGCCATGACGCGACTCCGCCGGCCCGGGGACGGACCGGCCGATCCCATGTTCCGCTCCCGGCGGTCCCCTGTCGGCCGTTCAGGCCTGGCGGATCGTGCGCCGGGCGGCCCGGGCGGCCGGCTTGGCGAGCCGGTATCACCCCACTGGTTGCGCCACGCCCATGCGACCCACGCCCTTGAGCGCGGCGCCCCGATGCACCTCGTCCAGGTGACGCTGGGCCACCGATCGGTTGCGACAATGGGCCGCTACCTGCACACCCGCCCGCAGGATTCTTCGGCCCACTTCTTGCCAGCCTAGCCCAGGCTTGTGTACCATGGATGCAGATCGACTGCGCATCCGCGCGCTTGCGGCCCCCAGACGGGGCCGTTCCGACCGGCCCGCTCAAGCGGCCGGCCCGAGCGCCGCGGGGCGCATTTTGTTTTTGCGCCCCGGGCGGAAAGGAGGTGATCCCATGCGGCGCCTTGGGCGCCGTTTGTGGCGACTGTACGGGCAGGCGGTGGCCGGGACGAGCTGGCTCGTTCTGATCGCCGCGCTGCTCGGATGCTGCATCGCCCGCGTTGGTTCCTGGGTTTTCCAGGTCAGCCTGGCGGGTGATGTGCTGGACTTCGCCCGCCGTTACGGTCTGCTGATGAGCATTGTGACCGTGGTGATGGGCGGGGCGATCCTGCGCCTGGGTGCGCCGAGCTGCAATTTGATGGCATACGGTGTCCAGGCACTTCGGATCGCCCGCACCGTCACCGAGCACGACCGGCGGCGGGAGGTGCTCCCGCTGCTTGCGATCGTGCCGGTGGTGGGCGCAGTGGGGTCGTTTTCGGGCCTGGCGGGTTACCTTCAGGCAACGGAAGCGGCCCTAAGGATCGAATCCACCGCGCGCGAGGCCGGGTTGCCTCCCGCACCCTGGGGGTACCGGTGGGCTTTCGCGGTGACGATCTGGCTGGGCGAAGCGGCCCTGCGGCCGCTCGCGGCCGGCTGGCTGGTCGGCTATATCGTCGACCTGGTCTGCTGGCTTATCGGCCTGGCCGGCACGGTCCACCGCTGGCTGCGGCGGTGGGCTGCAAATCACGACGCCCCGGCCGGCCTGCTGCCGTCCGGGGCCGGAAAGGGGGGAGCGGCATGCTCCGCCATGTCCGGTACGGGCGGGTGCGGCGCCGGCCGCGGCCCCGGACGCGCCGTACCGACGCACTCGCCCGGATTCGCCCGGGCCGGTCCCGGCCGGCGATCTGCCCCGATTGTGGGCGCCGGCTGGGCCGGTGCCGTTGCAACTAAGGTCGGCGGCGGAGGCGTCCTGAGCCTCCGCCGCCTTCATTTCACCCCGCTTCCGGCGGGGAGGAGGTGAGGCATCGTGGCCGTCGTGCTGTCGCCACCCGTGAGGATGGCGAGGACGCGCGAGCGCGAGCTTTTTCGGTCCCGGGTGCTCCGAACCTTTGCGGAGACCCGGAGCCTGGCGGCGACGGCGGCACGGCTGGGGATCAGCCCCGTCGTCGCCCGCCGAGCCCTGTTGCAAACAGGGCTCTTCGATGCCGGGCACCTGCAGCTTCAGTACCGCCCCACGGTGCGCCCGTGGGATCCGCTCAGCCTGCGGGTGCTCGAGGAGATGGTCAGTGAGGGCTGGCATCCGCACGCCCTCGCCGTGATGTTTAACCGGCCGGTGCTCGATGTCGACCTGGCCGTGGCCTGGCTTGGCATCCCGGTGCCGGCACTCGGGGAGGCGGTGGCGCCATGAGCGTCCGCCTCCTCTTTGTGACGGATACCCATGGGAGGGGGAAAACGCCCCGGTGCCGGAAGGACGACTTCCTCTCAGCCCTGTTGGCCAAGATCGAGGAAGTCGGCCGGCTGGCCAAAGCCCATGGGGTCGCTGCTGTGCTGCACGGCGGTGACTTCTTTGACGCCCACCACCCCGCGCCCAGCGTCGCGGCGGTTCTGCTGCAGGCCTGGCGTGAGGCGATGGGGGAGATCCCCTCCTACGTCGTGCCGGGCAACCACGATGAGCTCGGCCAAAACCCTGGGCTCATCGACCGCACGATGCTGGGGCTAGGGGCTGCGGTGGGTTGCTACCGGCTGCTCGGGCCGGAACCGGTCATCCTCGAGCGGGATGGCACGTCCGTGCAGATCACGGGAGCGCCGTACCACTTTGAGATCGACCGGCGCGATCCGGCCCTTGACTACGTCGTCCGGGAGGCCGGCGCCGACCGGGTGATCCACGTGGTCCACGGCATGCTCGTGCGGGAGCCCATCTACCCCGGCGCCCCGTACACGCCCCTGGAGGCCATCTGGGATCGGACGGCGGCAGACCTGACCCTGGCCGGCCACAACCACCTCGGCTTCCCGCTCACCGAGCGGGGAGGCCGACTGTTTTACAACCCAGGCGCTCTGGTCCGGATCACGGCAGACCCGCGGGACATGGGGCGGACGGTACAAGCCGTCCTCATCGAGGCCGGGCCACATGGGGTGGAGGTCGAAGACCTGCCGCTCCAGAGCGCTCAGCCGGCGGAGGCGATCCGCAGCGACGACGCGGAGGCCACGGCCGACCTTGAGGCCGAACGGAAGCTGCGGGCCTTCGTGGAGGCCATCCGCGAGGTCCGCAAGCCGGGCGAGAGCCTCTTGACGCTGCTGGATCGGGTGGCGGCCGAGGCGCAGGTCGACCCCGCCACGGTCGAAACGGCGCGGGCCTATCTGGCCCAGGCGCTGGCGGCGGCCCAGGAGCGCGGCGAGGAGGCGATGCTATGAAGATCCGGCGCATCCGCCTCCAAAACTTCCAGGCCCATGAGGACACGTCGCTGGACTTGGCCCCGGGGCTCACGGTCCTTGTCGGGCCGTCCGATTCGGGCAAGTCCGCCGTGCTCCGGGCCTTGCGCTGGGTGTATCTGAACCAGCCGGCGGGCCTGGAGATCCTCCGGGCCGGGGCGTCGCAGGTGCGGGTGGACGTCGAGCTGGAGGACGGGACGCGGGTGATCCGCGAGCGGTCCTCCGCGACGAACCGGTACGTCATCGAGCGGCCTGGGCAGGAGCCCGAAGTCATCGAGGGCTTTGGCCGGGACGTGCCGGCGCCGGTGCTCGATGTGCTCGGCATCCGCCCGGTGCACCTGGGGGGCAAGGCGATCTGGCTCGGCTATGCCGGCCAGCTCGAGCCGCCCTTTCTGCTTTCTGAGGCGGGCGCTGTCCAGGCGGAAGCCATCGGGCGCCTGACGGGCGTGCACGTGCTCGGCCAGGCGGCCGTGGCCGTCCGCCGCGACGAGCAGTCCGCGGAGCGCGAGGGGGCACGGCTGGGCCAGGACATTGCCGAGCTGGAGGCCGAGCTGGCGGCCTATGCCGACCTGCCCGAGGAGGAGGCGCGGGTTCGCACGGCGGAGGCGCTGGTGGCCGCCGCCCAGGCCCGCAACGATCGGGCCGAGCGGCTCGGCCGCCTGGCCCGGGAGCATGCGGCGGTCCTGCAAAGCCGCCAAGAGGCGGATACGGCCCTGGCCCGGCTGGCCGGCGTCCCGGCCGCCGAGGCCGTCATGGCCCGGGCCCAAACGCTGGAGGCGCGGCGCCAGAAGCTGCTCAGCCTGGCGGCGGGGCTTGACGAGGCAGTCCGCGCCCAGCTTGAGGCCCGTGACGTGCTCGCCCGAACGGCCGGGTTGCCCGTCGCCGAGCGGCTGCTTGCGGCCCTTGGCCGCCGGACCGAGCGGCTGGCGCGGCTGCGCCAGATTGCCGAGGCCTGGGAGGACCTGGTCCGGCAACGATCGGAACTGGCTGAAGCGGCCCGGCAGTGGGCGCGGGTCGAACCGGCCGCCCAGGTGGTCGCCCAGGCCGATGCCCTTGCCCGGCGGCTCGAGCGGCTCCGGCCGCTGGCCGTCCGCTGGCAGGAGCTGGCCGGCGAGCGGGCCGCCTTGGAGCGGCAGATCGAACAGGCCCGGGCAGTGGCGGCCCGGGCCGAGCAGGCGTATCAGCAAACCCTCGCCCGACTCGGTGTCTGCCCGACCTGCGGGCAGCCCATCCGGACGGGTTGAAAGAAAGGGGGAAGCCGCCGTGCCGGAGGCGATTCAGGATCGCCTGCAGCGGCTGCAGGCGGAACTCGAGCGGGCCCGCTCGGCGCGTTACAGCGCCGAGGGACGCCTTGAGCAGCTGCGCCAGGTGGAGGCGCGGCTGCGAGCGGAGATGCAGGCGGAGGGGGTCTCGCCCGAGACCATTGCGGGCGAGATCAGCCGTCTGCAGCGAGAGGTCGGTCGGCTCCTCGACCAGGCCGAAAAGCTCCTTGCGGGGGAGCTTTCGCCGAAGGATGTGGAGCTGCCGGAAGAGCCCGTGCCGGCGAAGCCGGACAGGGCGAAGGGGCCCATGCCCGGCCAGCCCACGCCCGTCTCGCTCTTTGACGACGTGGGTGGTGGAAGCGAGGACGAGCTCGTCCCCGTCCCCGACGACGAGGCAATGGCCGGCATTTCCGACGACGACGATCTGATGCCGGATCTTGATGACCTGATGGAGGATGAGGCCGATGAGGCCCCCTTCTGATTTTGGCTCGGTGGCGGCTCGGGTCCGCGAGGCCCGGGCCGCCCTTGAGCAGCGGAAAGGGGCCCAGCGGGCGCTGGAGCGCCGGCGGGAAGAACTTCTGCGCCGGCGCGAGGACGCCCAGGCACGGGCCGAGCAGCTGCGCAAGGTCCGGGCCCTGTTTGAAATGGCCGGTGAGACGGCTCGGGAGACGGCCCGGCTCCAGACGGAGCGGATGGGAACGGAGGCCTTGCAGGCGGTCTTCGGTTCCCGCCTCGCTCTGGCCGTGGAGATGGGCGAGAGCCGGGGCCGGCCCGTGGCGGAGATCCTCGTGCGGACCCAGCCCGATGCCGGGCCGGCCTTCGTCGGCCATCCGCTCGACGCCCACGGCGGGGGCGTTGCGGACGTCGTGTCGGTTGCCCTCCGGTTCGTCCTGCTAGAGGGGGCCACCGGCCTGGGCGGCCCGGCCCTGCTCGACGAGCCGGGTAAGCACGTCTCCGCCGACCTGGCGCCGCGGCTGGCGGCGTTCTTGGCCACGGTCAGCCGCGAGTTCGGCCGCCAGATCCTGATGGTGACGCACAATCAGGACCTGGCGGAGGTGGCCGATGCCGCCTACACCGTCCGCCTGGATGAGGCGGGGCGGAGCATCGTCGAGCGGATCCGGTAGCAGAAAGCGGCGCCCTCTGGCGCCGCTTTCTGCCTTCCTTTAGAATATTACCGGACAACTAAACAGCCAATTCCCGCAGGGAGTGCACCTCAAGGGCGGTGCACTCCCTTTGCATTTTGGGCAAGTTCCGGACGCGGGAGGGGAAGGTGGGCGGGATGATCTATGCGGGTTTTTGGCGCCGCCTGGTGGCTTATTTGATCGATGGGGTGGTGCTCAACGCCGTAGGCTTTTTAGGGTTCGCGGTCCTCTATGCCGCCATCCCGGAACTTCCGCAATGGGCTGCCACCCTTATCTCGCACATCGCGGTCTGGCTCTACTTCGCCTTTTTAGAGTCGTCGATCTCCCAGGCCACCCTTGGGAAGCGGGCGCTCGGGCTGCGCGTGACGGACGAGAAGGGCCAGCGCATTGGTTTTGGTCGTGCCACAGTTCGTCATTTCGGGCGTTTTCTCAACGCGTTCAGCTTCGGCATCGGCTATCTCAGCATCGCCTTCGAACCTCGGAAGCAGGGCTTCCATGACATGGTTGCCCGCACCGTTGTGTTGCGCACTGCGCCCGCGGCGCCGGCGACCACGCCCATCCCTGCTGGTTCCACGCCAACACCGTGATCACGCCTCGGAGGAGGGATTGCTGTGCCGGACGCACAGGACCACGTGCCTCCCGCCATCCAACAGGTGGGGGGCCTTCATCTCGCCCTTGAAGTCCTCGATCAGGCGAGCCTTCTGCTCTTGCTGCAGCGCATACCCCTGCAACCTCCATCCCGCCGGGGCGATCTGCGAGACCGCGTCTGGGAACGTGCGGTCCGCTCGCACCGCCTGTTGACCCGTCTCATCGCGGAGATCACCCGGCACTGGACCCGCTCGCCGGGCCGGCCTGATGCGGCCACGGTCATGGCCCTGGTGCAACGCCGGCCCGAACAGGGTCTTGCCCTGGGCCTCATGTGGGCCATGGGCCATGAGATTGATGACCCAGCTTGGCAGCAGGTCTGGACAAAGTGGCTCAAGGACACGGCGGATTGGCGCCAGCGCATGGCCCGGTATCCGCGCTTTAACGCATCGGTCGAGGCGATGGAGCTGGCGGAGGAGCTGGTCCGCGAGGCCGAAGCCCGGGCCGAACGGGCCGAAGCCGAAAGGGACCGGCTGCACCAGGTCCTGCGGAGCGTCGCCAAGGCGTGCCGGCAAATGGTGCGGGAATTCCGGGCGGAGCTTGATGCACTGCAGGCTGCAAACGATCAATTGGCTGGCTATAAACCGCTCGAGGGTTGCCGGATCTTGCTTTGCGGCGATCCCGTGCGGGAGGCAGGCTACCGGGCGGTGCTTGGCCGCTTTGGCGCGGAAATGATTTTCGTGGACGCGGCCCGGACCCACGAGGTCCGTTCGACCCTGACGGGCCGTTACGATGCCATCGTCTACGTGACGGCCTACGGGAGCCATAAAACGCAGTACCTGCTCGACAAACTGGCCGATGCACCAGTTTATTACACCGCCCGCGGGGGACAGGGGGCATTGGAGCGGGTCTTGCGATCCCACGTCATTCCTGACGTTCTGCAGTGGCGGGCGCGGCCCGCGTAACCGGCAGGTTCCACCAGGCGCCAAAACGGCGAGGAGGGGGGTCGTGAATGGGGAGGAAGGCGCTTGTGGTGGCGTTGGTGCTTTTGGTGCTAGTTGGTATGCTCGGGCACCTGGTCGTGTCCGTGGAGCGGGTACGCCAGGTGGACCTTTCCATCCGCCAAAGCCTAGTTGGATTCTGACCCGCCGGGACGGTTGCCGGTTCAATAGGGGGGTGGTGGTGATGGAAGAGCGGTTCGTCTATGCGGGGTTCTGGCATCGGGCAGCCGCGTACTGGATCGATGGGCTGGTCCTTGGTGTCCTTTTTGTGCTGTTCGACGCAGTCCTTGCGACGATCGCGACGCCCGAAGTCGTGACGGGGTTGGTCCGGGGGCCGCTGGGGTACTGGGTTGGCACCTGGTTTTACTATGCAATGATGGAGAGTTCCCGGCTTCAAGCCACTGTGGGCAAGTGGCTTGTGGGACTTCGCACCCTATCCGATGACGGGACCCCGCTGACGTTTGGTGATGCAACGGCCCGGCACTATTCCAAGCTTGCATCATACTTCACCTTGGGTGTTGGGTTTCTTATGGCAGGTTGGACACCCCGCAAACAGGCCCTTCACGACCGTATTGCCCGGACGATTGTGGTGCGCACCGGATCGCCCCGTTCGCAGGCCGTACCAGGGCTCAGCCCGCGGGCTATGTGATCCGGCCGATGTGACCGATAGGGAGGTCGCGACCGTGGAGCTCGTGCGTCTGGGCCGGCGCGGCCAGATCACCATCAGTAAGGAGGCTGTTGCAAATTAAACGGCCGACACCCCGCCCCGAGGATTGGGGCGGGGTGCATTCTCATGATTTCGCCGCCCGGTCGGCTCAACGTGCAAACAAGTCCGTAACGAGGTGCGCCGATACCGCGCCAACGAGCGGGTCCGGCGCCTTAGCGGCCGCCCGAAGGATAGGGGGCGCTTTGAAAGGGGCCTTGTAGGCCAATTAATCGTTGCACCAAATGAACATTTTGTTGAATGAAAGAGATGCCCCGGCAATGCTCCCACGCTCAGATCGATCGCATGTTCCCTGGCCGCACACAGCGGCTACCCCGACATCCCGCCCATGAGCAGAACCGTTCCACCCGGCCCCTGGCCGCTCACAGCGGCCACCTCAGCCAGCAAAGCAACAATGGCCCGGTCCGGAGTTACGGACCGGGCCACCGTCTTCAACAAGCCATATTAACCCGACCGCTTGGGGGGGCGGTACGACGCCTGGAGCCAGGCAGCGACCTCTTCGAGGTCCAACATGACCAGGCCCTCCAACCGGTAACTTCCCACCACACCCGTACGGGCGTAGTGGTATAACGTCCGCTCGTTCAGACCGAGTTTGCGGGCCACAGCCCGGACCGGGACCAGTGTCGGCAACCGGTCGAGCGCTTCCGGCGTACTGGTCGTCACGGTCGTCGCCGAATCTCCGGTCGTCGCAACGCTACCCTGGTTAACCTCGTGGCGTACTCTCTCCACAGCAAAACACCTCCTGACCTCACCGTAACGCCCCGGCCAGGACGCTGCAGGCGTAGCGGACAAATCGCCCGTGTTTTCTGTGGTCCATCTCCGACCCATTGCCCGTGCAGCCATGGCCGACTACAGCACAATGGGCAGTCATAATCCGGCTCCCGCAAGGGCACCGGACAAACCCGCGCCAGACCGACAAACCATTGTCTGGCGCGGGTTTTTCGTTTTCTCCACCTTCTCCATGGACCCCGATTCGGGCCCCTGTCCCCGGCTCTTTGGCACGCGATTGGCACGCGAGCCAACGCCGGGCCGGCGCCGGACGAAAAATTGTGTGATCTCTGTTGACACCATGGGCCAAGGCCAGCACAATGTAATCAGAGATTACACCACGGGGCGGCGGTGCCGATGCAGGCGACGACGATTCAGCGGTATGTCTACAGTCGTTCGACCAACTGGGTGGCACGGATCACGGGGCGGGATCCCAAGTACGGCTTGGCGCGTGAGTTCGTCCGCCGTCGGGACGTGACCACGCGCCGGACCAATGTCTACCGCACCATGGAGTGGGCCATCGACCTTGAGGAGGGCGCCATCTATGAGTACCGCTTCGCGGTGAGCAGCCGCCAGGAGGAGCGCGGGTTCTGGCGGGTGCTGGGCGGCCAGCTGGTCGAGATCGACTACGATGATGTGCTGGAGGCGATCGCGTAATGGGAGAGCGCAAGGTATACGGCATCGCGGAGATCGCGGAGGCTCTGGGCGAGCGGCGGCAGACCGTCGCCCAGTGGCATCACCGTGGCAAGCTCCCCCCGCCCGATGAGGAGCTGGCGATGGGTCCGGTCTGGCTGGCTGGCACCATTGAACCATGGATCGAGCTCCAGATCGAGGAGCGGGCGACCCGTGAGATGGCAAAGATGGCCGACGATGATCTGACTGTCCGCATCATGGACTCCATGCGACGCGCAGAGGATCTTGGGCTGCCGGTCCATGTCTGGGGCGCCCTACTGCCAGACGCCATGCGGGCCCATGCCGATGGGTTGAGCGCCGATGAGTGGCGGTCTCGGGTCCTAGAGAGGCACTTGTGGGATGAGGCGTGGGAGCGACGCATCGAAGAGGCAGAGCGCGTGATGCGAGAGCACGGGCTCTGGCCGTGGGCCGACCCGGAGTGAGCGCCGGACGGGCTTCGGCGGTCCCGGCATGAGTCGGGGCCGCCGGGGGCCGGGAACTGGGGAGGATACGGCGGCTTGGTAGCCGGCATGGGGATCACCCTTTCCGGGGCTTACGCCCCAAGTATCGGGGTGTCCACTAAACCGGGGCAAGTCCAATCTTTGCCAACTCCGCCCGTTCCTTCTTGGGCTGCTCGAGCTGCTGGTTGGCATGTTGCAAGTTGCTCCCACAGCCGGCGAGGAGGAGCGTAAAGGCTAGAAGTGGTAGGACTAGCCTCATGTTGATCGCCCCCATAGGTTGCGGACCCCGGAGCTCGAGGCACTCACGGACCAGGTCGCAGCGACTACGGCCATCCCCACAGCTTGTTGCAACGTTCGCGCAGGTACTGCCGGTAAGCTTCCCGGGGTGCTTCGTACCGGCGTTTCTTGTCCTCGTACAGGATCCGGTAGGCCCATTTTAGCTGCGGGTCATCGGCAACCTCGTACTCGATGTAGGTGTCCTCCAGGTCGTTGAGCATCCGGCCGAGTTCCTCCCGGGCCGCATTGCAGTCCGCCCGGTAGGCGGCCAGGATCAGGCCTCCGAACAGCAACAGGACGATGAGCCATCCGATCCGCTCCGCCCTGTCTTCGCTCACCGGAGCCCCCCTCCCTCGGGCCAGGTGGAGTTGACCCGGTTTCGTCAGGGCCTCCCACGCCATCATGCGGATTCAACGCGAGGATGGGCGGAAACCTGCTCGTTGGGCGTCCGCAGCGGTCCGGAAACAGTATTCAGGCTTTGTCTTCGCGTAGTACGCACCACCCGGCACGTGGTAGATCTTCTCGCCACTGGACGCGATGTTGCCTTTCACGGGATATCCCCGTGGGCAGCTGTAGCCGCCGCTCCCCTTCACCGCCCCGGCCGGCACGGACGCCTTGGCCGGCCTCCAGAGCCCTCTCCCCTTCGCCCGGGCCTCCCGCTGCAGGTCCACAAATAGTTTCGTCCACTTCACGTCGGGCGGAAACGTGGCGACCTGGGCATAGCCTTCGGCCACCAAAATGGCGTTGAACATGAACTGCCGGGCCTGGGCGGACGTGGGCTTTGCCGGCGGTTCCTTCAGCCACACGTAGCGCAGGGCCCGGCCGTACCGGTCCTTCTCGGAGACGTCCTTTTCCAGCCACACCGTGCGGCCCTGCAAGCGCTTCTTCGTGAAGGCTGCCGCCTCTTTTCCGTACGGCTCCACTCGCGTCGTGCTCTCGGGGGTGTTCACGCCGATCATCCGGATCCGATTCGATGGCAGCCGCGGCCCCGAAACCCATCGCACGTCGATCGTGTCCCCGTCGACGACGCGGACGACGACCGCCTTCGTGTACTTGCTTGCGGCCTCCGAAGGCGTATCCTGGCTTGCCAGCGGTCCCGCCACGGCGAGGAGCAATCCGGCCAGAACGAGCAAACCGACCCACTTCCGCATCGCCCCACCCCCCACTCCAGTTTCAGCTGTCGCTGACCACGTCGCACGCGATGTCCTCGGCGACCTGCTCCTCCAGGCTCGCCGGGACCGGCCCTTCGACCTGGTGCCGGGCAAAGAACTCGGCGAGGGGACGCGATGTTCGGATGACGGTAAACCGGCCCCCATCAGGCCCGTCCGCGGTAAAAAGGAGCGTGTCGCCAGGTTGGATCCCCAGGGCCTGCCGCATGGCTGCGGGAATGGTGACCAGACCGCGCGGCCCCACCCGGGCCAAGGTAATCACGCATTTCGCCCCCCTTCCCCGCGATTAGGGTCGACCCGGGACAGGGTCCCTACCACTCCACAACGCGGGCATCGGTACGCCTCGCAATCGCGTGGTCATTCGTGAGCAGGTGGACGTCCTCTTCTGTCGTCCGGGCTGCCAGGTATCCGTCCACGAAGTCGACCTGTCCCGCCGCGTGATGGCGGAGTCCGGCCAGCACGGCCTCTTCGTCTTCAACGTCGACCTCAGGGGCGCGGACGAATTGCAAAAGGGCCGAAACCGCCTCGGGAGGACTGTAACGGTAGGCGCCCTCCAAAACGTAAAGCGCCTCGGCGACCACCACCGGCGTGACGATCAGCCGGTGCCCGGCGGCGATGGCCCGCTCCACGGCCCGGTCGAGCGCATCCAGGCGCTCGTGAAGGTGGGCGACCCGCGGGTTCGACAGGATGTGATGGCGAGCCAGGCAATACACGATGACGTTGGCGTCGAGCAACCACGTGCTCACGAGCTATTCCCTCACCCGGTCCTCGGCCGATTCCCGGCCCACGGCCGCCTGCGCCAGCGCCTCTGTGCCCGCCCCGTCCACGCCCTGCTTTTCGCCCCACCGCCGAGCACGGGATGCACGGATCGCTTCCCGGGCCTCCCCCGTGTCCACGGGCCGGTCGATCTTGAGCACGCTGCCCAGCTCCTTGAGACTCCGCGGCCGCGGCAGCGGGTACAGCACGATCTCTCCCTCGCCGTTGACGTACACCAGCACGTCGTCCCCTTCCTCAAGGCCCACGCGCTCGCGGATGGCCTTGGGCAGGGTCATCTGTCCCCGCTGCAGGATCTTGACAATTGCCACGGCCCGATCACCTCGCCCTATCATCGTACCCCCCGCCCGGTGGCTTTTCAATAAAGTCACCGCTGTCTCAGAGTATATGGCGCATGTTCCGATCCTAATCGCCCAAGTAGGTCGTTGACGCAATCGGATGGTCGTGGCACGCTGTTGCCAACGACAACAGAGGTGGAGAAAGCATGGACCTGGTCGGGGTCGCAGAAGTTGCAGAACTGCTCGGTTGGGACCGGCGCCGAGTGTCGGTCTACCACGCCCGGGGCCTCCTACCCGCGCCCTTGGTCGTACTCCGGTCCGGGCCGGTGTGGCGTCGCCAGGACATCGAAGCCTTCGCCCGTGGAGAGGCGCCGCAGAAGCGCCAGGGCCTGCAGCCCCTCACGGTGCCGGCGATGCCGGGAACGCACCGGCTCTGGGAGGCGAGCATTCATGTGGCCACCGCGGCCGAAGCGATGTTCCGGCTGGGCTCCCGACCCCGATCGGCCGATTTCGATGCCCCGCCCCCGGAGTCATACGTGGAAGCGGCAGCCGCCGAGCATTTAGAACGGTCCTTGGTGCTCGGCGCCGAGCAGGCGCTGCTATGGCTGCTCAGCTGGCGGGAGGACGCCTGGCCGGCCTGGACCCAGGCCGCGGTGGAAGATACCCTGGCCGCATTAACGGAGGCGACTGGGCAGCCTTACCGAATTAGGGAGGGACGACTCGAGCGGAAGGGGCGCCACGGGCGGTGGCAAAAGGTGCCCTACCGGCCCACGGTCGTGGGGCCACGAGGAGGAAGTGCCGGTGCGGGCCGTGGCTGTCCTTCGGGTCCAGGACAGAGGCCAGCTCACGCTGCCGGTGCCCTTTCGGAAGGCTGTGGGCGTCAAGCCTGGCGATCTGCTGATGCTGATTCTGGAAGCGCGGGGCCCCGGACACTTTGAGGCGCGCGTGCTCTCACGACGGTCCCTGCTGGATTTCTTGCGGATCGATGCCGAAGCGTTCAGGATGGGCTCCTCCCGGGAGGAGATGGAGCGGGAGCTGGCGGGCGATGCAAACAACACCCCGTAGAACCGTGCCTGTGGCGTCCGGGTCGTGAGGCGGCCGTCATGCGGACCGCCTCGCTTGCCAGCTTTCTCGCTTGCCAGCTTTCGTCGAAGGGAGGCCCCGCGTTGAGCTCTCTCCCCCTGCGAGCCGAACAGTACGTCGAATCGAAGCGGGTCGAACGGGGCCTGCAAACCGCAAGCCTCCTCGAGTACCGCCGCGACCTGGCCGACTTTTGCCGCTGGCTGGCCGGCCGGCTGCGGAAGCAACCCGAGGATCTGACCGACGCGGACCTGGCCGGCTTCGACCGGGACGCCGCCCGGCGGTGGCTCGCCCACCTGGCCGACCGGGAGCTGGCGCCCGCGACCCGGGACCGGCGCTGGAGCACGGTGAGCGGCTGGTTCCGGTGGATGGTCGCGGAAGGCGTTCTGCCCCGCGATCCCTTTGCCGGCCTGGAACGGCCCGTCCGGGGCGAGCGGCACAAGCGGCTGCCGGTCTACCTTTCCGAGGCCGAGGCCGAGCGCCTGCTGCGGATCGTCCTCTCGGACGAGGGCCTCACGCCGCGACAGAAAGCCCACCACGCCCGGCTCAAGGAGCGCGACCACGCCCTCATCACGCTGCTGCTGTATCAGGGCCTGCGGATCAGTGAGGCCGTGGGGCTGCGGTACGGGGACGTGGACTTTGACGAGGACACCCTGCGGGTGATCGGCAAGGGCGACAAGGAACGCCTCCTCCCCCTCCACCGCCGGACGAAGGAAGCCCTGCTGCGCTATCTTGCAACCTGGCCCGGCCCGAAGAAGCCGAAGGCGCCGCAGGATCCGCTCTGGTGGACGCTCACCGGCCAGGCCCTGACGAAGAACGCAGCCCAGGTTGCCGTCAAGCGCCACCTGGTCCGGGCCGGGCTCTGGCGAGCGAGCGCCCACAAGCTCCGGCACACCTTCGGCACGCGGCTGGCGGAAGCAGGCGTGGATTTACTGGTCATCAAAGACCTGCTCGGCCATGCTACGGTGGCGACGACCCAGATCTACGCGCATGTGGCGCAGCGGCGGTTGCGGGAGGCGGTGGAGAAACTGCGTTGACGCCACGGTCGGAACATAAACAGTGAACCTCCTTTCAACAGGCAAAGGGGGCCGGATCGGCCCCCTTTGCCCAATGCCCGCGAGGTACTGGTCTAGGTGTTACTGTTGCGCTGTCTTGCGCTCCGCGCTAAGAAGCCTGCTTTGGGTAGGGTCTTGCATCTTCGGGTCATCGGGGTCGCCCACGAACTGCCGCGCCCAATCCTTCCCCGTCCCCAGGTCGATCTTGGCGAATCCCATGTACCCGCCCAGGACCAGCGGGATATGCCCGTCGCCCTTGGGCCCCAGGTGAGAGTTATCGGGATAAATGCCCTTGGTTGCGCCGTTCACATCGTGCAGCCCGATGTAGAACTCCCCCGTGCTCCGGCCCGGCGGGAACTCCTTAGCAGGGAATTCCTCGGGAACCCGCAGCTTGTACCGCTCCATGAAGATACGTTCATTCTCCTCGAAGTCAGGGACGCTAGCCTCTTCTTCAGGTGGATACACGATCTTGCCGTTGCGCGCCAAGAAAATGCCCCAAGTGGTGCCGGTAGGGGTAGGTTCGGTATACCATCCATCAAGCTCGCTTTCAACGGATCGAAGCTTGGACTTTGGCCGGAATCCATACCAAATCCCCTGCGTTCCCATCACATCCCACTCGAAGGGTCGGCAGGTCAGGTTGTCCAGGGTCAGCCGAAACAGCGCCCGGACATTCACATCCTTGTCCGTTCCCGCCAACGCAACGGCATCCTCGATGTCCACCTTCACCCGCAGAATCGTCTGTCCCTGCTCGTTCTTCACCTCGTACCACTCGCCCAGCTTCCCGACAGGGAAGTCCGGGCTATCGAACCTGTACCGAACGGGCTTGGGCTCGACATCCAAGCACTGCTTCGGCGCGGCGACTTGTTCGTTGCCGCCCGTCTTCCCATCGCCCTGCGCCCCCTCCGCCCGGGGCGGTTCGGCCAGGGCGGGCTTGCCCTTGGGCAGCAGGGTATAAGCGACGCCCCCGGCGACGGCGAGGACGAGCAGCGCGATGAGCGCGATGACAAGTGGCTTCCGCATGGTGGCCGACCTCCTGTCCCGCCCTCGGGCCGCCGGGGGCTGGCCGGTTGCCCGGGCGGGCGACGGTCCTGGGCATGGGGGCCGTCACCTTTTAGGGCCCCGTGGGCATCGGGCGGTCGTCCTTCGCCCGCCCGCCCACCCTGGCGCCGTTGGGCGGGGGGCAGCGGCTTTGACCTTCGGGCCAGGGGGCCGTGGGGGCGTCCCCAATCGTCGAGGGGCGATGCCCGCTGCCCCTTGCCCGCCCGCCCACCCCGCGAGGGCGGCGGCCATCACCCGGCGGTGGGCACCGCCCCGGTCCGAAAGAGCCGGTTCGGCTCAGGTCAGGCGTCCTTTGGTCCGGTACCGGCGCCCCACACATCCTCGTAAGTCGCCAGAACCTCGTCCAGCGTCGCCTCGGTCACGACGATCACGCGGTAGCCCAAGTTTTGCAGCTTCGCGATCCGGATCCGGTCCTTTTCCTGGACCTGCGGATCGTTGTGGACGCCGCCATGGCAGAGCACGCACACGTCGGCTCCGGTCGTCATGGTATAGTAGAAGTCTGCTTCGACCTGGGCGTCCGGTACCAGGTAGTGCACCTTGTCTGGATCGGGCAGTCGCCGGCCCGTTTCCCACAGCCGCTGCAAGAACAGCCGCTCAATCTTCGAAGCCGGGTGCGTCTTGGACAGCATCGCCTGGTAGGTCGCCTCGTCGACCACAGGATAGGTCGTCGGCACGACACCAGCCCGGATCAGGTCAAGCAACGCATCCCGTACGGCGAACCGGTCCAGGAGCACATGGTGAGCCTGGTTGCCATAGCTCATCAGGCAGCGGTAGCACGCCCGGACGCACCGATCCTCCCGGTCTTCCTCCGTGTCCTTGCCATCCTCCTTAAAGTGGAGCAACTGCAAGGCGGTTCGAGCCACCGTAGCGAGGGCATGGGGTTGCCGCACGAGCCGCCCCAGCACGCCAAGCCCGCCTTCTGCAGCCTCATAGAGTAGGATCCGGCCGGCGTCCTCATCGAGCGTTTCGACGGCGAGCTCCTGGTCTTCAAGTTGGTGGACAACGCGGATCGCCCGGGCGAGGGCGTGCGCAAAGGTTGTGACAAAGCGGCGCCGCGGCGTCTTCCCCGACGGCAGACGGCTGGGTTCGATCTGAATGAGCAGCAAGTTCCGCGTATCCGTTACGTACGGGAACACCGTGACCACGTGTTGTTCTTCATTCGGTGTGGCTGCCTCTGCATAAGCCGCGGTCTGGGCAGTCCCTGCGCTCGACGACAGGCGGTGCCACATCCCGTTCCGCAAGTCGATCCGAAAGCCGCCGGTTTTCTTGCCCGCGTCGTCCGCCATGGGCCCCTGGTTGATACGCCACAGGGTGGCCTGGGGGGCATACTTGAACTGCAAATACGCCACTCCGTCCAGTTCCACCTGGGCTGTTTCGAGCAGCGGCCGCCCATCGGGGCGCTGGGCAAAGTGGTAGAAGGTTTCGATGTTGTACGGTCGGCGCTGGCGGACTTCCTCATCCGAGGTGATCCGCACCTCCGGCACCGCACGGTTCCAATGCATCTCAAGCAGCCCATCCCGCTCAATCAGGTTGCCGCCCTCGAGCGCGGCGTTGCAGTGCGGGCAACGGTCCGGCGCCTGCGGGCCGATGCTCACGACATAATGGCACCGCGCGCAGAACCGGGCCGACCGCAAGACCTCTTGCCCGGCCCCGTGGCGCCAGACGACCTTGTGCAC
The DNA here is from genome assembly GCF_054654595.1 of Thermaerobacter litoralis. Classification (NCBI taxonomy): domain Bacteria; kingdom Bacillati; phylum Bacillota; class Clostridia; order Eubacteriales; family Clostridiales Family XVII. Incertae Sedis; genus Thermaerobacter; species Thermaerobacter litoralis. Next base: position 73,200 of record NZ_BAAIES010000003.1, on the reverse strand, counting down.
GATATGCCGCCGGCCCTCGTGGTAGAGACGATTCCGCGGGCCGAACTCCTCCAGCCCGATGAATCGCGACCGGCTAATCAGCTGATCCCGATCATCAACCTCGACCCAGACGTAGACCGGCAGGCGCGGGAAATTGTAGCCGGGCAGAAAGCCCTCTGCCGCCAGATACCGGTACGGGTAAAACTCGGACTCTTCCGGTTGCCGCTCGGACCCTTCGCCTTGATTGAGCAGCACGGCCCTTTCCCGCAAGGCTTGCCGCATCGTGATCCACGCCGTCTCGTCCGCCTGGGCAAAGGCAGATTGGGGAACGAACCGTTCCCGCGCTTGCTGGAAGAGCGTCCGCCACCGATTGAAGGCGGCGCGGAAGGCCACGGGGGCCTCCGTCAGGACCTGGTCCTCCCAGCCGGGCTGGTACCAGCCGGCCTGCTCCAGCTCTTCGGCGAGGCTGTTGAGAAGCTGCTTGACCTGCTCGTGCAGCCAGGCCCGGCGCTCCGGAGAAAGGGTCAGCTTTGCCTCGACCGATTCGCGCAGCGGCAACGCCTCCTGCTGGATGTCGATAACGGTCTCCATGCTGTTGCCGAGGTCAATCCCCGTCGTGGCTAGCCACATGGCTTGCAGGTGCGACCGCACCATGTCTTGGTTCGTCAGATCGAACGCTGGTGGCGCAACGGCGCCGGCGACCATCCCCGCAGGCCGGTCAAAGTAGTACTGGTCGTGCGAGTTCCGCTGGCCGGCACAGGCCAGAACGAGGGCCTGCTGACCACTGCGGCCGGCCCGGCCACTCCGCTGGGCGTAGTTTGCCGGCGTGGGCGGCAGGTTGCGCATGTGCACGACGTGCAGATCCCGGATGTCGATGCCGAGCTCCATCGTCGGCGAACAGCACAGCACCGGCAGCGTGCCCTCGTTGAAGCGATTCTCCCGCTCCACCCTGCGCCGCGGCAGGACCTGGCCCGTGTGTTCCCGCGCCTCGAGGGCCCGGAAGGCCGCCGGATCCAACTGGTACAGTGCATGATAAAAGGCGTTCGTCGCAGGCGGCGTCACCTCGGCTGGCTCACGCATCCAGGCCTGGCGAACGGGATTCGGCACGGGTGGCGTGCCCTGCCCCATCCGCCACCGAAGCATCCCGTGCCGGACCTGCAATCCTTCTCGCGGCCCTACCCGTACCCAAGCGAGGTAGTGGCCTGCCAAGATTTCAATCAGGGCCTCGATGAGTTTGGCCCTTGCCTCGGTCGCCAACACCTCGCCGGGCTGGCGTGCGAACGCTGTGGCAAGGTAGCGGCCAATGGCGCTGCGGGCCGTCAGGCGACGGAGACGGTCCTCCCCGTCGTCACCGCTTGTAGCCCCCTCCGGCACGAAGAGACGGCTCTCGATCCACTGTACCCCCATCTGCCCTTGGAGCAGTGCCGAATCCCGACGCAGGTGCTGTCCGATGTATCGCTTGAGCTCATCCTGCTTCTTGGGGTTGAGCACCGGCGCATCAAGAGCCAGTTCCTGCCGCATGTACTCTAAGATCGCATGCACGACACGATACCGCTCGTCCGGCGTCGCACTCCCCAGGACCTCGTTCACGGACCAGCGCGGGTGATCCTGGCAGAACTCGCGCAAGCCCTCGAACTCCACGGTCAGTAAGCCCACCCGCTCAAGGTTCGGCTGCACGATTCGCCAGCCGTGGGCCAAGTCGGCATACAGCAGGTACTCCACCAGCGCTTCCAATGCTTTCTGGGATTGTTCGAACGCGCTGCCGTCTTTGGCCGGCGCGTACTCTTCCGGATCCAGCGCCAGGGCGGCAGCCACGGCTTGCGGCAGCTTTTCCGGCGGTAGGGCGTGGTTCGGGGCCATTCGGAGGGCTTTCGCCAGGGCGGCGCGAACGCGGACCAGGAGGACAAAGTCGTTCAGGTGGCCCGCCTGCAAGGAGGCGTCCTGCCGGTTGTCCGTAAAGCTCAAGAGCTTGTGGGCCGTTCCGTCGTCGGGGATTAAGGACCGCAAGTGCGTGATGGCCGACGTGCTAAGGATCGTCGTCGACGAGCTCCGCCCGGTCTGGCCGAGCTCGGTCAGCTTGGCATGGTCGTTGCGCTTCGGCGAATGCACGGCCCCGCAACGAAGGCAGAATCGAAACGGTTTCGGCAACAGCCAGCCCCGCACGGCCCCATCGGCTTCCGACTGGGCGATGCGGCCGTCGGGGTATACCCACAGAGGCTCGGGCAGGTACGGCACATACGTCGAGCGGACGCGGACCTTGTTACGGCGGACCTCAAGCCAGCTGTCCGGCAGCCGCTCGATGTCTCCTTCCTCCCACAAGGTCCCGTCCGGGTCTACCACCCAATACCCGTGCCGGCGGCCTTCGACGATTACCTCGACGTCCTCATCGTCGTCCGTGGCAGACACCTCGTCCGCGAGTGGCTGAAGCACCAGGCGAGTGCCGTCCTCGTCGGCGAGAACCGCCTTTTGGACGGGGTAGTACTCCTGGCCGCAGTGCCGGCAAAAGACCAGAGGATAAACCGGCTTGATCGCACCCTGATCGTCTTCGATGGCCTGCTGGGGGCGGGCCGTGAAGCGCCGCTCGGCCGGCGGCTCCAGCGTGGCGTAGAGCGTCGCTCCCCCGGCGACGAACTGATGCAGCCGGAAGGCAAAGAGCGGCTCGCCGTCCGCATTTTGGATCCGGTTGCCACAGTCCAGGATCGCCTGCAGCCGCTCGGCGCACTCGGGCACGGGCCGGCCCGTGACATTGGCCAGCTCCCGGGCCGCTTCACTGAGCGATTTCGGCTGGTGCCGCACAAGCCGGCCGTCCTCCGGGTCCTCGGTCACGCCGAAGTGGGTTTCCACCCAGGCCGCCAGAGGGTGCCGCCGGAAGGCCTCCTCGTCGTCGTCCGGCGGAAGCGGCGCATCGAGGGCGGCCCGAAGAGCGTCGCGGTCCGACGGGGCCGGCACAACGGTGATCCGCTGGAGGGTCTCGTCAACGACCTGCTCGGGCCCCAGCAGCACGCCGAACAGCCGACGCGCCACCTCCGCCACCGCCCGGCGCCGCTCCTCCCGGCCGCCTTCGCTGATAAGGGTAGCACTGGTACCGACGCACACCAGCTTGTCGTTGTTCGCGTTGAGCCGCAGGCGGCGCACGAGCATCGCCACGTCCGCGCCTTGCCGCCCCCGATAGGTGTGCAGCTCGTCCAGCACAAGGAACTGCAGATTCCCCGCCATCGCCTCCACGAGCCGCCGCTCGTGGGGTCGGACGAGCAGCAGCTCCGCCATCATGTAGTTCGTCAGCAGAATGTCCGGCGGGGTTTCAAGGATGTCATGCCGTTTCTCCAGGGGCGTCTCCCCGGTGTACTTGGCAAAGGTGAACGGGACTTGGCCGTAAGCCTTCTCGTAGGCGGATGCAAAGGTCTTCAGCGCCGCCTCCTGGCTGTTGATGAGGGCGTTCATCGGGTAGATCAGCAGGGCCCGCACCGCCGGCGTATTCGCGGGCTTCGGCTGCCGCACCAGGGTGTCTACGATGGGGATTAAATACGTCAGGCTCTTTCCCGACCCGGTCCCGGTCGTTACTACGTAGGACAGCCCCTGCTTAGCGAGGCGCAGGGCTTCCTCTTGGTGCCGGTAAAGGCGGATCGGCCGGCCGTCACGGCGGAAGAACGCGGCCGTCGTGGGATGCACCACGCCCTGGTCCGCCAGCTCATCCAGGGTCGCCCCCCGCTCGTACGCCGGGTTGATCTGCAGCAGCGGGTCAGGCCAGAGCCGGCCCGATTCGAGTTGGGCTTCGGCGTATTCCCGCAGCCGCTCGTCGCGGATCCGGACGAAACTCTTCACGTACCGTTCGTAATCACCCACGACCCGGTTCCGAAGCTCGAACGCGTTCATCGCCATGATCCGGTCTTCCCCTTCCCGCCCAGGTCAGGTGTGCGGTTGGCCGGCGTTCTTCTCAGCCAGCTCGTGATTGAGGGCCAAAAGGCGACGGAGGATCTCGGCCTGCTGCTCCGGCTCCAGGGTGAAGCGGACCTCGCCCGTCACCCGGTGCGGGTAAAAGCCGTGCTGCAGGGCCAGGTCCGTCCAGCCGTATGCGAACACAACCTGCTGATCCATCGCCTGGTGCAGCTCGCGGAGCTGCACGATGTCGTCATCCGTGCACTCGGGGTCGTGGAAGGTATTGTAGCAATCGGTCAGGCCGATGTTACGGGCTTGCAGTATGTTCTCCCGGTGCGTGTAGTACGCCTCCCCAATGGCCTCCAGCTGTGATATCGCCTCCTTTGGAGGGAATGGGAAGGTGTCGAAACAGTCGCTCTGCGCGTAGTTGAGCCGTGTTTCAAGGGTCGAGCTATACTTCCGCGCCCACAGCTCGTGCACAGAGGATTGCAAGAGCGAGAATGCATCCCATGTCGAGAGGGCAAACACTACGGTTTTGTTGGAAAACACCGTCCGCGGATTAGTCGGCGCGAACACTAAAGCCCAGTGTTTCGTTACGATACACGCCACTAAGACACGTGGCAAGGACCAAATGGCGGCGTACATGGCTGGACGTCGGTCTGCGAATTGCCACCAATACCTGCGGTGCGCGTCCTGCTTCACCTTCTCGCGCTTCGGTTTTACCTTTTGCTCAATAATGTGGAAAAGGTCCGGGTATTCCTTTGCCCTTTCAAGCGGCCAATCATGGAAGTCAATGACCCAGCGGCTGGGCAAGTGATCGGGCCGTTTATTCAAGTCTTCGCCTGTGAGGTACGGGAATAGGCAGTCCGCGTTACGTGGGTCCTTCTGAATCAGGGTATGTGCTTGTTCTGGCGTAAGGAGGAAGCCGGACCCTCGCGTCTTCACACCTTCGTACGCCATTCCGTTGTGCAACGGCACAGGGTTGCCAGCACCGGCCGTCCCGTCGTCCAAAAATGGCGTTATGACTGGCACTTCCTTGTAATCCAGCATCGGTGGTTCCGTTGACTCACCGTGAACGATCACGACCTCCGCAATGTGAACGACTGCATCCCCTGGCCACGGGCGATTTGGTACGGCCCAGACAATGGTGCCTCCCTGTCGGCAAATGGGTTCCAGGCCTGCTTGCCGTGTATCGCCTTGTGAAATCGTGTTGGTCGCGAGCATGCCCATCCGGCCCCCGGGCCGGAGCAGCCCAAACGCCCGCCGGAAGAAGAACGCGCAGAGATCCGCTCTATTCGTTTTGGCGCCCGCGACCTGCGTGACCAGCCAATGGCGGTAACGATTGCCGAATACCGTGCTAATCCTCGTGCCTCCCAAAAACGGCGGATTTCCCACGATTACATCGAAGCCGCCCTCGGCAAACACCTCGGGAAACTCCACGGGCCAGTGGAAGAACCGCAGCTCGTCGGCCATGCGGTTTGCCGCATCGACCGCGGCCTGGCGCACCGGTTCCTCGGCCAGGCAAGCACGGACATCGTGGGTCGTGGGGACTTGCCCACCCGTCGCCCGCGTCAAAGGCATCCAGAACGGCGCGGTCCAGAGGTTCGCGGCAGTCCATACCCGCCACCACGGCGTGCCAGGCTCGCGCTGTTTCGCATAGGCCGCGGCCTTGGCCCGCACGTCGTTGGCCGTCGCCTCGGACATGGCGCCAACGATCTTCTGGGCGTTCGACAGCTCCTTGACAACCGTCTCCGCCGGCGGCACCGCTCCGATCGACACGGCCATCTGGCCGGCCCGTTCCTCACGATTCCGGTCCCTTAAGCTCTGGGCCAGGTTTTGCTGATCCCCCTCTTTGGGCTGATACGCAGCATCCGGGATGCCGTCCGCCAGCACCTCCAGGTCCGTGATGCCGACCAGGCTGTCGCCGCAGCGAATCCGGTGATCCAAAAACGACAGCGGCTCACCCTCGCAATGGCCTTCAATCCAGAGGGCGACCTTGCAAAGCTCCACGGCCAGCGGATTCTTGTCGACCCCGTAGATGCAATGCCGGATGGCTTCCCGCACCCCCCGCCGGAAAGCCTGCGGCGTCGGCTCGTCCTCGCCGGTTTCGATCCGGGCCAGCTCCCGGCCAAGGCGCCGGGCCGCCTCGAGCAAAAAGTGGCCCGATCCGCAGGCGGGATCGCATACCCGGATGCTCAACACCGCCGCCCTGCGGGCCTGCCGATCGGGGCCCGCCTGGGATAGCCGTTCTTGGATCACGGGGGTCAGGGCGTGGTCGAGGATCTCTTTCACCAGTGCCGAATCGGTATAGTGCGAGGCTGAGCGGTTCCGCTCTTCGCTTTTGGCTACGAGCTGGAACGGGACCTCGCCGCCCTTGAGGTTTACGACAGGGGCGTAGGCCAAAAGCCCCTCATAGATCGAGCCGATCTCCTCGGCGTCCAGGGCGGCGAAATCGACCCGCCGGCGAACCCCCTCGTCGTTGAACGTCGTCAAATGCCATAGGGCCTCCAGCAGGTCTCGGTTGCTGATCGACGCGGCCTCCAGATCCGGCAAAGCGTTCGGCCCAAAAAGGTCTCCGTTGAGGGGTGCGATGCTGAAGGGATTGTTCTTGCCCGGTTCCGCCAGCGTACGGAGCAAGGTCACGAGACCCTGCCAGCGGTCCCCATACGCCCCTTCGACCTTTCGCCAGTGCTGCGCTAGCTCCCGCAGCCGGCGCAGGCTGTAGTGCGCCGCGTAAATCTGAGCCTCCCGGGCCTTGGGATTGGGATGGAGCAGGTGCCGCTCCTCGGCCACAAGCAGAAAGATCAGCCGGTACACCAGGCGCAGGAGCTGCTGATACAGATCCTGTGCCGTCAGGCGTCCCTCGTCCAGCGCCTGGCGCAGCGCGGCGCTCTGTGGGTGCCGCAAAAAGCCTCGGCCCAAGGCCTCAATGGCCGCTTTGACCCCCGCCTGCATCCGGTCCCGGACGCGGTGGGCATTGGCCACGGTGATCTGCGCGTACTGTTCGATCCAGCTGCTCGCCGGGTTGCCGTCCGTTCGGTCAAACCGGCTCCGATGCGCCAGCCGGTACAACAATACAAACGTCTCGAACCGGTCGCCCTCGAAGATCGCCTCCAGATCGAACTCCACGTACATCGGCCGGGTGATCCGGAGGTTTTGCCGCACGAGCCGGAGCTTCAGGCCGTTGGACAGAAGACCCCAGAGGTTGTCCGTCCGGTTCAGATAGTCCTGTATGAGCGACTGGGGGCTTCGCCGCTCCTGGCGCTTTTCGTTCCGGCGGTCCAGATCAGTATCCCAGCCCACGAGATGGACCGGTACCGCTCCCTCGTCCGTGCCCGCTCGGTGAGAGATCGCATAACGCTGGTGCCCCACCACAGCCGCGGTCCGCTGGTATTCCAGCGAATAGCCCAGCACATCGCTCAAGAGTGGGATCAGCCAGCGCTCGCGGGTGAGCGTCGTGGCCCGGTCCTCGGCCGCAATGGCCTTTAGCGCCCCGAAGGCGCCCCAGAGGCGCTTTGCATACGTCCAGTGCCCGAGGATGATCTCCTCAAGCCGCTCGCGGGGGCCGAACCCAAAATCTTTCCCCTTCTGGCCGGGGGCCTCCCCCGTCCGGATGGCCTCGATGACATCCGCGGAAAGCAACCCGCCTTCGATGCGAATCCCGGCGTCCTTCATGCCCCCTGCCTCCTTCGGCCCGGCACCGGAACGAGCACCCAAACCCCCAGCACATCGGGCGGGTACGCCTCCACAGACACCCCTCCGCCGTTCGTCTCAACGAGCCGGTTGTGCAGCTCCTCCAGCGCGGCCATGCGGCCCGCAACGAGCCGGTTTAGGGCCCGGTCCTCCTCTTTGACCGTTTTAAGGGCCCATTCCAGCTGCTGGCGTCGCTCCACCGGTGCGATATTTAAATCCGGCTGGGCGCTCAACAGGTCGCGGACTTCCTCGCCGTCCAGCGGCAACCACTCGACGGACAGCCCGTCGGGCCCGGCCCGAAAGCCGCCCAGCACAACTTCTTCGGCGAACTGCTCAAACCGGCTGCGGGAACTCGCAATCCGGTAGCGAATCCGGAGCAACAGCACGGCCGTCCGCCGGCTCACCGCTAAGGTCTGAAAGGCTCCGCACCGCGCTATGCGGTCCGAACCATGCGGACGCAACGCCTCCCCGATGACTTGCTGGGCCAACGCCTCCACCCAGGGGTGGAGCCGGTGAAGCAGCACCGCCCCCTCCGGCACCGGCTCATCAAAGACCACGGGCACAAGCGCCGGTGCCCGTCCACGCCCGGACCGGGGCGGCAGCCAGGGCTCCAGTGCCGTCCGCTCAACCCATAACCGCGAGCCCCGTTCTTCGACCCGGATCCCAAGGCGCCGGCACGCCCCGAAAACAAAGACTTTGACATCGTCGGGCGTACCCGCGGCGGCTTCAGCGGCCTCGTAGAGCGGAAGAACCTCCTGGGCTTGGGGGGACAGTTTGGCGTACAGGCTTCGGGTCGCCTGTTCCCGCCTGGCCGAGGTTTCCCACCGCCGCGTAAAATCGTCCACGGCCGGCAGCGTCAGGCTCAGCTGCTGACCGACCCCCTCCCGTCTCGGCCCCTCGAAGATCGACGCGACCAGCGCTTCCATGATGGCCGTGCTGTCCATCGGCACGGGCACGGCGATCTTCAGATGGTTGTAGATCTCCCGGGCTTTGCGGATCAGGACATCCAGCACCGTGGCGTCCATGGGGTTGTTCATCCCCCAAAGGACCGCTGTCGGGACCTTCGGCGAGGGCTGACCGTAGCGGTCCACCCGTCCTTCCCGTTGCTCGAGCCGGTTCGGGTTCCAGGGCAGGTCGTAATGGAGCACGGCGTTAAAGCCGTACTGCAGGTCCACGCCCTCGGACATGCAGTCGGTTGCCACCAGAATCCGCCGAGGCGCCTCAAGGAGGGCCCGGATGCGGGCTTCCCGCTCTTCGTCCGCCTGTAGGCCCGTGACCACGCCGACCGCCAGCCCCTCGAACGTCGCCTCAAGCGCCTTCAGCGCCGTGGCCACGTATTCGGCTGTGTCGACGAACCGGCAATAAACGATCGGCTGATAACCCTGCTGCAGCCAGCCAGCCAGGATGTGGCGGGCCATGGCGAGCTTGTGGTCCTTCGCCCCCATCAGGGCCTGGGCCCGGCTGCGGAACCGCGCCAGGCGGTTGCGCAGGGCGTCGCCCTCCAGGCGCACAAGGTCAGCGATGGCATCCTGCGGAACGCTGTCAAACACCACGTCGTCGAGGTCGAGGACTTCCGGCCGGCGTACAGCATCGACGGTCTCCGCCTCAAGCTCCCGGGCCTCGAGCCGTTCGATACGGCGTTCGAGGGCGCGAACGGCGGCTGCGGGACTTGACATGATCGACCGAAGCAGGGCCAGGGCGCCCCAGTAGCGCATCCGCTGCTGATAGCCCGGACCGTCGGTGCGCTGGATCCGTTCGCGGCTAAAGGCCAGCACGTCGTCGAACAGGGCTTTGTAGTCCGGATGCAGGTTGTAGCCTGTTTTGTCGGGGTTGATGGGGTCCCGCTCCGGGAAGACCTCGGCGCCCCCCAACCACTCTTTCACGTCCTCGCGGCGGCGCTGGATGTAATGCCGGGCGATTTGCCGCCGGTCCTCCGGAGGCAGGTGCTCCGCCATCGCCAGCGTCTCCAGGGGCTTGTGAAGCAATCCCAGCAGCGAGGCAAAGGACTCGCGGATGCCGCTATGCGGCGTCGCGGTCAAAAGGATCAGGTGTCGCTTCGCATCACTCGCCAGGGCCTGGACCAGTTCGTGCCGCAGCTGGACGTCGCGCCCTGCGCCGCTTGGCGGCCGGGCGACGCCGTGGGCTTCATCCACGATGACAAGATCGGGCGGGTCGGCAAGCAGGGCCATGCGGTTTCGCTCGGTCTTCACAAAATCGATACTGGCAACAATGAATGGGTAGGCCTGATAGACCGTTTGGTGGGCTGGCAGATCCCGGGCCAGCTGGCTATAGGTGCTGGTGCGGACGACCACCGCCTGCAGCCCAAATTTGGTGGCGAGCTCCCGCTGCCACTGCTCACAGAGCACCGGCGGGCAGAGGACCAGCAGCCGCTGGGCCTCCCCCCGGGCCAAAAGTTCTTTGGCGATCAGGCCGGCCTCAATGGTCTTGCCGACGCCCACGTCGTCGGCAATGAGCAGGCGTACCGGATTCATCCGCAGGGCCATCAGCAGCGGAACGATCTGGTACGGCCGGGGGCGGAAGGCGATCTGCCCCACAGAACGGAACGGTCCTGCCGTGTTACGCACCACAAGGCGTGCTGCATCCCGCAATAGCCGTGCAGCGGCAAACTCCCGGGCTTGTTGCGGATCGGGCCATGGGAACGACGCCGGTTCGAGGGCCGCTCCCTCCAGGGGCAAGAAGGCACCCGTGATCTCGTCGTCCGAACCCTGCAGGGGCTTGAGCATCACGAGGTCGGGATCCTCACACGGCAGTACAATCCACTCGCGCTCTCGAAAGCGAACCAACGAGCCCACCGCGTACAAGAAACGCCCCCTCCCCCGCTGCGTGGTGCACCGTTACATCACAGAGACATTCTACCAGGTTCTGTAGGGGGTTTCTTGCCCCGAGTCCCACGTCCAGGCCGGAGGCTCCGGCATACCTTCGGGACGCGACTCGCGGAGGCGGGGGTGGACCTTCTGGTCATCAAGGATCTGCTCGGCCACGTGACGGTGGCGATGACCCAGATCTACGCCCACGTGGCGCAGCTGCGGCTGCGGGAAGCGGTGAACAGGCTGGCGTAGACCGACGAGAACCTGGAAGAGGAGGTGAAGCGCAATGGGCGTGTCGCTCTTGAGGGGCGAAAACGGAGAGACGAGGGCGTTTGGTGTGCAGGAGCTGCTTGTTGCAAAGGGCCGCCTGGTCTTCACGGAGGACCCGTACAGCCCGAATCCGGACCGTGAGCCGCGGGACCTATGGGACCGGCTACGGATCGGGACCGAACACCGCCTCCTCGACATCCCCGCGGATGCGACGGTGGTGCTCCCGGTGGGCCCATCCGACCCAGCAAACGCCACGAACGTACAGGAGATTGAGGTTATCATGGCGCACGAGCCCATCGTCCGCGTCCGGTTCCGGGGCGAGCGCAATCTCACCATCTTTGAAGACGAGGACACGGGTAAGATCGTCATGGTGGACATTCCCACCTACAAGCGCCCGGAGGACTGACTCCTCCGGGCGCCCTTTTGGGTATGTATCCGGCAGGCGAGGCGACTGGGCAGCCTTACCGAATTAGGTTAGGGAGGGACGACTCGAGCGGAAAGGCCGCCACGGGCGGTGGCAGAAGGTGCCCTACCGGCCCACGGTCGTGGGTCCACGACTTGAGGGAGGGTCAACTACTCCATAACTCGGATCGTCTCCCAGGCGAGGAGCGTATCCACCCCCAGCGCTGCATGGAGCGCGAGACCGTAGCCCTCAAGGTTCGGGGCGAGCCACCCCGCTTTAGCCGTTCCGTATTGGCAACAGCATGTGCACGCACCGCATTTTACCACACCATCGCCAGCGCAGGTGGTCGTATGCCTGGGCAGCAACACAAAGTTGGCCTTGCAGAAGATGCGGAGGGGGCACAAGTTGAGATGAGGGGAGGAACACGATGGCACGGATCGTGAACGAGGCGGTCGAGCTTGGCGAAGCGGGACCGGACGGGCCGCGCCGATTCCGGTGGCGAGGCCGGATCTACCTGGTAGCCGATGTCCTGGAGGTCTGGCGCGAAATGGGAGTCTGGTGGGACGAGGACCCGCCGACCGAACGCACCGTCTACCGTATCGTGCTGGAGCGCGGTGCCGTCGCCGAATTGGAACATCGCCGCCCGGACGGCACGTGGTGCCTGTACAAGTCTGTACGATTAAGGGTCCTTCGGGTGCCGTCCACCAGGCACCCTGGGTGGGTTGGAATCGCGAAGACTACCGCCGCCCCTCCTCCGGATCCAGCCGCTCCCGGACGTAATGGGCCAGGCTTTGCAGGTCCACCAACATGCGCCCCTCCTCGTTGCGCTCGGCCTGGAGACGCCCCTGGCGGATCCACCGCCACACGCTGAAGACCGAGCGGCCAATCAGGTGGGCTGCCTCCTCCACGGTGACGTGCCTGCGCCCTTGCCCGAGCACATCAAGCACGGCCTTTAAGGTAGCCCTTGAAAACCAGCGGGAGACGGGCTCTTCCGGCTCGACCGTGGCCTCCGCCCGGAGCACGTCGCCGAGCCACCACAGGCGCATGGCCGGCCGCTGGCCTTCCTCCGCCTCGCCCACCGGCACCGGCTGTGGAATCGCCGCCTCCCGCAACAGCTTTGTGAGCCGCCGCTGCGATGCGATCTGCAACCGTTCCATCACGACCCGCGACGGCAGCAAGCCCAGCCAGAGGAAAAGCGGCACGCCGTTGAGCGTATCCGCTGGCGGCAACGGCCCCAGGCCCGCAGCCGACCATTGCCGGGCCAGCCAATCCGGCAACCGGTCCGACCCGGGGGGGATGATCCACTCCAGCCGCTCCCACGACCCGAGCGGGCCTCCGTCCTCCCCGGCACCGGGCTGCTCGCGCACCCACGCCAGCCCGATTTCACTTGGGCGGGAAAGCCAGAGCCCCGGATACAGCAGCACGTCAAGCAAGTAATCTTCCGGGCCGGGCCGGACCGCGACGAGTCGCACATCCGTCCCCGCTTGCCGGTACAAGCCGCAACCGCGCCTGTGGTCCATGCGGCGACCTCCGCTTCCCTGCGCACTACGATGTCGCTATGCCGCGAGCACCCGTTCGGCTGCCATCATGGCGAGGGCGTACAGAAAAGCCAGGGCCGTGGGCCAGGGCACGATCCACCGCCGCGCAAAACACAGGCCCGTGATCCCGACGGCGCCAATCGACCACAGCACCGCCCGGCGCAAGATCTCGCTCGATGGGTCGACCGTGCCGGTGTAGACCGCCTGGATGAGGGCCAGCATGGACGGCGTGCCAAACACCGTCGCCCACATCACCGGCAGGCCGAGCCAAGGGATCGTGTTCCGGACCTTGGCGTCGACGAACAGCATCTTGTTGTCCACCGACAGCAGTTCCGCTACGATCGTCAGGGCCAGGAGTTGGAAAGCCGACATGGTGGTGAACCAGCCCTCTAGCCCCACCCCTGCCATCCAGCGCGTCACAAATTCACCGGGCGTCAAAAGTTGTTGTACAAGGTGCATCATACGCCTTCCCCGGCCTCCTTTCCTCGACGGCTGCAGTCCTGGTTTATCGTACCAGGTCCTGCCACGCCACTTCTACCGTCCCATAAAAAACAAACACCCCGCGGGGTTCGCCCCGCGAGGTGCCCACCCCCCTCCTGAACCTGAGTGCCTGCACTAAACTAACTACCCAGGAGCACGAGGGTGACGACGACAAGAACTGCCATGACCATGATTCCGGCTCGTTGCAGGGCCGGCCGTGCCTGCTCGAGCCAGGCTGCAGCGGTGCGATGGTCGCCCCGGCTCACGGCCAGGGCCAGGAGTAGCGCCCCATCCGATGGGGCCCGCCCCAGGACCATGGGCAACGCATTGGCACCCCCAAATGCGGCGTGAATCCACGCCGCATTGCCATCGCCAGACCACGCTAACCCAACGGCGACCAGGGCATTGGCCAGCGGCCCAGCGGCCGCAGCCAGAGCCCGGACGGTCCATGGGGTACGGATTCGGATGGCCTCGGGCACGTACACACCCGGGCCGGCCGGAGTGATCACCAACCGGGCTGGCGCCTTTCCGAGGAGGTGCCACACGAGCCAGTGGCCCAGCTCGTGGACGATCACGGCCGTGACGACCGCTCCGACGAGCGGGACGAGCGGCATGTTCCTCGCCTCCTTCAAAGGGGAAAAAGAAAAAGCGCCGCCCATCAGGACGGCACCCGATCGAGGTGCTCGGAAGGCCCGTGGAGGGCCTTCGCAGAAGACTTCACGTGGGATAGGGGAATTCTTCGCGGTGGGCGACAAAACTCCTTTTCGCTAGGCACTGAAGCGATGTTACTGGCAGCGGACGGTGGCCATGGTTTGCAGGACGAAGTGGTCGCGGAACAGGCCCCCGGGGCCAATCGGCCGGTACTGGCGAAAGTCGCCCCGCACCCGGACCGCCTTTTGCCCCCCTTGCGTCACGACATCGACCGCAAGCCCCGTATTCTCGACCCCGATGGCGTCCCATCCCGTGTGGTTTGCATTGAGGCTCCACACCGTCAGCGCCGCCGCTTCGGCTTTTTGCGGATCGATGTCGACGGTGCACACCGAGGTACCTGTCGGCGTCACGCTATACGAAATCGTTGCACCATACGCTGCACCGGCGGTGGCCGCAGCATCGAGCATCATCCGGATACGGCTGTTGGCCAGCTCGCCCGCGTTGATCGCGGTAAAGACGTAAAGGGCCGTCGCCATCATCATGAGCAGAACGAGCGAAAAGGCGGTGATGGAGCCTTGCTCGTTCCTTAGCGCTCGTCGAAGGCGACCAGCGTGGTCGACACAAGCCAGTGATCGGGGTTGGGCGCGGAGCCGACTACCCGAGGGAGCCACGGCGCCACCGCCTCCTGCAGGTAATTCACGGTCACTTCCACGTAAGGCAGGCCGCTGTTGCTATAGCACCGGACGGTGAGGTACGTCTTGCCGGGATAGCCCGGCACCGCCGCACCCGCCGCGCCCCAGGACGGGGTGGTGGTCTTGAGGGCCTTTTGAATGATGGGATCGACGGTACGGCTCCAGACGGTATCGGCCGACGGGCAACCGGGCGATACCGAAACGTCGCGTACCGCCTCCCGAGCGGCCTCCGTCACAACGGTCTTCGCCGACATCACCATGCCAAAGTCCAGGGTCATCATGGCCACGTAGAGCAACAGCGGAATCCAGATCAAAGCTTCCACGGTTATGCTGCCGCGTTCCCGACGACGGTTGCGGCGAACTCTACCCATCGTCTCACCCCCTTGGGCGGGAGCGGCGGGGAACCGTCTTCCCCGCCGCTCCCACCGACCGCCGATCCGATCCACGAGGGTGTTGCTCTTATTGGGCTGCATCAATTGCCGTCTTGGCCCGATTGCCAAGGTTCGACATGGCCGGCTTGATGACGCCGTTGAAGATGGCGTAACCGGCGGCCACCATGACGAGGGTCACGATCAGATACTCCGCAAACCCGGCTGCCCGCTCGTCACGGATCACCGTGCGGAGCCCGTTCCTGGCTACGGTGAGCAGCTGCTTGAACATCGCTCCCATCCCCCTCACCCCCTTCCGCGCAAAACAAAAAAGCGTTCCCCCACAGGAGAACGCTCTCTCTGCCCCTTCGCTTGGTGAGTTTTCCAAGACACTATATACCACAGCAGTGGTGCGATCGCAAGGCGCTAGAACGAACCCATCGCACCAAAGTTCCCGGCGAACATCGAAAACATGAGCACGAGAATGGGGGCCGCCGCGGCCAAAAGCACCCATATCATCTTCCCCTTCAAGCCGGCGATGCGCTCCTTCTGGGTTTGCAGGTAGATGTTCCGGTACATCTCGGCCTGCTCGCCCATTGCTCGCGCCAGGCCTTCGCCGCCGCTCCGCTGGGCCTCGACCATGGCATCGACAAGGTGCTTGAGATCCTCGCCACCGATGCGTTTCGCCATATCGTGGAGCGCCTCCGGGGCTGGAACGCCGTTGCGAATCGCCTCGACGGCCTGGCCCAGCTCCGTGCCGAGCGGCGCCGGGATGGACGCGGCCGCCCGCTCCAGCGCGGCCGCCAGGGGCAATCCTACCGCCGTGATGCTGGCCACGACGTCCGCAAGATCGGGGATCTGGCGCTGCAAGAGGGCCTGGCGGCGGGCAATTTTTGTGTGGAGGTATTTGTCGATCCCTTTCATCCCGCCCAGGGTCACGGCGGCGCCGGCCACCATCAGGCGCATGTCGTGGGCGACCACGCCGATCAGGACGATTGCCGCCCCGGCACCCATGGCCATCTGCCGCACCAGCTCCCATTCGCGCACGCCCCAGCCAAAGGGTGCCCCGGCCTGGGCGACAAGCTCCGCCAGTTTTTCGTCCTCCGACCCTTCGTCCTGCTCAGAGCGGCCGCGGCGGGCCAGCTTTTGGACCATCGCGATGATGAGCGGCCCCAGGCTTCGGACAGTCGGTGGTGCCACTCGTTCCGGACGGGCTCCGTAAAGCGCTTGATGGAGGGCCTTGGTACGCTCGACAGGTAAGAGGAGCAATCCCGCTCCGGCCGTCACGAACGCAAGGCCGGCAAGCACGGCCAGTACCAGGGGCACGGGTCTTCCCTCCTTTTTGTGCTCTACTCCTGGCCCATCGAAAGGATCGACTCGACCCATAGCAGCACGGCAAAGGGGGTTGCCAGCGCAATGATGGCGCCGGTGGTGTTGCTCATCGCACGCAGGATGTCCGATGCCATGAAGATCCGGCCGGCCACCAGCATCACCGCAAAGATTCCGAGTACCATGCGCAGCTCGTTGCGAGCCTCGGCGGTTTGGGCCCGAACCTCCTTGGCCATCTCCAGGCGCCGGCGGATGGTCCCGCCGATGCGCTGCAGGTTGTCCCGTACCCGGCCGCCCGAGGCCTCGGCAATCTCGAAGACGGTGGCCAGCATCGTTGTTTCTGGACTGGGCACGGCCTCGGCGAGCTTTCGCATCGGCCGCCCGACCCGGCTCGTTTCTGCCACTTCGGTGAGGATAGGGTCCATGATTGACGCCAGCGGCTCCGGCAAGTCACCCCGCAACGACGCGACCGCCTGTACCAGCGACTTGGCCGTGAGCTGCTGCTCGATCCGCATGAGCATGACCCCAATCTGGGAGAGCAGCTTTTCTCGCTGGGCCCGTTTGGCCTGGCGTTCACGCAGTGCGACAAAGCCCGCTGCCGTCAGCAGCGCGGCCACAACAGCCGCCACGGGGTTGTGGGTCAGCCACCACAGGATAGGCAAGAGGATCGCCGCCAGACCCGACGTGGACCCGACAAGGCGGCCCAGCACTTCCTGCGACTGCGAGAGCAGGGCCATCGGGTCCCTTTGGCGCTCCCCCCCTCGCGCCGGGCGGGCGCCCGGATCGTGCAGCGCCCGTTCAAGCGACCGCTCCCGGGCTTGCACCATGATCCCAACGCCCACCAGGGCAATGGCAGCCGCGAAGAGGACGGCCGCCGTGGCGGGCCCGATCGGGAGGCTCACCCTTGCTCCCCTCCTTTTGTTACCCAGTCCGGCAACCGCACGCCGTGGAGCTGGCACTTCTCGATCAGCCGTCGGGGGATGTGGCCGGTCGGCTCCCAGTGGCCCTGGATCTTGCCGTGGACTTCCCCATCCTCCACAAAGCGGACAACCGGCTTGGCGACGGCCAAGGGACTTCCGTCGGGCGCTTGTTCCTCGCCGATCTCGGCCACTTCGACGACCTTGCGTGAACCGTCGCGCAGGCGCTTGATCTGGACAATGGCGTCGATGGCGCTTGCGATCTGCTGCCGAATCGCGGCGTACGGTAGGTCCATGCCGGCCATCAGAACGAGGCTTTCCATGCGCTTGATACAGTCGGCGGCCGAGTTCGCGTGGATCGTTCCCATCGTCCCGTCGTGGCCCGTGTTCATCGCCTGGAGAAGGTCAAAGGCCTCTCCCGCCCGGACCTCACCGACCACGACCCGGTCGGGCCGCATCCGCAGCGAGTTTCGCACCAGTTCCCGGATCGTGATCTCACCGCGGCCCTCGATGTTCGCCGGCCGGGCCTCCATCGCCACCCAGTGCCACTGCCGGATCTGCAGCTCCCGGCTGTCCTCGATGGTGATGATCCGTTCGTGGTCAGGGATGAATTCTGAAAGGATGTTAAGCATCGTGGTCTTCCCCGACCCCGTGCCGCCCGAGACAAGAATGTTCGCCCGCCCCACCACAAGTTGCTTGAGCAGGTCGGCCAGGGCCTCGTCGAGCGACCCGAAGGCGATCAGGCGCTCAAGGGAGAGCTGCGCCCGGAATTTCCGGATCGTCAGTTCGGGGCCTGTGGGGCACACCACTTTCAAGCTGGCGTGCACCCGCGAACCGTCGGGCAGCCGTGCATCGAGAAGCGGCTGAGCTTCGTTGATCTCCCGCCCGCAGAACCGGGCGATGCGTGCAATGACGTCCACCAGGTGTTGCTCGTTTCGGAAGGTCACAGGCGCCAGGGTCGTCTTCCCGCCCACCTCGATGGCGACCTTTTCCGGGCCGACCACCATGATCTCCGTCACTTCGGGGTCGGCCAGGAGGGGGTCCAGAACGGAAAACCCGTAGACCTCCGAAAACACATGCTGGATCGCCTGGTCCATCCCCAGGCCCCCGAGGACGGTGGGGCCCTGTTCCCGGACGTAGGCGGCCAGCGTCTCGCGAACCAACCGCAACAGCACGTCGCGGTATTCGTGCGTGTTCGACGTGGGATCGACCCCGAGGTTCTGTGTTTCGGCCCGCACCGCATCGCGAAGGCGCTCGCGCAAGTCCTGCAGCACGGCCTCCGTCATGCCCGGCTGGCGGGGTTGCGATGGCGAACGGCCCGGACCGCCCGGCAAGGCCGGGCCATGACCGTTCATTGACGCGGACGGGAGTGCGACGGGGCGCAGGCGGATGGCCGGCTGGCGCGGGGTCACACCTTACGACCTCCTTCCAAACAGGGCAAAGCGCCGGCGGCGAGCCGGGGCGGGATCGGCGTCCACCGAAGCCGGCCCCGACGAGCGGGCGCCTTCGATGTTGGCGGCAAGCTCCTGAATCTTCTTGGCGAGATCCGAGCGCGGCATGTCGACGACGGCGAGACCCCGCGACTGCTCCAACTGGGCCAGGCGCGGGTCGCGGGCAATGACGCAGCCCATTGCCAGCCCCATCTTCCCGGCGATCTCCGCCGGATCCCACGGCACCGTCCGCTCCATCATGTTGACAATGAGCCGGGCCTTATGACGCACGTTCTGCGGGGCAACTTGGTTGAGTCGGGACCGCACCCGGACGATGGCATCGATGGATGGGGTTGTGACAAGCAAGATGTCATCGGCGTGGCGTAGCGCCACCCGGGCTCCGGCATGGGTGAGCTCCGGTTCGGTCCCGCAGTCTGCGATGACAAAGCGCCAATAGCGCAGCAGCGTCGTCAGGACGGTCTCATAAAGCCCCTCATCGAGGAAGCGCGGGCTACCGTCCTCCCCCATCCCCATCTCGGCGATGCTGTTGGCCGCCGGCAGATAGTGGACGCCCGAGGGGTGCTCCATCGTCAGCGCCCGGGCGTCGGCCCAGCTGATGAGCTGTCCCTGCACCAGCTGCCAGTCATTGATGGTCTGCCGTCGGACGCCCGCATTCTGAGCACCCATGATCGTACCGATCGACCCGGGCGGCGAATCGAGGTCAACGAGGGCCACGGTCGAGCCGAGCTGGCGAAGGGCAACGGCCAGGTTGGCCGCGACGGTCGACTTGCCGACCCCGCCCTTGTGGCTGTAGACGGCGATCAGGCGCCCTCCGACCGGACGCACCGTCCCATTCAGGCTCA
Organism: Thermaerobacter litoralis; assembly: GCF_054654595.1. Classification (NCBI taxonomy): domain Bacteria; kingdom Bacillati; phylum Bacillota; class Clostridia; order Eubacteriales; family Clostridiales Family XVII. Incertae Sedis; genus Thermaerobacter; species Thermaerobacter litoralis. The sequence goes on along the minus strand of NZ_BAAIES010000003.1, from coordinate 53,883 downwards.
CGCCCGGCGCCGCTTGGGAAGGGCCCGCGGCGGGTTCGGGCAAGCGGTGGCGGCTTGCCAGGGCGGCCTCAATACTCGACAAAAGCTCCTGTGGATCGCCAATGGGGATGCGCAACAAGTTATGGCACCCCGCCGCGCGAACCGCCCGCCAGGTGGCCAGATCGTACCGGCCCGGCGTGGTGGCCAAAATGGCCGGCCCGCCGTCGCGTGTCAGTTCCGCAACGGTGTCGCCAATGGGGCCGTCGAGCTCCCACGCCGAAAGGACCACGTCGGGGATGTAGGTCTTGGTCCGTTCAAGGAGCGCCGCTTTCGAGTCGGCCGTGGCGACAACTGCACAGCCGCAGTCCTTGAGCAGGCGCTGCAGCTCGTCGCGAACGGACGGGTCGGTGTCGGCAACAAGCACCCGAATCGGCAAATGGCTCATGAGCTGAGGGTCCCTCCAGTCTGTGGCGTCTCCGGCGATGGCGCTTGGTTGTTCGGCGACGGCCCGGCCTCGGGGGCCGGCGCTGCGGCTTCGCCCCCTGCGTTGCTAGGCATGGAGGGCGCGGCCGGCGGAACCGACGGCTCCGGAGCCGGTGCGCTACTTGACAAGCCTCCCCCCGCCGTCAAGGAGTCCTGGTTCGGAAGCACCGCCAGCAACCGACCGGCCACCATGTGGCGAGCAATGGTCTCGGCCTGATCGCGGGAGACTTCCAGTACGAGGATCACCGTGGTATCCGGCTTGACCTCCTCGTCGTTCTTCGGCGGAGTCGTGGCGCCGCCGGTAACGCCGCCCACCAGCCCTCCCCCCGAGGCCGCTTGCGTCGTGGCGTCGGGTGGCGGCGCCGGCGGCTCCGGTGTGGTCAGGGGCGGCGGGCCGAGACGCTCCAGCACCCGAATGGCCTCGCCGATGCGGGTGACCGTGACCGTGCTGTTCTGCTCGGCCATGAGCCCGTACAACATGATCCGGTCGCCGGCCGACGGGAGCAGCCCGCCAGACTGGACTTGCAAGGGGACGGTCATGGCCACCATGTTAGTCCCGAGGACCTCTTCGATGGGGCTTTTGGCCTGCTCTTTGGGCAGCAGCAGCGACTCTCGCAAGATCGTCCCCTCGGGGATCCAACCCCGGGCGGCTTTCCCCTCGATGGCATCCCATGACCGGATGGCATCCTCGGGGACCGCCTCGGCCGGCACGTACGCGACCCCCAGCAGGCCCTTCGTGATCGGTGTGCCCGCCTCGACGGGCCGGTTCAGCTGTAACACGGCGACGGTCGCCTGCAGGTTGCTCGCGTACACGTACAAGGACACACCCGCCGCGATGGCCAGGACGAGCGAGAGCCCAAACAGGACGGTGCTGATCTTAAGGCGCGGCATGTTCGGTTAGCCCCCTATTGCGGCCTGCGCCGCCCGATCGGTCTTTCGCCCTGACTGGCCGGTCAGGGCCTGAATGAGCGGTTCCCATGCGGCGGGCGCGACAAGGCCCATCGGTGTGCCCCCGGCCAGGGCTTGCATGGCGGACGTGGGATCGCTCGGGACGACCCCGGCCCAGACCGTTGCGGGTGCGCCCAAGGCCTCCCGGACGAGGTCGACTGGGACACCGCCTGCCTGATCCCGCCACGCCATGCCGGCGGCCAGCACGCGGACCATCTGCACCCCGAGCTCGGCAGCGAGGAGTTCCACCAGCCGCGTATTGGCCTCGACCGTGATGGGGTCGTTGCTTGTCATCACCACGATCCGGTCCGCCTCGACCGCAGCGGCCCGGAAGGCCGTATCCCATGGGCTTGGGCCGACGTCCAGGACGATCGCATCAAACTCCTGGGTCAGCCGGCGCAGCCCCGCCCTGAGATCGTCCACCTGGCAGGTGTAACCATTGGGCGCGGCAATGACGGTCACGCCCCAGCGGGACGGCAAGTCCTTGGGTACATAGCCCGTGCAGATCGCCTCCCAGCCCGGTCCTGCAGCGACGGACTCTAGGCCGAAATGTGCCCCCAGCGTCGGCATCTCCCAGTGCAGGTCACCGGCCGCCACCCGCAAGCCCTGGCCGGCCAGTAGCGCCGCGATCGACGCAGCCGCCGTCGTCCGGCCGACCCCTCCCTTGTAGCCGGCCACGACGTAGATCCGGCCGCTCCCCCGCTGTCCGTAGGGCGACGCGGGCCGCACGCCCTCTGTCGTGCCGGCGACACTCGCCTCCTTGGTGGCCTGCCTCCCGGCCGGGTGCGCGGGCCGGTTCCCCACTTTCGGAGAGTCGTCTGAGGCCGGAGCGGCATCCGCTGGTTCCTGCCGGCGCGACGGCGGGGGCACGGGCTTCCGCCCTGCCGCATCCTGTGCCGGCGCAGGTGATGCCGAAGCCTTCTGAGCAAGCTTGCGAATAGCCACGATGCGGCCCTTCCCCGGAGCGGACACGCCCGCCGGTCCAGTCCCGTTCGCGGCCGCAGGCTCGCGCCGGATCCCTTCGGCCGGTGCCTGCTTGAGGCTCTCTGCATACGCCGGATCGATCAAGGCAAGGACCGCCGGATCGGTCGGGCGGAAGCGCTGCGTCATCAGCCGGACGAGATCCTCGATGCCGATTCGCTCTTTGCCGGCTGCCGTGGCGATGTTGTACACGCCGCGGCTGGCCAGCCAGTTGTACAGCTCGGCACCGGCCGGCTGCTGGGAGATGACCGCCAGCAGTCGGCGTTCGGGGTCTGCGGATGCCCACTGGTGGACAAGGTCCCGCGCAAACTCGCGAAACCCGTAACCTGGTTGGCCGGGCGTCCAGTCGGCGACGAGGACCACATCACAGCCCATGTCGACGATCCGCGCGACGACGTCCGGCGAGATGTCGGGCTCGACCTCGTCAAGCGTGAGACCGTGCTCCGCCAGGCGCATGCGCAATGACGACGTCATTGTGCTGAGCGATGGCCAGACAATCACCACACGGCGCATCCTTCGGCCCTCCCCCCTATGCCTCCGTTGCATAAGAAATGGCGCCATGGGGATCGACAGGATCCCGCATGGCGCCCCTCAAAGGCCGCTTTCGCTTGTCGTCGACGTCTCGGATGATTTTACCGCATCCGCCCGGCCCCTGGCTAGCCGTTCGTGTCCCCAAGCTCGGAGCCGTAACGGGCCAGGACCAGCATTCGCATCTCCATACGCACCATCGCCTCGGACAGCACCGTCCCGACTCGCCCGGTCAGGCGCCGCCGGGCTTCCTCCTCCAGAGCCTGGCGTTCCGCCTCCGGCAGGACTGCAAGAAGCGCCTCCGCCCGCTGGGCCTGGATCCGCTTCGCTTGGACGGCCTCGCTAGCCGCCGCGGCCTCGCGCCGTGCCTTGAGGACTTCCAGCTGCGCCCGCCGGGCGGCCTGGCGATGACGGCGAACCGGCCCCGGTTCGTACCGCCCTTCCAGGGCCTTGAGGTAGTAGGCCAGCGGCCGCTCAAGACCTCCCCGATCAAGGCGCCAGGCCAGGGTACGCAGCTGCCGAAGGCAGTCGACGAGACCGTAGCGAGCGAGCAGCTGGCGGGCTTGCTCGGGCGGAATCGGCTGCCGGGTGACGGCCTCGTAGGCTTTGCAAAGGGTGTGAACATCGTCGTCGTCGCGTCGCGATGGCGTCCGCCGGCTGCTTCGTTGTTGCACCGGAGTTTCTTGAGCGACGACGACGTTGTTTTTTATCGTCAACGTCTTTTTGTTTTTCTTTGTTCCTGACTGGGAACAGGGAATTCCCTGTTCCTGACCAGGAACAGCGGGCGCTTCGGTTCCCTGTTCCTGTCCAGGAACAGCGACCGTGTTTCCCTGTTCCTGACCGGGAACGGGGAACGGTGTTCCCTGTTCCTCCTCGGGAACAGGGAAAGGGGCCTGGGCGGAATACGGGATGCCGAGGCGCTGGGCAACGGCGGGCGACCACCAGGAGGGCAAGAGCGCCGGAGGGATGGGTCGGGGCAGGCGGCCTTCCCGCACGGCGGCCTCAAAGGCCTCCGGGGGCAGCGGGTCGTTCACGTAGTACGTGTACTTCAGAGCCTGGGTGAGGTTGCCGCCCCGGCCCCGAACGGGAATCCTCTCGATCTGGATCTCCAGCAGCCCCCAGGCCACAAGCCGCAGCTCCAGCTCTTTGAGCTTGTCGGCGCCGATGCCCCCGGCATGCTTGAGGTAGCGTTTGGTGGGATAGGCGCGGTCTGCGTAGGGGTCGCCGGGTCGCCGACTGACGAGCCGCAGAAGCAGGGTGTAATAGCCCACGCCTAAAAAGCCGCCGATGTGGGGCATGTAGAGGTCGAGGAGCTCGTGGTAGACCGCGGCAAAGCCCCCCCGGCGCTGGGGGCCTGGGCGGTAGACGATGCGAGAGACCGGCTCGCCCATACCCAACCCTCCTTTGGGCAACAAAAACCTTGACCCGCTGGAGGGCTGGCTTTAAAATAACACCTGGAATCCAGCGCACCCTCCAGAGGGCACTGCCCCCGATCTGCGGCCACAGATCGGGGTTTCTTTTTTCCCTGCCTGCATAAAAAACCGCCGCAAGCGTTGCTGGCGGCGGAAGGATTCCACTCCTTCGCGTCGAAGAGAACTCGCGAAGGCGGTCGCCCCGTCCGACCGCCACGCCACCGGGGCCGTGCGGCAACACGGCCCTTTTTCTTTTCCGGCGGCGCCACTGAATTGCTAACTTTTCCCTGGCTTCTGCTCTTAGGCGGCCTTTCGCCCTCCTCCCCCGTTTTCCTGCTTCGAGGCGCCACGATTCGACGTCCCAATTCGGCGGCCCCGGGGACCCGTTCGTGCGCGGTTTGCGTTCCGGTGCGCTAAAAGCAGGGTTTCGGCGCGATCCTGCGAACTCCTGCCACGAAGTGCCACATTGCCAAAACGGCTTGAGGAGGGGTGCGGATGCCATCGGCGGACCTGCCGCCGGAGCGGCCGTGGACGACGGCGGACGTGGCGCGGTTTTTCGGCCTGAGCCGGCGGACGGTGGAGGCGTGGATCCAATCGGGCCAGATGCAGCAGCAAGGGATCCGACCGTGGCGGCTGCCGAACGGGGATTGGCGCTTTGACCCCCGGGAAGTGCGCCATGCCGTGCGCGTCTGGCAGACCAGCACGGGGGGCCCGCTGGCCGACGAGATCCGGCGCTTTAGCCGTCCGGGAGGGCCGCGCCGCCTGGCGATTGCCAACAACAAAGGCGGCGTCGGCAAGACGACGGTGGCCGTGAACCTGGCCGCTGCCCTAGTTGAGGAGCTGGGCGCCCAGGTGCTCGTCATCGACGCCGACCCCCAGGGGAACGCCACGCGGCACTTCGGCTTTGGCCGGAGCCCCCGGCGCCGCCCGTACCGGGCGACCCTGGCGGAGATCTGGGAGTTGCCCGACATCCCCCACCCCCGGCCGCTGGCCGACATCGTCGTGCAGGCGAGGGAGCGGATTTGGCTGGCCCCAGCCGACGACCGGCTCTTGGTGGTCGAGCATGCGCTTATTGCGACGGCCCTACAGCTGGCCAGCGCTCCCGTCCTGCCCGACCCGGAGCACATCAAGCGGCGGATCGGGACGTTCTTCCTTACCCTCCCCCAGCAGGTGTGGGCCATTTCGCAGGCCATGGACCTGGACTGGATCATCTTCGATCTGCCGCCCGTGATCGGGCCGCTGACCATCGCCGGGCTGGCATCGGCGTCAGCGTACCTTGTGCCCGTCGAACCGGAGGAGTTTGCCGTCTACGGGATCCACGTGTTTGAGGACCTGGTGGACGACGCCCTGGGCTACATCGGGAAGCGGATCGACCCGCTGGGGTATCTGCTGAACCACCCCAAGCGGGATGCCACCGTGCGGCGGGAGTTTGCAAGCCTCGTCCGGGAAGCGAAGGGCGACCGGGTCTTTGAGGTCGAGCTGCCCGAATCCGCCGCCTTCCCGGAGGCCGCGGCACTGGGACAGACCGTCTTTGACTACGCGGTGGAGGGCGGCGGCAAGCGGGCGGGGAAAGTGGCCGAGGTGTTCCGGGCCCTGGCCGTGGAGGTGGACCGCCGCTTTGCCGCCCTGGAGCGGGCGGCGTTCCCGGAGGTGGAGGCCGGTGGCCAGGGATAAGCGGCGGCGCTTTCGCGCCATGGCGGACTACGGTTGGGAGGACGCGGCCTCGCGCCTTGCGCCCGTCCCAGATGCGGTGCTGCTCGAATGGGTGCGAGGCCAGGGGCTCCCGGCCCGCAACCGCGACGAAGCCATCGCGGCCATCGTCTTCGACCTGGGCAACCGGGTCGACGAGGTCCTGGCGGCATGGCAAGCCGCGGACCCTGCGGCTGCCTGCCCCCCAGCGACCGCTGCGGTGGAAGCGATCGGCAGTGGGAGTCGTGGCGCTCCGGAGGCGGCCCTTCCCCCAGTCCCCGAGGGCGCGGCCTCCGGCGGGCCCGGCATGCCGGACGCGATGACAGGTCAGCCAACAGGGCCAATAACAGGACAGATGGCGGGCCCGATGACAGGTGTGGCAACAGGGCACGAGACAGGGCAACCGACGGGGCGAGAGACAGGGCAGACAACAGGGCGGACGACGGGGCAAGGGACGGGTTCTGAGACAGGGCCTGTGACAGGCTCGGGGACGGGGCAGACGACAGGGCACAAGACAGGGCACGCGACAGGCGGGATGACAGGGCGAGTGACGGGCCACCCGACAGGGGGGGTGGCGGGGCGGACGACAGGTCAAGAGACAGGGAAAACGACAGGTCCGGCCATGACGGAGGGTCGGGCGCCGACCGAATCGACCGAGCACGACGGCGGGGCGCCAGCCGAGGAAGGGCTGTCGCGCCCGCAGGATAGGGCCCCTTCCCCACCTGGGGCGCCGGCGGACGCCCGCGAAGGCTCTGAGGGAGGGGCTGAATCGTCTTCTGTGAGCACAACGGAAATGACAGGTTCACAGACAGGGCACGCGGCAGGTCCGATGACGGGGCACCCGACAGGGCATGTAACGGGTACGACGGCGGGTGCATTGACGGGGTCGGCAACAGGGCAACCGACGGGGCAAGCGACAGGGCGTGCGACAGGGCAGCAGACAGGGCACATGACGGGGCTCGAGACCGGGCAAAAGGCAGGGCAGATGACGGGCAGTCAGACAGGGGGGATGATTGGGCATCAGAAAGGGCAGTTGACAGGGCGTATGGCAGGGCAGGCCGCCGCCGTGGCGCCCCCGAGTTTGACAGGGCAAATGACAGGGCAGATGGCAGGGCAAGGGACAGGGTGGAGCGCAGGCCGGTCCGGTCCGGACAGCGGGAGGGAAGATGACAGCCTGGCCGTGGGCCGGCGGTCCCCTGCCGGGAGGCGGCGCCGGCGCGGAAGCATGCCGGGGGACCTGGCGGGGCTTCTGCTTCGGGAAAACGGACGGGTTCGGGTCGCTCTGCCCGGGGGGTGGGAGGCGGAGCTGCCGGAACGCGGTGCGGTAAGGACGGTGCCGGCTGCGGCCTACGGGGAAGAGGGCTGGCCGGAGGGCCTTGCGGGGTGGCTTGAGGGGCGATTGGCGGTGTGGGCCGCCCACGAGCCGGGCATGCGCACCCCCCGGGTGCGAAGGCAGACCCTGTATCTGCGCGCTCCGGATCTCGAACTCCTTGAGCAACTGCAGGCCGAAACCGGGCTTGCGGCCTATAAGCTCGTGTGCATCGGGCTTGAGGTGGTGGCCTGGCATGCTGCCCAGGGTCTGGGGGTTCCCGAACGGCCTGCGGCGCCCGCGACTCGCAAGCGCCTGGGGCGCGGGCTGATCCGCCTGGCCGTGCCGGAACAGCCCGCTGTCCGGAAGGTCGTGTACGACCTGCCTCGCCCGGCGGCGGCGCTGCTGCACGCCCTTGCGATGGTCACCGAAAACGACGTCTCGGCCTGTGCGAGCACGGCGGTGAACACGCTCGGCGCCCTTATCCTCTAACGGCCACGGACGGAGGGACGGAGAATGGAGCGGCGAAGCCTGGGCCGCGGGCTGCTGGATCTTTTGGGGACCCCAGAAGGCGGGACCACGGTCGTCCAGGTCCGTCTCGACCGGATTCGCCCGAATCCCTATCAGCCCCGGCGCACCTTCCCGGCGGAATCGATCGAGGCCCTGGCCGCCTCGATCCGCGAACACGGCCTCCTTCAGCCGCTGGTGGTGACGCCCGATGGCGGCGGCTACGTGCTGGTGGCGGGCGAGCGGCGTTATCGGGCGGCCGAGCAGGCCGGCCTGGAGACGGTGCCGTGTGTCGTGCGGCCACCGATGGACCCAGCGCGCCTGGCCCTGTTCGCCCTCGTCGAAAACCTCCAGCGCGAAGACTTGAACCCCATCGAAGAGGCGGAGGGCTACGCCCGGTTGCAAAGCGAGCACGGCCTGACCCAAGAGGCGATTGCCCGGGCGGTGGGGAAGAGCCGGGCCCGAATCGCCAACCTCCTGCGTCTCCTCCAACTGCCCGAGCCGGTCCGGGCGATGGTGGCCGCCGGCCAGCTCAGTACGGGCCATGCCCTGGCCCTTCTTGGGATCGCGGATGACCCTCAGGCGATCGAAGCACTGGCGCAAGAGGCGGTCGCGCGGGGCGCCACCGTCCGCCAGGTCGAGGCGGCGGTCCGGCGCCGGCGGCAGCGGAAAGAGCGGGGGGGCCCGCATACCCGCCGAGATGAGGCCGAGCCGTCCGATGCCGCCAAGCTGGTCCAACGGATCCGTGCCGCGGCGGCGGCAACCGGCGTGCGGGCAGCACTCGAAAGGACCAAGACCGGTTGGCGCCTTACGGTGGAATCCGACCAGCCAGAGGCCCTCGCCCCTTGGGTCCCAAAGCCGATCGATGGCAAAGAACCAGCCGGCACCTCGATCTAGGCGCCGGCTGGTTCTTTTCACCCGCTAGTCCGTCCAGGGATTGTCGGACTCGTCGGCGAAGCCGGATTCCAGCTGGCTGAACAGCGTGTCGAGGACGGGATTGGGTTGGGGCACGGACGGTTGGTCGCTGTCGGCGGGCCGGGGCGGATCGCTGTCCTTCGCCAGGTGGTGCGATTCCGCCCTGGAGGGCGGCTCGCCAGGGGGCGCCACCGGGGTGTCCACCGGCGGGGAGCCGAGGACGCAGGCCCGCAAAATGCGGCGAACTTCTTCGGCGCGCCGCCTCTTGGGCAGGCCATCCCACCACGCGATGACGGCGTCGTCGAGTCCCCGATAGAGCCGCACTTTGATCTCGACCATCGCAGAGCGCTGACTACGCAACGCTCAGGCCCCTCCTCGCGGCAAGCTGCCGCGCCAGCCGGTAAAACCCGCGGGTGTTGGCCTGCTGCGGGTCCTCCGCCAGCGTAACGGTGGCGAGGGGGAAGGCACTTTCAACCGCCCGAACCAGGACGTGGCCGAGCAACGCCGAGCCCCCGCCGGCCAGCAGAATGATGTCCGGCTGCTGGCTGCCGCCCAGATGGCTTTCCAGGCGCTGGGCCATCGTATGCGCCGCATCGGTCTTGATACGGTCAACGATCCGGCGCAGCTGTGCCGCTTCCGGACGGTCCTGCCGCAGGCCGGGGAGGAGATATTCGCGGAGGGCCGGCTCCAACTCGTGCAGGTGCATCTGCGCCGGCTGCAACCGCCGGAAGGTCGGATCGGCCTGCAGATCGCGCTGCAGGCGGTGCACGAGATTGCGCACGCCGCCAGGGATGTTCGCGCTGGCGCGGCTATCGACGTCGCCGCCCGGGCGCAGCACTAGCAAGTCCGTCGTGCCAAACCCGATGTCGAGTACGGCGACCCGCGCCTTGAGCAAATCGGGCTCGCGAACGGCGCCTCCTTCGTCAAGAAGCGTCGCGGCAAAGGCACCCATCGGCTGCGGGACCACAAGGGTGGCTGCGACCTCGACGACGCTCGAACGCAGCGTTTCCCCGCTCGCGGGATCGACGAATGTTAGGGTGTGACGGGCGGTGAGGCGATCCTGCAAGCTTGCCCGCTCATGGCGGTAGACCGTCAGCGGCAAACCGGTGACGACGACGAGGCTTCCGGCCCGGCTTGGCCCCAGCGCCAGGCCCAGGGCCGCACTCATAAGCACTGCGAAGTCGACATCCTGCACCCGGTCCACGATTTGTGCGGCCGTCCGAATCGTCGACGCATCGCACTCGGCCAGAGCGAGCTCGCCAATAAAGTGCAAGCCGTGCTCGGTACGCACGGCCAGGCGCCGCAGCGAGACTTCCCTCAACCCGGCACCCGCCCCGTCGACGACGATCAGGTCGCGGTTCGGATCGCCGATCACGGTCGGGTAGACGAGCGGTGCGCCCGCGGCCGAGGAGAGAATCTTCGTCCACCCGTACCCGATGTCGATTCCAGCTACGTACCGGTGCATCCAATGCACCCCTCCTTCACCCCAGGTGATGGGTAGCACAAGTCTGGTTCAAGTATCCAGCATACCTGCATGGCTGCGCCAGCGCCGTCCGCCCCTGTAGAAACGCGCCAGACGCTGTCTCGGCGGGCTAGAAGCGGCATTCCGCAGCCATTGGGGATTTCAACGGCCCTTGAAGTCCCCATTGACCCCTCACCGCCGGCACCTACAGAAGATTGGGCCTTTCAAGGGCCCTTCAAGGGCCCTTCAAGGGGGCATCGGCGAGGTGGTCGAAGGCCTTGGGCCCTTCAAGGGCCCTCCAAGGGCCCTTCACGGCCCCAACCGAAGGGGGCGACGGCGACACGGGGTGCGTCCGTTCCAGGTGCGGCACGACTGTCAATCGCCAAAAAACTTTGTGCTGCAAGGGTTTTTTCGTGTTCGCTGGCACGGCGAAATGCGACGTTTGCACGTTCCGCCTCGGACGGTGAAAATAGGGTAAAAAACCGTGCCAACAATGGCACGGTTTTCAGGACCAAAAAACGTTGGTGGTAGAAGGCTTGCTCCAGATTCGTTGGCACGCGTGCTATAGGATCGTTCACGGTGGTGAGGTCCGAGTTGTTTCGCACGTTCGAGCCGGTCCCCCAAGCCGTCACGGCGGAAGACACCGCAGCCGCCCTCGTCGCTGCGGATCGCATGGGCCAGTTCCGTTCGGGGGATCTTCGCGAGGTCTTGCGGAGTGTCGGCATGGCTCGGAGTGACCGGTGGGTGCGGAAGGCCATCGCCCAAATGGCAAGGGACGGCCTGGTTCGGCGGACGGCTCGGGACCGGTTCGCCTGGTGGGCGATCACCGCACAGGGCGAGGCGTGGGCGGCCAAAGTCTGGACCGGCCCGGCCCTGAGCGGCTGGGGGTACCGGCCGCGGCAGCCGTCCCGCCACCGCGCCTTGCTGAACGAGCTCTTTGCGGCGGTGGCGGAGACGCTGGACGGCGCACCGGTGCTTGGCCTGTGGCGGTCCCACGGGCGGGCGACGGTGGGAACGTATGACGTCAGTTACGATCCCGATGCCCGGGTGGACCTGGATGGGCTTTCCGTGTGGGTCGAGGTGGACAGAGGAACGGTCCGGCCGAGCCAGCTCAAGTCGAAGCTCAGTCGGCTTCGGGAGGTCCTGGCCTTCCGGGATTTCGGCCGGAACCGGTCCATTCGCGTGCTGTGGGTGCTGGAGCGGCCGAGCCCCACCCGGTTTGCACAGCTGAACGTGCTCTTTGCTGAGTGGCTCGACGAGTGGCTCTGCACGGCGCCGGCGGGCCTGACCGGGGAACGGGCCGGGGCCGGACCGGCCCTATCGATCTGGGTCGGCGCGCAAGAAGCCTGCCTGGAGCGGCTGCGCGCCGAGTGGCACTTTTGGGCGGGCCGGCCCGGGGCGGCCCGGCCCCATGAAGAGGCCGCACAGCGGATCACTCAGACCCTCCAGCAGGCGGGCTATGCGGGGGCAACGGTCCAGTGGGTCGAACCGCCCGGTGCGTGGCGGATGCCGCTTGTTCGGCCCGGACCGGGGCGGCCCGGTCTTCTGGTGCTCGATGCCCGGCACGAAGGGGGACTTTTGGCCTGGGCCGGGCGGGCCGAAGCGTGGGCGGCGGCTCTGCCGGGTGGGCGGATCTACCCGGTGTTCTGGCTGGCCGGGGAAGAGGCTGCCGATCTTTTGGCCGGACGGCGCGTCTTGTGGACGACATCCGCGCTCTTTGCCACGGATGGCGGCCTTCGCCTTGCGCCGCGGAAGGCAGGGGCAGCCGCTTCGGTAGCCGGTTGGGAACGGATTGCCGGGCCGGTTCGGCCCGGCCCGGGCCCGGGCACCCGCCCGGCACGGACGGCCCGGCGGGCCCGGTGAGGGGCTACGGGCCGGACAGGGGAGGGGGAGCGGTGCGGGTGGCCATTGTAGGCACGCGGAAACCGGCGCCGCCGACGCGGGCGGCGGCCGCCTGGGCGGCGAAGGCGGCGGTGGCGGCCGGCTATGAGGTGGTCACCGGCGGGGCGGAGGGCGTCGATGCGGCCGCCGTCGCCGCTGTGCAGCAGCACGCCGTGGTCGTCGTGCCGTGGCGGGGTTTTGGGTCGTGCGAGGGGCTGGCAGGGCGGGTGGTCGTCTATGATCCTCGGCGGCAGCCTGAGTGGACCGCATCCGTGGACCGGCTCCACCCTGCACCCGAGCGCCTGGGTTCTTGGGCCCGGCGGCTCTTGGCCCGGGATTACGGCCTGGTGGACATGGCGCGGGCGGTCATCGCCTTCCCGCGGCGGGGTGGGCGCGGCGGGACGTGGCAGGCCATCCGGGCGGCCCATGCGCTCGGCCGGCCGGTGCTGGTCCTCCCCGATCCGGTCGACTTTGGCGATGCACAGGCGGCCGTGGCGACGTTTCTGGAAAGCCTGCGAGGGCCCGGGCAGGGCTGGCGCGGCTGAAGCCTGCGCCAGCCTATGCTCCGGGGATGCCGGAACGTGCCTGTCTGGGTGATGGGGGAAGGAGGAGGGCCGGTGGTTCACTGGGAGGATGGGCGGCTGGCCGTCGTCTACAGCGAGGAGCAGGGCGGGACGTGGGTGCCGGTGGAGCTTCCGCGGCTTTGGGGGCCGGGACGGCTATCCGGTCAGGCCCTGGTCGGCCCGGACCGGGTTGCGCGGGTCGTCCTGGAGGGGCCGGTGCCGGTCGCCGAGGCGGAGGAGATCGAGGATTGGGAGTGGCAGGTAATTCCGCCCGGGGTACCGTTGCCAGGCGGGATCGTCGGTCGCTGGTTGCTCGATGACGGGCGGCAGGTGGTGCTGCGCTATCCGGGCGTCGACGCGCCCGTTGAGGGGGCGCGCTACCTGCCGGCGTCCTGGACGGCGGCGACTGCGATGGCACTGGCGGGGCCGGACGTGATGATGCCGTGCTGGGACTGGACCAGCTGGGCGCTGTTCTTTGGCCACAACATGGCCCCGGAGACGGCGGCGCGGCATTTTGCCCGCCAGCTCCGGCTGCAGCGCGAGATCCCGGAGGCGGCGGAGGCCGCTGGCGGCGCGATCTTGCGGCAGCGGGTCGACGTGGTCCGCCTGTTCGATGAGCTCGGCGATGCGGCGCGGCTACATCCGGCGGCGGCGCTGGGCCTGGCGATGGGCCGGGGGGCCCTAGCGGCGTTTGAAGGACCGTACTGGACCTGGCTTGTGGCGCCGGAGGTTGGCGGCGGTCCGCTGGCCTTGATGGTCTCCCTGCACTCGGCCGAGCCGTGGCGGCCCGATGCGCCTGTCGACTACGCGCTGGCGACTCTGTGGGCCGGGCGGACCTTCGCCGGATCCGGGGCGCTGTGGGCGCCGTACCTGTTGGGTGCCGGGCATGCCGCGGCGGCGGCCGGCATCATCGAAGAGCAGCTTGAGCGGGAGGGTATCGTGCCGGTCGAAACGGAACGGCTTGGGGGGATCTGGCCGGTGCAGGTCCGGCGCCGCGGGACCGATCTGGTGCTTTGCCCGCCGCGGGAAGCGCGGTGGGCGCAGTGAGGCCGCCGCTGCGCGTGCGAGCGGGCGCTTGGTACCGGGCCGATCCGGCCGTGCGCGATCTGGCGTGGCGGCTCAAGCGGCCCGATCCCGCCGCATTGCGCACCGTGGCCGATGTGCTGGCACGGGCGGGGCGATCGACCGCCCGGGGCTTCTGGTGCCGGTGCCGGACCGGTGGGGTGATCCGTCGGCCAATGCGGCCTTATGCCAGGCGATCGCGCAGCGTACAGGGCTGGTCGTGGCCCCGCTGCTTACGCGCTCTCACGCCGTTGCGTCAAGCCGTGAATCCCGGTTGGCAGGCCGGGGCTCCGTTCCGCCGGAATCGCAGGCCATTGTCCTGTGCGCCGGCGGGGACGCCATCCTGGCAAGGTACCGCACCGTTTGGCTCGTGGACAACGTCGTCGTAACCGGCACGACACTCCGTGCGGCCGCGCAGGCGCTCGGCCACGGCCTGAACGTATAGGGCCTGGTCTGGGCCCACGACCGGTGGTCTGTCAGACGGTCGGGCGTGCCGTAGCACAAGACCAGAAGGATTTGCCAGGTCTTTGCCGAAACGTTGCGACGTCGGTGCGAGCGCACCTGCAACCGGCCCCCGTTGGGGGGCGGGGCCTGTGAAAGCGGGCCCCCGGAAAGCCGGCCGCAGCAAGCGGCGGCGTTCCGCAGGGCAGGGGCGCTTTTGCTTTTGCAGAAAGGGGGCGTGCACCTTGGAGGCAATCGGTGCCACCGAACTGGCTCTGCAGAGCAATCTGACGTACTGGTGGCCCCGGACCGCCCACGTGAACGTGCCGAAGCCGCGGACCGTCATCGTGGCCGATTGCGGGCGGGCCCTTCGGGAGGCGGTCACGAAGGACCGGCCCCTTCCTCCGGCCCTTCGCGCCGAGCTGGAGGCCGCTGCCGCAAGTATCGGCTATCCCGTTTTCATGCGGACCGACGCCGCAGCGGCGAAGCATTCGTGGCGGCAGACCTGCTTCGTCGAATGCCGCGAGGACCTTGTGCCCAACCTCTTTCGCCTCGTCGAGGAAAACCTGCTCGCGGACATTCTCGGGCTGCCCTTCACGGCCGTGGTGTTCCGCGAGGTGCTGCCGCTCGATGCGCGGTTTGTCGCCTTCCACGGCCGGCTGCCGATTGCGCCTGAGCGGCGGTACTTTGTCCGGGACGGTCGCGTGGAGACCCACTATCCCTACTGGCCCGAGGCCGCCATCCGTCCTTGCCAGGAGACACCCGCCAACTGGCGGGAACGCCTGCGGGCGATCAACCAGGAAACGCCCGAAGAAGTCGCGTTGCTGACGACGTACGCCGAGCGAATCGGTGCCGCCCTGCCAGGTTACTGGAGCGTCGACTTTGCCCGTACCAAGGCCGGGACTTGGTACTGGATCGACGCCGCGCGGGGCGAACTCAGCTGGCGACCCGATGGCCAGCACGATCCGGACGCGGCTTCCAGCACCGGTACGTTCGACTGGCTTGTTCCGGTCAAGTAGGCCGCGGTGACAGCCGGCGGGCGGCGCCCAGTGGGCGCCGCCCGCTTTGGCTTTCTTCGCCCGGGCCTTCCGTGCAGGGAGAATGTGGTATGCTTGTGCCAGTCGCGATGCGTGGCGAAGGAGGTGCGACCATGCCGCATCACCGGCCTGCAACGCCGCAATTGGACAAGATGGCCGCCGTTCAGGAGGCCTTGCGCATGATCGGCGAGTTCCTCGCTTGGCTACGGGACGAGGGGTACGTCCTTTGCGTCTGGCAGGACGCCGTACGGGTCGGCGATGATTTCGCGCAACCGGCCGGCTATTGGCCGGCCGGACGGACCATCGAACAGATCCTCGGCGACTATTACGGCATCGACCTCGCAGCGGCCGAACGGGAGCGGCAGGCCATCCTCGAGTGGATCCGCCGGCAAGAAGCGGTGGGGGCGCAGGAAGCCGGGCTCTAGAACCGAAGTCGCGGCGAGGCTTCGGATGACCGGACGCAGCGGGGGAGGCGGTAGGACGTGGAGACGATCGCCGTGCGACGCGACGTCCTCGAACACCTCGCCCAAGAGCTCGAGGCGGCCGCCGCCGCCCGAGCACGGGGCCCAGGATGTGGACCCCGACCTGGCGCTGGAGCTGTTCTTCCGGTCGCTGGCCCGGGCCGTCCAATTGGCGCGAGCAATGGGCGTGGCGATGGAGGTGTCGGTCCGGATGGGGAGGGCGAGTTGGGTGGCGCGGAGGGTGTCGCATTACCCAGAGGACGAGCGGATTTGGATCGTCTACGGGAGGCAGCTGCACGCGGTGGAGGGCGATGCCGACGTCACGCTGTGCGGCTGGCGGTTCGTCCGCGACGATAACAAGCCGATCTGGCTGCGGTCGCCGAGGCCGCGGGTTCTCGGCACGGAGGCAGACGTCACCTGCCTGCGGTGCCGGGCGCGGTTGCGACGCCTTGGACGGCTGCGGGGTGGTGCGGAATGAAGGCGTGGTATGTCTACGTCACGGAGCCGGATGGCGGCGAGGTGTGGGATGTCGTGTGGGCGGAGACGCGGGGGCAGGCCAAGATGGCGTCCCCGTGGTGGCCGGAGATGGGCATCACGGAGAAAGGTTGAAACCGACGCGAGCGCGGCATCCAACGACTTGCAGTTGGTCACGTCAAAGATTGCCGTGAACTACCACGTGGACCCGAATTAGGCCCACACCCTCTACCAAAGGGTCGGACCCGACTACGCCCAAACCGTTGTTGAGCCTGCCGTCCAGGAAGCCTTAAGGCGGTTACGGCGCAATACAATGCGGAAAACCTCATTACGAAACGACCCGAAGTCAGCGAAGCGGCGCGTAGCCTTTTGCAAAAGAAACTTGCCCCCTACGGCTTAGTGGTCGATGGATACAACATCATCGACTTCAATTTCAGCGAAGAGTTCAACCGGGCCATTGAAGCCAGCAAACCGCCGAACAAATGGCGCTCAAGGCCAGGCGGGATCTGGAGCGCATCCGCATAGAAGCCGAGCAACGGGTGACGGAAGCGAAGGCGGAAGCCGAAGCGCTACGGATCCAGCGGGAAGCCCTAACGCCAGAATTGCTTCGCCTACGGGAGATCGAAGCCATGCGGGCCGCGATTGAAAAGTGGGATGGCCATTTGCCCAATGTTACTGGTGGGGCGATTCCGTTCATTCAGGTGCCCACAGGTCGAGACAAGCAGGAATAAGGTCGCACCCAATGACCCGCGGGGAGGAGGGAGCCGGTGGCGGAAATCACCGTGCGGCGCGAGGTCATCGAACACCTGGCCATGCAGCTCGAGGAGGCGGCCGCCGCCTTGCGGGCGGCCTTGGACGCGTCCCGCGCCCCGGACAAGGGGGCCGCGCGCGCCGATTCGACCCCCGAGCCGGAGGGCACCGTCCTCTTCCTTGAGCCGCGCCGGCAGTTCATCGTATCCCGGCCTTCCCCGCGGCAGCTCGAAGACCTTGCCACCATCGGTCATCTCGACTACGCCGACAAGGACGGGAACTACTCGGTCGTCGTCCGGGAACAGGATCTTTGGCGGGTGGCGGAATGGGACGTCGTCGACGCCATCCTCCGCCGGTACGCGCCGGACCATCCGCACTTTTGGGAGTGGGCCAGGCAGGCCTGGGATCGGCGCAACGTCTTTGCCATCGAGGACGGCCCCGACGGCCGCTATCTGGTCCTCCGGTCCCGCTCGGAAGAGGAGCTGGCCGGCATCCTCCGGCGCGAGGCGGTCCGCAAGCACCTGTATGCCCCGAACCGGTGCGTCGGCGGTCTCCCCGCCGTCCGCATCAAGCAGGGGGCTGACGGGGCGGTCCACCGGCATGCCCTCAAGCGCGTCCTCCTCGGGCTGGGCTATCCCGTCGCCGACCGGGCACGGCTTGCCGAGGGCGAGCCCGTCGCGATCCGCCTGCGGCCGGACGTGGAAGCCGACCCGCGCTGGGATGCCTACCAGCGCCGCTACGTTGAAGAGGCCTACCGGCTGGGTGCAGCCGTCCTCTTCGCCCCGCCCGGGGCGGGCAAGACCGTGGTGGCGCTCGGGCTTGTGTGCAAGTGCCAGACGTCCACCCTGATTCTCACGCCCCAGCGCGAGCTCGCCGAGCAGTGGCGGCGCGAGATCGCCCAGAAGACGACCTGGCCTGCACACCAGATCGGCCTTTACCACGGCGGCGCAAAGCGGATCGCGCCGATCACCGTTGCGACTTACACCATGGCGGCCGATCCGGCTCACCAGCGCCTTTTTGACCGCCCCTGGGGGCTGATCGTCTTCGACGAATGCCACCACCTGCCGGCGCCCTTTTTCCGGCAGGCCGCGCGGTTTCAGGCCATCCGGCGCCTAGGCCTGACGGCAAGCCCCGTCCGCGAAGACGGGCGCGAAAAGGACATCTGGGCCCTCATCGGCCCGCCCATCGGCGGGGAGTGGGGCCGGCTCTTTGCCGGCGGGTTCGTCGCGCAGCCCGAGGTCGAACTGTGGCGGCTGCCGCTGCCGGAGACGGCCCGCCAGGCCTACCGCCGGGCCCGCGGCATTCGGGCCGTGCAGGTCGCGGCCATGAACCCGGCCAAGATCGAGGCGGCCCGCAGGATCCTTGCCGCGGAGCCGGGCGCCAAAGCCCTCCTGTTCGTGGAGTGGGTCGAGCACGGGCAGGCGGTGGCGCAGGCCCTCGGGTTGCCCTTCGTTTGGGGCGAAACGCCCCATGCCGAGCGGGAGCGCCTCTACGCCGACTTCCGGGCCGGCCGGATCCGGGCGTTGGTCGTCAGCCGCGTCGGCAACCAGGGCCTCGACCTGCCCGATGCGGAACTCGCCCTGATGCTCAGCTGGCACGGCGGCAGCCGCCAGGAAGGCACCCAGCGCACAGGGCGCATCATGCGGCCCAAAGATACCGCCCGCGCTGTTTACCTCGTATCGGCTGGCACGGCCGAGGAGGATTTCGCCCGCCGGCAGGTGCAGCTTTTGCGCGAGCAAGGGGTGAGTGTCCGGGAGACGGCGCTCCACTTAGGGTAAAGGCCACGTCGCTTAGGGTATAGGCCAAGTTAAGGAAGGCAATGGGTGTGCAAGGGATTTTCGCCGGGGTCAAAAGGACAGGAGGTCTTTTGCTGGGTGGGCTATTGCTAACGCTGCTAACGCTCGGGCTCCTCGTCGCCGTCCTCTACGCCATGGTGATCCCCCCGGGCGTCTCTAGTGACGAGGTTTTCCCGGCTGCCGACGACAAACGCTTCCAGCTCGTCGGCCGGTACTACGTCAAGGACGCTGGCGCTCGGCTGTTCGTGGTTCGCGACAGCAAAACCGGCGCCTGCTACATCGTGTCCGATGGGCCCGGCACCTTGGAACACGTGCCGCCGGAAACATGCGAGCCCTAGGCCTAAACGGTCGGCCTGACGCGGATCGGGTGGAGTAGGACCCCGTGGAGTGGGCCGTTGGGGCCGGGCATCCCGATCCCGGTGCAGGCGCAAGGACGGATCGTAAGACGCCCGCAACGCCCGAGCGCAGCCCGATGTGCCGTCTGTCGGCTACCGCCCCAGGTGATTCGCCTGCCCGAAGGCGCGCGTGCGACAGGTGGGTTGCGAAGGAGGTGGGAGCCAGTGAACAGCACGGAACGACTCGCCCGAGCGCTCGGCATCCCGGTCGAGGATGCCCGGCGTCGCATCAAAGCGGTGGCCGCGTACATGGGTACCACGCCCGCCACTATCCGACGGTGGATCAACGCGGGGCGGATTGTGTTGCCAACGCCGCCCATGGCGAAAGTTATTCCGTTCCTCGCACGCAAACGTGAAGAAGTACGGAGCGCGCATTGAACTCCCCGATGTGTCGCACGGCGCGCTTCGGCAGGGCAAGCCTCGGAAGCCCACGGGCGGCGAAAAGGCCGACGCACTGGAGATGGCCGTCGTGACGGTTGTCCGACCGGGCTGACGCGGCAGCTTTTGGGCTGAAGCGTGGTTGACGGCCGTGGCCCCGCTCGCTAGACTGGCGGCAGAACGATGGTTGCCGCGCCAGTCTCCAAAGAGGCTGGCCGAAGCTCGTGGCGCTGAAGCGCTCGCACCCATCCCGTGCGGGCGCTTTTTGTTTTTGGGGCCTTGAACGGCCCCCATCACGTCCCCCGGGGGAGGTGGGTGCAATGCACCTTGTGGTCGATGCTGCGCTTCTGCGGTCTGCGGCTCGGGCGGCCTTGCGGGCCACGGACCGCATCCAGACGGCCGTACGGCTTGCCGCCACGGCCGGGCAGTGTGTCGTCGACGGCTGGGGCGGCGAGCGGGCCATCCGCCGCACCGTGCCCGCGACCGTTCGCGCCGCGGGCGAAGCCGTCCTGCCGGGCCGGAAGCTCTACCAGGTGGCCAGCCGGTTGGCGGGGGATGTCACGATCCGCTGCGACGCCGGCGGCGTCCTGCTCCAAACGCACCGGTCGGCCGTCCTGCTGCGAACCGGTTCAGTCGACTTGTTCCCTGCCACCGTCTTCGCGGAGGCGGATGCGGAGGGGTCTGCAGTCACCCTGGCCGGGATCGACTTCGCGGACCTGGGCCAGCGAGCCGCGCCCATCACGGCAACGGACGCGACACGGCCGATCCTGCAGGGTGTGTGCTTCCGGCCTGGCCCGGACGGCACCACCGTCTGGGCCACGGACGGCTACCGGGTTCTGGCGCTGGAGCGCAAGGGGCTCGTGTTGAGCACCGACGCCGTCGTCGTCGAGGCCCGCTCCCTGGCCGAAGCGGCGCGGGTTGCAGCCGGGGCGGAGCGGGTCACGCTGCGCATGGGCCCGAAGGCCGCCTGGGCGGAGATCCGGACGGGTGCGGTCGTGACGTCCGTTCGGTTGCCCCTCCTCGAGGGGACTTATCCGGCGATCCACGACCTGCTGCCCCAAAGCTACGGGGTGCGGGCTGTCGTGGACCGGCAGGCCCTGGCCGCCGCCCTCGCCCGGGTCGGCGTCATGGTCGTCCCTTTTGCCCAGTCCTGCGTCCTCCTCGACGTGGGACCCG
Source organism: Thermaerobacter litoralis (assembly GCF_054654595.1). Classification (NCBI taxonomy): domain Bacteria; kingdom Bacillati; phylum Bacillota; class Clostridia; order Eubacteriales; family Clostridiales Family XVII. Incertae Sedis; genus Thermaerobacter; species Thermaerobacter litoralis. The sequence goes on along the minus strand of NZ_BAAIES010000003.1, from coordinate 33,256 downwards.
ACGGGATCCGGCTGGCCGCCCGCGGGCAGGACCTGGGAGCGGCCCGGGATGTCGTCCCGGCTACCGTCACGGGCGGGACCCTGCGGATCGCCTTCAACCCGCGGTACCTGCTTGACGGGCTGCGCTGTGTGGCCGGGGACCAGGTGGCCATCGGCTTCTCCAGCCCCACCAATGCCGCGGTCCTCGAGCCCGCCCACGGCGGCGGAACGGTCCGGTACTGGGTTCTGCCCGTGCGGGTGCCCCAGATCGAGGCCGCGTAAAGCAACGGCGGAACGTGGGGTGGGGGCCGGGTCCATCGCGGGCCGGCCCCCACCGGCTTCGCACAAACCGACGCCGCAGGGTATGCTGCGGCGTCTCAAGAGGAGGGCTCCCTATGACCGCAACGGAAGCGACATGGCGCCTTTCCCTCCTTCGCCGCATCCGGTCGGCGGTCGACGGCAAGCCCCCCGTAGCCCGGCGCGTGCCAGGCGGCGTGCTGGTCTTCGACCAGGTGCGCGATCTTGGCGGCGGCGAGGAAGGGGTCGGTGCGGTGGAGGTCCGCATCCTCCAGCCGGTCGCCCAGGCTATCGCCGGCGCCCTCGGTCTGCGTCGTTGCGCGGCGGCGCCCGATGCCGTCTTCGAGGCCCTGGAGGCGGCTTGGGCGGCGGCTCCGGAGGCGTTCTTGTGGCGCCGCCCTTACCGGAGCAGCGGGCCGAAGCTGTGGTTTTGTGCGGCGGCCGTCCCGCGCCCTTGCACGCCGGTGCTGGCGGCTCTGGCATCCCTCCCGCCCACCGTACGGCGGCACCCGCTGGCCGAGCGGCTTCGGCTCGGCGGGGCGTAGGAGGTGCAAGCGTGGAAGACGGCCCCGCCGTCCGGCCTGGGACGGAGCGTCTCGTGTGGGCGCTGGCGACGCTGCCCCGCGGGTCCAAGCGGCCGGCGGGGTGGCTGCCGCTTGTCCGCCAGGCCAGCACGTATGTTACCTGGCAGCCCGCGGATCCGCCGCATGCCCAGCTGGGATGGCGGGGGCGGTTTCCGCGCTGGCTGCTGGCCGGAGGCCGGATCCTGTCCGCGCCACGGCCAGGGTCGGGGGACCGGCCGGTACCGTGGCTGCGCAACGGCCTGACCTGGGCGGCCGAGGAAAGGCTGCTCATGACGACCGGCCAGACCGTGTGGGTCTCGCCCGAGGCCGTACGCCTCGGGGGGATCTTCGGGGCGCTGGTCCGGGCCTGGACCGGGTCCGCCCCTGCCGATGCGTGGTGGCGGAACCTGGGCGGCCGGGTCGGGTGGAACATCGCCGTGGCCGCCGGGATCGAGCCGGCCGCGACCCATACCGACGGGACGGGGTTTTGCCTGGGCCCGGTGCCGGAGGACGGTGTGGTGGCTGACACCGCCCGCCTGGTGCTCGAAGAAGCCGCGCGGGTGGCGGCGGTGTGCGAAGCACCTTCGCTGGGCCGGCTGCTGGCCGCCTGGCCTGCGGCATGGCGAGGGCTGGCGGTCCGCGGCGGCTCGGCCCAGGCCGAGATCTGGGTCCGCTGGCCGGGCGAACCTCCCCGGCTGGTGGCGCATCGGCTGACGCGCGGCCTGGCGGCCGCCGAGCGGCTCGAAGGGGAGGCCCTGGCGCGCTGGCTGACAAGCCTGCGCACCGAGGACGTGGCGGCTGCCGAGGCATTCGGCCTGCTGGGCTGATGTCTCGGCAGCCTTTTCGTTTGCCGACCCGGCGGGCGGGTCGGCGTGTGAGCAGGTCCCGTACCACGTCGACGGAACGCGCCCGGAGGCTTGGCAAAGACGAGCTGCAGTGGTAACGTGAAGGCAGTACGGGTGCCTTGTGCACCACCCCCTTTGGGGGGAACGGACTGCGCCTTTAGGTGCGGTCCAAGGACCGCCGCTCAAGCGGCGGCCATCCAAAGACAAAGGCAGCTTTTTGTCTTTTTGCCCGCCGGGTCGACCGAGTGGGCATTTTCTATTTATCCGCCGGGCCGGGGCCCGGCGTAAGGAGGGTTCACCATGTCCCGCTTTCGTTTGCGGAACCTGACGCCCCATCCGGTCACCTTGGTCGGACCGGATGGGGAACAACACACCATTGCGCCGGATCCGGCCGGTCCGGCGCGGGTGGTGATTGGCCGGGTTGAGGAAGGGACCGTCGACATCGAGGGCGTACCCTTCCCGGTGCCCGTCTTCCGATCCCGGGTGACGGCCCCGGCCCAGCTGCCGGAGCCGGAACCCGGGGTCCTGTTGCTGGTGGCCCGGGCCGTCGCCGAAACGGTCCCGGACCGCCAGGACCTGGTCATCGTGGACCAAACGGTCCGCGACGACCAGGGGCGGATCATCGGGGCGCAGGCGCTGGCGCGCCTGTAGCCCCGGCGAGATGGAAGGGGGGCGACGGCCGCGCCCCCCTCTTTTTTGTGTAAACTTGTGGCAAAACGTGTCGCCGGACTGACCGGCCGGGATCGGAGGGATCGAGTCTGCGGACGATCGTGCGCAAGCTTTGGGCGCAGCGACGCCTCCGTGGACCGCTCACGCCGGAGGAGGCGCTAAGCCCGGCGGAGCGGGCGCTGCTTCGGGAGGCCGCCCTGATCCTTGGCGGCGTCGGCGCCGTGGCCGCCGTGCTGGCCCTCTGGTGGTCGGTGGCGCCGTGATGGTGGCGGATCCATCGCCACCAGCACGGGCGGGAGGGTCCGGCCACCGGCCCGTAGGATGTGGAGGGCGTGGTAGCGGGGAATCTGCAGCGCCTGTTCCACCGTCCAGGGGGCGATCTCCGCGGCCAGCGTCTGCCAGGTCGCTGGGCTGGACGGGTAGAGATGATAGTGAGGCAGGGCGGCCCGGATGATGGCCGCCACGTCCCGCGGCAGCTGCTCCCACGCGTGGATCAACCAGACGTAACCGACCCGCCACTTGCGACTTTCCACCGCTGCCGCCCGCCAGGTCCGCGCCGAGCGCAGGTACTGGTGCGGCTCGTCCCACACGGCAAAGACCGGATGCCGGCTCTTGCGCAGCAGCATCGCCAGGTGGATCTTCGAGGCAACCAGCGCCCCCAACACGTCCAGCGCCTCCGCCCCCAGGTCCGTTTTCGGAGCATCGAGCACCAGGACATGTCCGGGCCGTTCCATCACGGGGACCAGATCGAGCCCCGCTTGGGCCGCAAAACAGTCCGCCAGGTAATCGTCCCCCAGAATCACGTCCAGCCGGTTGAGTACGGGCAAGGCAATCTGGTTTTGCCGGGCGTCGGATAACGCGTCGTAGCTTTCCCACACGGCCCGCTCCGCCGGCCGCATTTGGGCAAGCTGCGCCCGCCGGTAGGCCGGGTCCACAAACAGCGCCGTGATCTCCGACAACCGGCCTCCGGGCGCGGCCTTCGCCGCCGCCCGCAAAAACCGCGCCGTCTGAACGCCCGGCTCGTCCGCCATGCCCTCGAAAAAGCCGAGCACCTCAGACGCCAGGCGGTTCCGCGCCCGAAGCGCATAGCGCACCTCCCGCCAGTCCATCGCGATGACGTCCCGGCCCAAGCGGATCCGCCGGATCTGCTCGGGCGGCAACACGGCTTCGAGCTCATCGCCGATCTCGCCGGCCGCAGGGTCAAAGACGATGACGGTGTAGCCCGCCCGCACGGCCTCGTACGCAAAGTTCGCAGCAAAGCCCCGGGTCTTGCCCGTGCCCATCCCGCCGATGCACAGCCGTGGCAAGCAGAGCTCGTCCAGATCGACGGTCGGCAGGTGCACCGGCCAGGTCCGGCCCCGGAAGGTCACTGTCCCGATCCGTAACCCGCCCGCCCGCAGCACCGCAGGGGGGGCCTGCTCCGGTCCCGGCGGAAGCGCCAGGTCGAACGCCTGGGCCAGCGTGCGGGACGGCAGCTGCAAAAGGGCCGCGGCCTCGGCCAGGGACAGGTAGTCGTGGTTGACCTTCCACGGCACGGCGCGCTGGCGCAAGGCGGCGGCCAGCCGATCGGGAGAGGCTGGCCGGAGAATCAGGGCATTGTCCGCGTCCAAATCCCGCAGCGCCCAGCCCAGCGCCTGCAATACGGCCCGGGCATGGACGGGATCGGGACTTTCCACCCCCGCCCGGATCGTGACGTCAAGGGCCGGGCCGCGGAGTTTGGCGGCAATCCGCCGGTGATCCGGCCGTTCGCGAAGCACCGTCGCCAGGTCGGGCTCCTCCTGCCGCCAGGTGGCCGGCGGCGGTTCCCCCACCAAAAGCTCCCCGACAATCGACGCGACCTCCCACAGGGCCAGGGCCAGGGCGTAGGCGCCGCCCCGGGCCAGCGCCGCCCCGTCGACGGCGACGCGGCGCGGCATGATGCCCTGGCGCAACCGCTCGTACGCCGCAACGGCTGCTGCCCACCAATCCGGCGGGGCCGGAACGAGGAGCACTTGGAGCACCGCCCGCTCGCCGGAACGGAGCAGCCGGCCGGCATCCAACAGGCCGGGTAACGGATCGGCGGTGCGCCGGTCGGCCCGAAGGGGGAAGAGGTAATGACGCTGCAGGGTCGCGATGCCCGCCGCTTGTGGAGCAAAGCGGGCCATGGCGTCCGCGGCCGGTTCGAGCTGAATGCCCGGCCAGGCCAGTTCCGCCTGGCGCCGGAGGCTGGCCGCAAGAGCGGCGGGTACGGCAAGCTGCCAGCGCGCCCCGCCCGGCTCCAGCCAAAGCTCCCAGCTGACGACCGGCAGCGGCTCGAACCGGCCTGCCTGCCAGCGCTCCGCCGGCGGCGTCCAAAGATCCGCGACGGCCCGGCAGAACCGCTCCGGGTGACCTGGATCGGACCCGGGCGCCAGGGCCCAGACTACGGTGCCTGCGCTTGGCGCATCGCCATCCCCACGTCGACGAGGACCCGCATGATGGCCGGCGCCAGTTGCACCAGGATGTAACCCACGGCCGCCCAGCGAATCATGTCGAGCCCTCGCGCCCGGTAGCCCGCCATGATCAGCAAACAGCCTGCCGACAGCAGCAGAAAGCAGAGGGGATAGCTTAGCGCCTGGACGAGATTGATGAGCGGGTCGAAGGCCCGCATCACCATGTCGGTCGTCGCAAGCCCCGCAGCCGGTAGCGGGACGGGCATGGGCCCCGGCGGCAGCGAGGCTTCCGCAAGACGGCTCCCCAGGCCGGCCGCCGCCGCCACGAGGACGGCCGCGGCCGTTCGGACGAAAGGGGGCCGCTCCGGGCCCTGCCGGCCCCAACTGACAAGGATGCGCATCGCCCCCGGCCTCCTTCACGCATGGCCGGACCGCGGCGGGGACACCCTGCCGGGTGGAGGTGAGCCCCCATGCAGCCGGCCGCGCGGCCTGGACTCGTGCTCCTGGGCTGGGTGCTCGTCATCACGGGCGCAACCTTGGCCCTGACGAAGTTCCTGGTCGAGACGTTTTGGCTTCCCTGAACCGTCCTCCACCCGCAAGACTTGCCCGCAAGACTTGCACCCCGGCCCGGCCCAGACGGCATCCCCGCCGCTGGGCTGATTAGTTGTTGCAGTTGCAGTGCAATCTATGCCATGGCATCACAGGGTTATCACCTTACGTCCTCAACACAGACTGTGCCCGCATACAGCATGAGTGACGTTCCACGTGGTACAATGGCGACAACCCGAGGGCTTGTCCTGCCCATCGAACGAAGACAGAGGAGGGGATCCGGGATGGCCGAGGGGGAGCAGCCCGCCCGCCGGCGCGTGACGTTCTTTCTGCCGCCCGATCTGGTCCGGGCGCTGCGGGTCGAGGCGGCGCGGAACGACGAGTACCTGAGCGAAACCGTCGAGCGGCTCCTGCGGAGGGCGTTGGCCGAGAGCGCCCAGGCGCAAGGCGAGGGAGGAGAGGGGGAGGACGCATGAGCTTTGCGGTGCGGCTGCGCGACCTGGCGGCGGCTTTGCGGACGAACGACCCGGCCCTGTCGAGCCGGGCCATCCGGGGCCGCCTGGCGGCGCTTGAGGCGGAGCTGAAGGCGCTGCCCGAAAGCGGCGATGTGGTCTGGGTGCCCTGGGAGGAGCCGATCCTGGCCGAAGAGCTCCGGCACATCGGCTATTCGCTGGCCGGTGTGGCCCGCAGCATGGTCGAGCGGGGACCGGGTAGCGAAGATGCCCTCGAGTGGCTCGAGCGGGCCTACACGATGCAGTGCGCCGGGCAGATCCTCGAGGATCTCGCGGACGCCCTGGAGGCGCGGCAGAAGCGATGAGGGCCCCGAACATGCACGGGTGGCGCCGTCGCCCCAGGCTTGAGCGAATGCCCATTGGTCTAGGACCCCGGACCGCCGGAGACCGGCGCCACGCCCCGGCGGCGGAAGCGGTCCTCGCCCAGATGGCACGGGTGCTCCGGCGCTCCCGGCAGGATGAGGATCCGTCCGCCCCCCAGCTCCCCCTCGATCGGCGCGATCCGCGCCTTTGCCGGCTGCCGGCCGCGCTGTGGTGGCTCGACGTGTCCTTGGATGTCGTCGCCAAGTCCGTTTGGCGCGTTCCGCCGGATGTGGCGGCCATGCGGCACGAGGCGGCCATGGGCCTGGACATCGCCGCCACGGTGTTGCAGGACGTCTGGCAGCGGGCCGGGGAAACGGCCTGGACGGTCCGGCGCGGCACGTGGGAACTCATCGGCCACCGGCTTCGGGCCTGGCGCCGGCGGTGCCTTTGGACCGCCGCAGCCCGGGCGGCGCTCGCCGAGGAGCTGGAGGCGCTGGCCCGGTGGTGGGAGGCCGTGTACGGAACGGTACCGGACGGGGCCGTGCCGCTTCCCCGGCTGCGCCTGCAGGAGCTAAGCCGGCTCTGGCCGGTCCTGGAGCGGGTGTGGGAGCGGGACGTCGCCTGGATCGAGGTCCTCGGGCCGGCTGAGAGGGTACGGCCCCTGGAGGCCGGGCGGGCGGTCCTGCAGCAGCTGGTGGCGGCGGCCGACAACGCGGGGTAGGGGGGTCGAGGGGCATGGCGTTTGGTCGGTCAGCGGGTCCGGCGATGCGTTACGTATACGGCGCGGCGTCGCCCCGTCCCGAGCATGTCGCGGTGCTGGAGGAACAGCTGCGGCTTGCTCACGCCTATCGGAACAAGCTGGTCGAAATTGAACGGGAGCGCCGGCGCAGGGTGCGGGAACTTCTGGATCAGTACCAGGATCCGGGGCTGGCGGCCCAGGCAGAAGCGCTGGCCCAGCGCCTTGAGGCGCTCCGGAGCCAGATTCGGACGGCCCGTCAGGCGTCCCGGAGCCGGGCGGCGGCCGGCGTAGCGGACCTGCAAGCCGAGGCGCGTGCCGTGCGGAAGGAGCTGGCGGAGGTTCGCAAGCAGCTGCGCGAAGAGCGGCGGCGGATTGCGAACGATCCCGTTATCAAGACGGCGTTGCACGCGATCGACCGGTCGAGCCGCGAGGCGCTTAAAGAGGCGCGCGCCGACTTCAGTCGTCGTGGGCTTTACTGGCCGACGTACGGCCTTGTGGAACAGGCGGCCGAGCGGATGCGGCGCAGCAAAGCGGATCCCCGATTCCGCGCCTTCACGGGAGAGGGAACGATTGCGGTCCATCTCCAGGGGGGACTCCCGTGGAAGGAGCTTTTCAGCGGCCGGGACACACGGATTCAGATCGACCCTGTGCCGCCTGAGGCGTGGCGCGAGAGGGGGCGGCGGCGCAGGGCGAAGCTGTGCAAGACCGTGGCCCGCATCCGTATCGGGTCCAACCCGGACCGCTCCCCCCGATGGATTGAAGTGCCCGTTTGGGTCCATCGGCCCATGCCGGAAGGGGCCCGCATCAAGGCGGCCTATCTGCAGCGGCGGCGACAGGGCCTCCGGTGGATCTATGCACTGCACTTTGCCGTTGAGCTTCCGTCAGCGCGCATCCTCGACCCGGCGCCTGCCCTTGCTTGCGGCATCGACCTCGGATGGCGCAAGGTGCAGGACGGCCTGAGGGTTGCGTACCTCGTTGGGGAGGATGGCTACGAGGAAGAGGTGGTCTTGCCCGGATCGTGGCTCCAGGCGATGGAGAAGGTCTGGCAACTGCAGTCCATTGCAGACCTTCACTTTGGCGCCATGCGCGACCGCTTGGTGGCGTGGCTCGACGGGCGAGAGGTTCCGGACTGGCTGCACGCTGCCACGGCTGGACTTTCGCAGTGGCGATCGGCTGGACGGCTCCGGCAGCTGGCGGAAGTGTGGGCGGAGCGACGGTTTCACGGGGACGAGGCGATCTTTGAGCAGCTGTGGGCCTGGCGCCAGCAAGACCGGCACCTTTATACATGGGCATCCGACCTGCGCGCCAAGCTGATCGGTCATCGCCGGGACATCTACCGGGTGTTCGCGGCCAGGGTTGCCGCACGGTACCGGTACGTGTGCGTGGAGGCTATGGATCTGCGGAAGATGGCCGAACTGGGGGAGGCCGAAGCGAAGGATTCGGCGCCGGCACCCACGAGAACGCTGCGGCATATGGCGGCGCTTTCCGTTTTGCGGCAGTGCCTGTCCTCCGCGTTGCGCAAGCGGGGGGGCGAGCTGGTCGCAGTCGACCCGAAGGATACGACGCGGACTTGTCATGTATGCGGGCGGATCAATCGCTTCGTGGCCGGATCGATGGTGTTGCACCGGTGCGAGCACTGTCAGACCCTCTGGGACCAGGACCGTAATGCGGCGATCAACCTCCTGCGACGGGGCACGGGACGGGCGCGGTCTGCGTCGTAGCCATGGTGGCCTGCACTTGCATAAAGCACGCGAACCCCAAGCGAGATGTGTTAAATTTAGGGTTGCAAAGACCTGCTCACCGGGATGTTGGTGAGACAAGCGGCGACTGCCAAGCAGAGGGACTTACTGTGGTTGCAATGACCTGCTCACCGGGATGGTTGGTGAGACGGAGGTGGTCGATCGGGCGACGGCGGCCGATCGGGGCGAGGAGGAGGACGCCTGACGGTCGGCGCGGGGGGCGCTGCAGCGCGCTTCCCCCGTCCATCCGGGTGGATTGCCGACGGTTTGTCCGGAAGGCAGGCCGGTCCGTGGCGCGTTGCGGTAGGGAGGACTTGATGCCAGATCGGATGCCCGGAAAGCAGTGGTGTGCATGACCAAACTTCCACGAACCCCGACCACCCAGCGGGCTATGGCCGGGGCGAGCCTGGAATGAAATCTGGGCGGCAACGCCGCCCAAGAGGCGAAATCCCACCCCCGGACCGGGAGAGCCACAACCCCAATGAAAAACGACTGAAACGGGTTTTGTGAAGCAGGGATCATCTGGCAAAGGTTTTCAACGACCTGCTCACCGGGAAGCATGGGTGAGACTTGTGGGGCGTTAGGTAAGGGTTGCAATGACCTGCTCACCGGGAAGTTGGTGAGACTTTCGACCGGCTGTGGGAGCTGGCCTCCCCTGGGGGTTGCAATGACCTGCTCACCGGGAAGTTGGTGAGACCGCGGTCTGGGGTCATCGTTGCCATGACCTGCATCAGCGGGACCATCGGTTGCAGCTGCCGGCAGCCGCAAGGCCTAGCCCGCAACGGTGGCTGCCGCACCCTCCGGCGCTGCCTGGGTCGGCCGGAGCGTTACTGGATCAAGCCAGCTTAAGGCAAAGCCGGCCTGCTCGTACACATCCAGCTTCCGGGCGGCGGCCCGCTCGAAGGGGCCGCCGTCGAGGTCAATCACCGTCACGACCCGCGCGATCGTCTTACCCGGTGCGGGCCGGCGCACCCGCCCGATGGTCTGGAGGATCTTCACGGCGCTCCGCCGCGGTACCGCGTCGATCAGACACTCCGCCTCCGGGATGTCGACGCCCTGCTCCAGCAACGGCGTTGCCACGATCCCACGGATCGTACCTCGGCCGAGGGCCTCGAAGATGGGGCCGCGATCCTTCGTCGCTCCATGCACGAAGGGGATGCCGAGCTGGGCGGCCAGGTGCTCGCCGTGCTCCTTCGTCTTGACCAGCACGATGGTCTTGTAGGCCCGCAAGGCGGTACGGGCGAGCCGCAGGATGAGGTGGTTGCGAGCCTCGTTCGCCGCGATGCCTTCGGCGAACTGCTCGGCCGGGGTGCGGCCGCGGGCCTTGCGCCCGTGGACGAACGGCACGCAGGTGACCTTTACCGGCAGCAAGTAGCCCCGCTCGACCAGCTCGCCGTCGCTGCAGCCCGCCGGCCGCCAGACCGGTCCCGTGGCAGCCTCGATCTGCACTTCCCGCCGGTCCTCCCGCTGGGGCGTGGCCGTCAGCGCAAAGGCGTAGGCCGGCCGGCACATCCGGGCCGCCGCGTAGACCGTGTCCGCCCCCAGCCCGTGCCCCTCGTCGACGATGAGGAGCTGCGCGCCCCCAAGCCACTGGAGGATCGCGTCCCGCTCGGCCGCCCCTTCGGCGGTCCGGGCCAGCAGCGACTGGACGGTGGCCACGGTGACCTCCTGGAGGCGCACCTTGCCCTCAACGATGACCCCGATGGGCAGGCCCAGGTGCTCCTGAAACGCCGCCACCGTCTGCCGGACCAGGTCCCTGCTCTGGACCAAGAACAGGGTTCGCTGGCCCGCGGCGGCGATGATGCCGGCGGCCGTACGCGTCTTTCCGGCGCCCGTGGGCATCACAAGGGTGCCGCGCCGCCGGGCCAGGGCTTCCATCACGGCCTGGCGCTGGTAATCCCGCAGCGCAGGCATCGTGGCGTGGACGCTTTTGGGCGGAGGGGCCGGTTCCGGCTCGACCTGGACGGAGGCGCCCGCAAGGCGCAGGAAGTGGCCGATGCGCCGGCGCAGGCCTTCGGGGAAGGAAAGCACCACCCCGCCGGGCTGATCCTGGCGGCCCGTCAGCAGGCTCACGCGCTCGGGCCGCGGCGGCTGGCCCCGGCGGACGGGCGCCGGCTGTTCGTAGCCGCACAGGATCTCAAGGTCTTTGACGGCTTCCTCGACCAGTGCCGAAGGGCCGGCCAGCTCGACCCGGTCCGGCCCGAGCCGGGCGAAGAGGCCCGTCAGGTGCCGCGGAATGAGGCGGGTGAGGTACGGATAGCAGTGGGCCGGCCGAAGCCGCAAGGCGCGGGCGGCCTGCGGCCAGGACGTGCGGGGGAAAACCCATTGCCAGCCGATCCAGCGGGCTCCGGGCACCTGCCGCATCGCTGCCACCCGATGGGGGTAGTAGTCGTCCCGGTAGACGATCCACTCGGGGTCCTTGCGGCTCGGGTGAAAACGCAACCGGTCCACCTCCTGCAACGAAGTTTACCAATTCACGGTGTTCATGGCGAACGATCCAGGCCGGTTGAAGTGCCTCGTTTGGACGCGACGCATACGCGGTTTGGAAGCGTCCAAATATCTGGACGCATGGACGCAAGCCAAACGGAAGTTGAAAGCAAGGCTTGCTTTGGGTCAGAAGGACCGGCTAACCTAAAGGCAAGGCGCTTCGCGCACGGTATGGTCGTCCTCGGGAAAGGACGGCTTGGAACGCCCCCTTGAAAGGGCGGCGATTCCCCGGTGTGCGAGGCGTTTTTTGCTTGGTACACTGGTGAAAGGAGGGGGAGCATGCCGATGCCGGCTCCGGAGGAGGCCGCCACGAAGGAGCCCGAGGCGGGCGAGTCCCAGGCGGGATCCAGAAAGGGCCCGGTCGACGGGACGTGGCTGATTCTGCAGCGCCTGGAGGACCTCCGGCGCCAGCAGGACGGTCTTGAACGCCGGCTAGAAGCGCTGGAATCACGCTTCGAAACGCGCTGGGACGCACTTGCCCAGCGCATGGACGCGCTGGAATCGCGCATGGAAACGCGTTTGGGCGCTATTGCCCAGCGTATGGACACGCTGGAGGCGCGCTTTCGTGAGTTCGGCCAGCGGTTCGATGCCCTTGAGGGGAGGGTCGCTTTCCTCCAGCAGCGGGTCGAAGGGATCGAGACCCGTCTGGAGGTGCAGGGGACCGAACTCCGCAACCTCGGCACCCTGATGGCGTCCCTGGGCGACGAGCAACGGTGGATGCGCCGTTGGATCGTCGGTCTGCTGGCCAGTCTTGTCCTGGCCATTGCAGGGCTCGCCTTGGGGCGTGTCCTGTAGCCTCATTTCGCCTCATTCCCATCCCTGCTTGACTTGAGGGTTGCGATGACCCGAGCCACTGCCGGCGCGGGTTTTTTGTTTTTCCGCGCCCGTGCCGGCACACAAGGAGGGAATCCCCCAATGGTGGTGACGGTTGGCGTCTATGTTCCGGCCGGCGGAACCGCCCGCGAGATGTATGATGTGGCGGCGCGCCGGTTCCGGCTGCCGGAATGGCAGCTCGTGTGGGGTGCCGTTCGCACGTCCTCGGCCGGGGACCTCGACCCCGAGGCGGTCGAGTGGGACATCGCGCAAATCCGGTCGGACGAAGGATGGACTGCCCTGGTCCTCGCCGGGCCGTGGAGTGAGGGCTCCTTTGCTGTCGCCGTGGTCGCCGACGGGGCCGTGGTCGTGCTCCGCACGGGGGTGGGGCCCGACGGGATCGGGGAGGCGCTCAAGGATGTCGCGCCGCTCGCCGATCAGGCCGAGGGCCAGGCAGGAGCGAAGCGCATCCTCCTGCCCGGCCACGGCATCAGCAACGCGGATGCGGCCTGCACCACGGTAGGGGCCGTCGTAACGGCCTGCCGCGGCACCGCTGCGGAGTAGGCGGCCGCAAAGCGATGCGGGCCCCGAGTCGTTGCGCTCGGGGCCCGCGCATTCCACCTGGAGGTGATCGGGATGACACGTTCGAGTTCGAGAGGCGTCGTTCATTTTCAGACGACGGTGCGGGGCCGCGTGTTGGTGTCCACGGTGGCCGTACCGGGTCAGCGGGTGGCCGAGACGCTGGTCGTTCCGCTCGATCACCGGGGCCGGCCCTGCTGGGGCACGCCGCTGGGGGAAAAGCGGTACCCCGAAAGCATCGAGCCGGCCGCGCTGGAGGCTGCCCACGCGGCGATGGTCGCCGCGGCCGAGGAGGGCCGCTACGATGCAGATGCCGGGGCGGGGGAAGGAGGGGACGTGTTGTGCTGAGTCTCCTCCTCCTCGCCCATCCCGGGCAGGCCGAGGCGGTGTACGGGGTTCTGCGGTCCCTCTTCGACCTGCCCGAGTGGACCGCCGTCCGGGAGGCGAAGGAGCCTTCGGACGGCCAGCCGGGCCTGGTGTTCCAGCACCCCGAAGGTCCCGTCTGCGTCTGGCGAGCTTTCGGGCAAGGCCGGTCCGGCGGGCGGGTTGTCGTCGCCGTGGCGGCCGATCGGCTGGCCGCTGCGGTCTCGGTGCGCGGCGATGCCGTGGGACGCGCCGTGCGGGCGCTCCAAGCCGTGGAGGACCTGGCGGCGTGCCGGAGGCTCGATGGTGTCTACCTTCACGGCATGGTCGCGGCGACCCTTGCGGCGTCGGCCGTTGCCGGCGGCGATCGAAGCACCCACGTCCCTGGCGCGGAAGGTGCCGGGGTGGTAAACTAAACCCCAAGAAGAGCTGTGTGCGCGCATTGTGGGCGCCGGCGCGGGGGCATTCCCCGCCGGCGCCCTTTTCCTTTTCGACGGCGGGGAAGGAGGCCGGAAGCGTGCTGGCGGCGGTCCTTTGCGGACCGGTCGATGCCCGGGTTCGGCTGCCCGGTGCCGCCCGGGCTGAAGATCCGGCTGCTTTGGAGGCCGTGCTGGAAGGGGTCAGGGACGCCGAGGCCCTAGCGCTCCTCGTGCCGTGGCCGCCGGGGGAATGGGTTGACCCGGCCCGGGCCGTGCTCGACCGGCACCCCCAGGCTTGCGTGCTCGCAGTGGTGCCGGGCAAGCCCACCCTGGCCGACTGGCGCCAGGCCGCAGCCTTGGGCTTTGCCCTCCTGCCTGCGAAGGAGGCGGATCCTGATGGCGTGCAGGCGGCGGCCGAAGCCGCCCTGGAGGCGGCCGGGCGATTGACGCTGGCCCGGCTGCGCTATACCGCGACGTGCGAGCCGGCTGGGACGCTACCCGCCGCCCGTCCGGCTGCGCCCGGGGCCGGCGCGGGGGACGCTACGGCCCGACCGGGATCGGAGGTGCCGGTGCATTCCGGGACTGTGCCGAACGAACCCGCGACCGAGGCCTTGATTCCCACTGCGGCGGGGGCTGGGCCGGTGCCCGAAGCGGGCGGCGGGAGGGAGGTGTCGTTGCCAATCGACGCGTCACTGGACGATACAGAGCGGGTCGAGCGGCCGAGGGCCGTTTCTGCGGCCGCGACGGCCCTTCCCGTTCAGGTGCCAACCGAAGTGGCGATACCGGCCGGCCCTTCCCCGGTCGTGACGGCCGGGCCGGTAGGGTCCGGGCCGGCCATCGAGGACAAAGGCAAGGCGAGCCGCTTGCCCGAGCGGACGAGCCGGCCGGCGTCGTGGCTACAGGGGGTGGGGGTCATCGCCGTGGTGGGGGCCAAGGGGGGGGTGGGCACCTCGACCGTGGCCGCGGGCCTGGCCCAGGCCCTGGGGGTGCCTGGCCGGCCGGCGGCCCTGATCGAGCTGAGCCCGGCCGGGTCGGATGCCCGCTACCTGTTCGGCCTCAACGGGGCGCCCGCGGGGGAGCCGCAGGCCGTCGACGAAGGGCTGTGGGTCGTACCGGGGCCGATCCGCCGGCCCGAGGAGCTGGCCGGGGCCCTGGGCGCAGCCGAATATGCCGTGCTCGATCTGCCTCCGGACGGAGGTGTGGTGCGGGGCGGGCTCGGAAAGGTCCAGCTGGCGGTGGTCGTCGTGACGCCTGAGCCGGCGGCGCTGGAGCGGATCGGAGCCGTCTGGTCGTGGCTTTTGGAGGACGTCGAGATGGAGCGGGTGCTCCTTTGCGTCAACCGGGCCGGCCTGCCCGGCGGGGTGCAGCCACGGGCCATTGCCCGGGCGTGCGGGCTGGAGCCGGCCGTGTGGATTCCCGAGTCCGGGGCGGTCCGGTCAGGAAAGATGGCCCGGGGCTGGCGCCGGGCCTTAGACCGGTTGGCCCGGACGGTCCGGGAGCGGCTCGGCGAGGAGGCGGGACGGCGTGGGCGGCGTTGAGGCCCTGGTGTTTGCGGGGTTCGTGACGGTGGCCGCGTGGTGGGATTTGCGGGAGCAGCGGGTCCCCAATGCCCTCAACGCCGGTTTTGCCGGTGCGGGACTGTTGATCGACCTGGCGCAAGGCGGTGTGCGGGGGCTAGGGCTTGGCCTGGGGGGGTTGGGCATCGGCCTTGCCTTTGGTGTGATTCTCCATCTGGCCAAGCGGTCGGCGTCCTGGGGCGATGTGAAGCTCCTGGCGGCCGCCGGGGCCTGGTGGACCCCGATCGACGCCTTTACGGCCACGCTGGCTGCGTTGTCAGGCGGGTGGCTTTGGCACGTGGCCGTCCTGGCCGGGCGGATCGTGCAGAACGTGCGGTCGAAAAGGCCCTGGGCGACCGGGCTCTGGGAGCCGGTGCCGCTGGTGCCGGGCCTGGCGGGGGGGTATGGGGGGTGGCTGCTCTGGAGTCTGTTGCGCTGACCTTTCGTGAGACGGCTAAAGACGCTGCCCCGAAGCGGCAACGACGGGCCGGCAAGGGCCGGGCGCGGCGGTCACGTGGGACGGGGACGGTCCGGATGATGGGGAGGGACGGTGAGGCGGATGAAACGGAGCGGTCAGGAAGGCACGTTTTTCGTTGAAGGCGTGCTGGGCCTCATGCTCGGTCTGGTGGCTGGAAGTAGCCTCCTCGCGGCGCTGGGACGACACGACGGCTTCATGGCATGGGACAGTTTGCCGATGGGCGAGCGGGCCCTCTTTGTGGCCACGGTGGTCGCGGTGGCCGTGGGCGTCGCCCTTCTGGTTCCCGAGCGATGGTCCCTTCGCTGGCGGCCTGCGCTGGTGCTTGTTCGCCCGAAGTGCCGTTGCGGACGTGAGCAGGGCGTCGTGCTCCGGTTTTGGAACCGGGAGCCCACCGATGAGGAGATCGACCAGGCAGTATGCCGGGCGCTACCTGGTTGGGAGAAGGTCGACGGGACGTGGTGGTGCAGCCTGTGCAACGGCCGGGGGCCGGGTCCGGAAGGAGGGCCGTTTGTCCTTGATGTGGTCCTTGATCGTCCTCAGTAGTGTTGCGATGCCGATCGCTCTGCTTTTTCCGGGTCCGTCGTGGGCGCGGCTGAGCATGGCCGGAGCCGTGGGCGTGGTGACCTTTGTGCTTGTGGCGATGGCGGCTTGACGGTGTCCACGACTAGGTGGCGGGGACGGTGGTGGTTCGGTGTGCGAAGGCCTCGGGGCGAACGGAAAGGAGGGTGGAGCAGGGTGACGGCGTGGAGCGGTCTTCCCGTGGCCATGGGGGCGTTGCTGGTGGCGGTGTTCCTCGCGGTGCGGGGGCTGTGGTTGCCGGCGGCGGCCTTCGGAACCATCGCCGGGGTCGAGGCCTGGCTGTGGGCGCGGACCCAGGCACGTTGACCTTTCGCTAAGGAACGGATTAGGATAAAGCAAATGGAGCAAGCGAGTGTGCCGAGGGAGCAGCCCGGAAAGGGGTTGCTCCCTCTTTTTCTTTAGGGGAGGACGATCATGACGACCGTGCGCAGGTTGTGGCCGATCCTTTTGGCGGCAGCGATTGTACTGAGTGGGTGCAGGAGCGGACCGGGCTCCAACGTGGCCGCACCGGGTGACAAGAGCCCGCAGGCGCCGGCAGGCGAATCGGCGGCGGCCCTGGTCGCGGTCAAGGATGCACCGGTTGTGGGTCTCGGCCAGGAGGCGACGTTCCAGGGCGCGAAGGTCAAGGTCGACATGGTGGGGGCCCACGAATACATCGAAGGTCGGGCCGGGTCTTTTGCCCTGAAGGTGACCGTCAAGAACGAAAGCACGGAGGATCTGACCCTCAATCCCGCAGAGAACCTCTGGGTCGTGTCGGAAGACGGGTTGGACAAGCCCGAAACCTGGGTTGGTTTGCGGGATCCGAAGCAGTGCCAGCCCTTGCGGTGCCTGCGCCTCTTTGACCTGGAGCTTTTGGAACCGTACGGGTGGAAGCCCGAACAGGTCCTGCCGGCCAGTGTGGGGCCGACCCTGTACGGGACGGAACTCGGGTCCTTCCCGACGCTGGTTCCCGCGGGCAAGGAGGCCACCGGCTATGTGGCCGTCGACATGGGGCTCGATCTGAACCAGAAGGAAGCACCGGCGCTCGATCTTGTCTTTGGCGACTGGAGCGAAAAGAAGGCGGCCTTCCGGGTTCGGGTGGGGACGCCGCAGGAGCTTGTGAAGAAGATTGGGGAGATCGGGGTCAGCCTGGCCGAACTCATGGAGGCCGACAAGAAGGCGGCGGAGAAGCGGTGAACGCAAGACGCCATCCCCTTCACGCGGTACAATGAGAGCAACCGGTACGTCGACTTGATCCCTGTTTACGGTGGATGTGCGTGGAGGGGGGACGACTGGTGAAGAAGATGGTCGCGCTGCTCGTGATCGGAACGGTACTCGTCGCGGGGACCGGGTGCCGAGCGGAAAGGGCGGAACAGCAGGTACCGCCTCCGGAACAGTCTGCGCCCACGACGACACCCGCGGACAACGAACCCGAGGCACTGAAGCCCCTTGAGCTGCCGCTTTATGAGGTGGGGGGCAAGGACGAACCCAAGGTCCCCATGGCCAAGCTGGGCGAGACCTTGGAGGTCGGGCCGGTCCGGTTGACGGTGGTGGCGAATAGCCTGCTTTACATGAAGATTCGCGAAAAATTACCGGACGGCAGTCTTTCGGAAGAAAGGCCCGACATGCCGATCACCGAATTCCATGTTACGATCGAAAACCATGGAGACGGCGTTCTGGACCTGCATCCGCGCAAGGCGTACTGGATTGCGGACAAGGACAACCTTCGTAAGAAGTACGGGTTTGATCCCATGATCAACTGGTTCGTGGCTGGATTCCATGATGGCGGCCGTTACCTCATCCTGCCTGACCAACAACTGGCGGAGGAGTTACGGTATCAGGATGCGGACAAGAAGATCGTGAAATGGATTATTGAGGAGAAGGGGCTCCGGATGTTGCCGGAGACGGTGCTTCCTGGGCAGACGGCGGCAGGCAGCATCGTATTTACGTACATGGCCCATGCCATTGACTCGGCAATCGACTACTATCTCTGTTTTGGAAACTGGGTTCAGAAGCGTGCCTGGGCGTGCGTCCAATTGGGCACCATGGAGGATTTGCTAGAGCAGGCTGTGCAGACGGTGGGACCGAATCCGCCGCGGCCGTGGAGCGATGAACACATCATCATTACGGAACCTGGAGACTGAAAGGGCCGTGGCGCGTTAACGCTCAGTCGTCGTCGGATGGCGTGACAACAAGACAAGACGATATGGGGGGGGGGTAACCTGTGTGCCATGGTTACCCCTCTTTATATTAAGGAGGAGGTCGTGATGCGATCTGCGCTCCGCCATTTGATGCGCATGGGATGGGTCTGTTTCTGGGTTATGGTCCTTCTGTGGGCAGCCACGCCGCGGTCGGAGGCGGGGTGGTATGAGGACCGGTATGTAAGGTCAAGTACTACCGATTGGATGCACGATTCGTTTTACTATGCGACGTGTGTCTATTACCCATGGCATTGCGATTTGCAAATTGAAGGGAGCCGTGAATACGAGGCGTTTTCCCACAAGAACTATCTCTATGAGAGCGCCTCTTCCTACTCGTGGTCGATGGATCTTGAATACTATAAGGTGTGGTATCAGTATTATTATGATTGGGTGAGATACGAATGGGGGACGATGTACTACAATTCAGAGCTTTGGGAAAGGATGGTTCGCTATACGACCACATATTACGACAGGTATTATTGTGAGAATGTAACCTACCGCGATCCGATTACCAAAAAGATATCGACCTATCCCGATTGTGATTACTTATACCAATGGTCCAGTACCAGTGCCTCCTATGATTCCCACTATGCGGGGTCGGTGACGCGGCTGTCGAAGCCGTGGTCGCAGACGACGACCCTTCGCAACGATTACCGGTCGGAGTACGTCCTGGAAGGCCCCTTCACCCGCGAAGGTCCGTATGTGACGCAATCGCAAAACGAGGTCACGAACGACCCGCCCTACCAGATCAAGGAGTGGCTCTCGGCCCCCTATGACATCATCGCCAAACGCACCTACGCGAACGACATTGAGACCCAGTACTGGGAGACGCGCCGAGACTGGGGCATGCACCAGTATCAGAAGTACTACCGGTGGAGGGTCGATTACAAGTACTACACGAAGACCGGCTATCGGAAGGAAACGGGTCGGACCCTTCTCGGTTCGGGCACGGTCGATCAGGGTATCGTCCAGACCGGCTACGATGTCCTGAATAAATGGACGGTCCAGGTGGAAAACCCGTACTGGCGCTGGGCAAACTATACGGAAACGCGGGACACGACCCGGTTCCAGCAGAAGGAGTGGACGTCGCCGCCTTACACGGTTCCGGCGCAGCGGTGGCATGACCGCTACTTCTGGAACGTCAAGTACGAGACGCGGCGCGACTGGGCGCTCAACGAGTACCAGAACTACGACGTCTATGAGATCCAGCGCAAGTACTACTACAACACGAACTATTACAAGGTCGTCGGCGAACGGAAGGTCGACTCTGGCACCCGGTTCGTGCGGACCATCTCGACGGGCACGGACGTGCTCAACAGCCAGACCTATCGCCTTGGCTGCGTGCCGAATACCGACCCGGTGTCCGCGTCGCGGGCAGAGGTCGTCGACCTGGTGTGCCAGGCCGTGGCCGAGGGGTCGGGCGCGACGGTGACGAGCATCCGGGCCCTGAACGTGCCCAACGTCGGCACGGTCGACTTTACCCAGCAGCAGGGAACCAACCGCTGGCTCGCCCGGTTCTTCGTCACCTGGTTCACGGAGGACGGGACGTACAACTTCACGATCCGGGTCCAGGGTCGCGACGTGGAGGGCAACAACGTCACCCACGACATTCCGATGCAGCTGCATGTGGGTAACGTCTCACCGGATCGGCCCGTCCGCACGATCATCATCGAGTAGAGGCTGTTGCAAATTAAACAGGCCAACACCCCGCCCCGAGCATCGGGGCGGGGTGCATTTTCATGGTTTCGCCGCAACTTCCGTCCATCCTGCAGCAGTGGTTCCCACCTGCACCGCGCCGCCCCGGACCGGCCGGCTATACGGACGCGCAGATCGTGGCCTGCCTGGTGATCGGGTGCCGCCTTCAGGCGCGCAGTCTACGACACCTCGTGCGGCTGCTTGAGATGAGTCCGCCGCTCGTACGAGCGCTTGGCCTGTCGCGCGCGCCCTCGGCCGCCACGCTGAGCCGGCGGCTCCGTCGGCTCGCGCCGCAGCTGCTTCTCCTTTGCCGCAGGCTCTCCCGCCAGGTCGATCCCTGCTGGATCGGGGCGATGGACGCGACGGGTCTTCGGACCCGGAGTCGCGGCAGCCGGTGGGGCTGGAGCCGGCCGTACGGCCTCTTTTGCGGGCTCAAACTCCATGCCGTCGTCACGCCGTCCGGCCTTTTGCGGGATTTCGTCCTCACACCGGCCGCCGTCGGCGAAAGCCGGGTATTCTTTCGCGGCACGGGCTTGACTGTGCTGCTGGCGGATCGGGGCTACGATTCTGAACGGCTCGCCCGGGCGTATGCCCGGGTGGGCGTGCGCCTTCTGGCCCGGCCGCGCCGTCTGGGGGCGGGCAGGCCTCGCACTCCCTGCCGGAAGAAGGCCGCCGCGCTGCTTTCGACGCCTGCGGGCCGGCGGCTTTACCGGGTGCGCGGTGCGGTCGAACGGTTCTTTGGGTGGCTGAAGACGCAGCCGGCCCTGGCAGTTCCGGTGGCCTCGGCTTCCCACCTTGAGCGTGTGCTCACCGTGCTATGGTTTGGGAGCCTCCTTTCCGGGATCGAGGCAGGATTGAGGGAACCCGCAACGAAGTTTGCTCAAAGCATGGCGCTCTGACGCCGCACCCCCGCGCATCGGGGGTCGGGCTCCGCGCAAGCGGAGCCCGAGGGCCGGCCGCCGAAGCGGCCGCGTTCGCGCGGACAGGGCGTCGTTTTTCATTTTGCGGCCCTTGGGCCGCGAAAGGAGGTGAAACCGTGTCCGCGATCAAGCGGGCCCGCAAGGGGCAGGCCGCGACAGCCGTGCGGGTGCTGCGCTTCCGGCTGCGCCTTAGGCCCCGGCAGGCGGCCCGATGCGATTTCCTTCGCCGGGAGGCCGCCCGGGTGTGGAACCGGTGCGTCGAACTCGATCGTACCTGGCGCGAAGCCGGCCTGAAGCTCTCGGCCTGGGAGCTGGAAAAGCAGCTCAAGGCCGCGACCGCCCGCAAGGCGGGCGGGGACTTTGGGCTGGCTGCGAACAGCACCCAGGCCGTGGTGGAAGCCTACGTCGAGGCCGTGGAGCGGTTCCGCCGCCGGCAGGGCGCGGCCCAGCGGCCGCCCCACCGGCAGAAGGCCCACTTCACGGTCACGTGGAAGGCGCCCGAGATCCGCTTCCGGGGCGGCCGCGTCGCGCTGGCCTGCGGCCGGGGGCGCGAGCCGCTCATTGTCCCGGAATTCGGCCTGTCCTGGGAGCGGGTGCGCCAGGTCCAGCTGGTCTACCGCCACGGCGCCTACTGGCTGCACGTGACGCTGGCCGAGCCGGCTCCGTCGGAACGGGCGGAGGGCTCGGCCGGCAAGGCCGCAGGAGGCGATCTGGGCGAGGTGCACGCCCTCACCCTGAGCACGGGCGAAGCGCACCTGGTGCTTGTGGGCCGGAAGATCCGCGCGGCGTGGCGGGGGTACCACCTTACGCTGCGCCGGTTGCAGAAGCTGCAGGTCCGGTGCCCGAAGGGCTCCCGCCGCTGGCGGCGGCTGCAAAGGGCGAAGGAGCGGGCCCTGGGCAAGATCCTCCGGCAGATCGAGCACCTGGAGTGCTGCGTCGCCCGGCACGCCGTGGCCTGGTGCCTCGAACAAGGGGTCACGACCCTTTACGTGGGCGACCTAGATGGCATCGAGCATCGAGCCCAGGGTCGGCGGCACCGCCAGCGGATGCACTTTTGGCGACGAAGCCGGTTGCTCCGGCGCCTTCGCCAGCTGGCGGCCCGCCACGGGATCGAAGTGCGCGTGATCCCGGAGCGCGGGACCTCGCGCACGTGTCCCGCGTGCGGGGCCAAGCGCAAGCCGTCCGGGCGAGTGTTCCGCTGTCCGAACGGCCATACGGCCCACCGGGACGTGGTGGGGGCGGCGAACATCCTGGCGCTTGGCCTCTGGGGCGAGCTTCCGCCGGGGCGGCCGATGCCGCGCCAGCAGGAGACGACGTATCTCCGGCCCGATCGGCAGAAGGCGGTTCTGGCCGCCTGACGCCGGTCGGGAGGAGTAGTGCCCATGGGGTGGGGCCCCGGGACCGGAGCGCGGTCCCGGTGATGGCGCGAGGACGGGTGATAAGACGCCGGCGGCGTCCGGCGCAGCCCGGATGAGGTGCGCCAGGCAGGTTCCGCGAGGCTTTTGACAGCGGCTTCGCGGAATTTGCAACACCCTCCGAGTAAGGGTCTCTCCCCCGAGGCCCGATCCCCGACACTCCCCCTCCGGGCCCGCCGGGCGCACCGCCCGGCGGGCCCCTTTAATGGGCGGCAGGATGAGCGGCGCCACAGGACGAAAAGTCTCCCTGGCAAGCAAGCAATCGGGTAGGCCACAGGCGGCGGAGCGCAGAGGCGCTGCGCCGCTTTGCTTTTGGGGGCAGGAGGGGTGGCGGGTGCGGCTCTTGCGGTGGGCATGGCGGTTTGTGGTCTGGCCGGTGCGGCTGCTAGGTCCGGTCGTGGTCCTGGGCGTGTTGGGGCTGGCCTTTCTTCGCTGGGGGGTCTCCGTGGCGGCGCCGGCCCGGCCCTGGACGGTCGATCTGGCGCCGGTCGTGGGGGAGGACGTGTTCCCCCTTCGCCTCGTCCTGGAACGGGACGCGGAGGAGCGGATCTGGCTGGTGTTGGAGATCGGTGGCGTAGAAGCGTTCGATGCGGCCGGGCACCTCTTCCGGTCCACGGCGCCCGAGGACGGCAGGCCGGTTTTGCGGGTTGGGCCGGAGGAAGGATCGCCGTGGCTGCGATGGGCCATCCCGCTGGGCGAGGTCTTCCGGGAAGCCCTTTCGCCAGGGAAACCCGGCGGTGGCAACGGTTGACATTGCACCGTGGCGCCTTTACGATGAAAACGAAAACGCCGCCGGATGGGTGTCATCCGACGGCGTCCCGCGGGCCCAGCCCCAACGCGGGGTCCGGGGCCCCCGCGGGTTTACAAATACCTGCGTTCGCCGCGGAGCCCACCGATTTTCCATCGGTAGAGGTAATCCGCGACGATCTGGTCGGCCTGGGCCTCGATGGTTCCAGGCCGACTGGGTTTACGGGCCGCCCAGGTCTCCACCATGGGCTTGGCCATGGGCTGGGACGGCTCGGCCGCCTCGGCCCGGCGCGACGCCAACAAGGTGGCGGCGGCCACAAAGAAGCCGAACGGGTTAAACACCGGTTTCCCTCCCTTCTCGTGGGCCGGCGCAAAAAGAAAAAGCACCCGCCCAAACGGTCTAGGGAACGGTCGACCCGTTCCGCCCGGGCGTCCCGCTCAAGCGGTCGCCGCAACCGTCAGGCAAGTGCCTGCGCCTACCTCGAAAGTAACAGCTTGCCGTTGCGGACGCAACCCGCACATCCTTAAAACGGCACAAGGGAGCGGTCTGTGTGCAGGTGCGGTTGGTCCCCGTGGCGATGGATTCGGCAGGCCGTGTTTGGTTCGACTTGGCACGGGGGAGTGTGCCTGAAGGCTGGGAGGTTGCGACGCCACCACCCCTTGGCAGGACGCGAATCGGGCCCTTGGAACTGGGCCTGGAGGTGGCCGTCAACGACACTGCTGTGACGCTGCAGGTCCGGGCACGGGGTCGGTCGCCTGAGGCAGGCCTGGCGTTCCTCGTCGAGGATGCGGGCCTGGCGGCTCTCGGGGCGGCACTTTGCGCCTGGCCCGGGCGGAAGGCGATCGTGCGCCAGCGCGACGGTGTGGTGCTGTGGGTCGAGGACGACGGCCGGTTTCGACCTTTTTGCTGGGCCCTCCGGCATGGCCTGCCGGTTGATGCGGCGCTGGATTGGGCGACCGGCCATCACGCACCTGCTGCCCTTTGGGCCGATCCACCACTTGAACGAACTCCAGTCGGAAAGGCCGTCCTTTGTCACTTGCGGCCGGACCCCGCCAACCTGCCCGAGGCGCTATGCTGGGTCGACTTGAACCAGCTCTGGCAAGCGTCCCGACCGGCGGGGATGCCCATCGTGCCGGAGCCTATTCTCAGGGAATGGGGCGGACTTTCCGTTTTACGGCAAGCGTTCGACATTCGGTCCTGGCCCGTGCGGGTCGAGGCCGACGGCAGTGTCTGGGTCGAGGGAAGTGTCTGGGCCCGTCCTGAGCCGGCCGCCGCAGCGTTCGATCTGACGACGGTGGAGCGTGCCTTTGAGGCCTGGCCTGAAGGCTGGAAGGGAATCGCCGTCTCGGCTGTTACGGGGTGGGTCGTTCGCAGTGCCTGCTTCTACATCGTCTTACCGGCTGCGCCCGCGGCGACGGCGGGTGTTTTCGAGCGGGTCGCCCGGGCCGTTCGGGACGGCGCGCCGGCAGAGACCCTCAGGCGGTGGGTGGGAAGCCTCGGTCGCGACAACGCGCGGAGCGTCGACGCGTTGAGCCGTCTCTGAAAGAAGGAAAAGAAAGCTTTTCGAGGAAAAGGCGTAGGCAGAGTAGCAGTAAGCATAGGGCACAATACTGTTTATTGCGGTTTGTTGTAGTTTGGTAATAAGAACAGTGATCTGTGGTGAAGAACACAGGTTTGGTGTGGTTTGGCGTGGTCTGGTGTCGTATAATCAAGGTGGACGCCGATGCAAACTAAAAAAGCCCGCCGGGCTGCCACCCGGCGGGCGGGTCGGGGGCTGGACGCTTCCCCGGCCTTGACATCTAGCAAGCTGCCACTTGCTAGATGTCAGATGAGTGATGGGTGCCGGAACGTGGTTCACGTTCCGGCTTCTCCTTTTGTGTCGGCGTCAGCAACAGCAAAAGGAGAAGAAGTAGTTGGCAGCAGTGGTGACTCCCTTCACCCATCCGGTATCACCTCCTTCCTCAAATGCTCGAGGAAGCGCCCGCCCCCACGGCGGATGGAGGTGATACCAGACCGGAAAGCGCCTGGGTGAGCTTGGCCACCCGACAACTTGATTCTACCATGGTAAGGCCACCGGAGTCTTCAGGGCCTTTGTCATTGGCTCACCACTGTGGCACAATCAAGGCAAGATTCCTGGAAGGCCCGGACCCGACCGGTCCGGCCCGGACGGCTGCCTGAAGCGGCCGCTCTCTCCGGAGAGCGGCCGCTTTTGCTTTTCAGGCCGCCTCCAGGCTGGTACGGCCATCCGGGCCTTCTGACCAAGGAGGGGTTCGTATGGCGTACCGGCTGCCACTCCATCCCGGGGACTGGTGGGTCCCTGTGAGCGCGGAGGACAACGCAGCCCTTTCCGATCCGGGGATCGCCGTTTGGGATACGCTTGAGCGAACGCCCAAACGGCGGCTGCGCCCACGCCCGGAGGGCGAAGACGGCTGGACCTGGATCGGTCGGGTTCTGCTCTACCGGAGCCTCGGCATCAGCCGGTGGTCGCTGGCGGAGCAGATCCGGCTTTCGGTGGACGTGGCGCACCCAGCCTTTCGGAGTCCCCTGGAGCGGTTCTTCGTGGGACCACCCGGCGGTCGTGGCCGCGCCCTCGGCCGGTTGCTGGCGGCCTGGCCCGATGAAGGCAGGGCAGCCTCATACGGGTTCGGAGGCCTTGATCTTTGGCTGAAGGCTCCGGCCGGGGTGATCGCCGCCGCGTTCGCCCAGGTCCTCCGGGGTATGGGCACGCGGGAAGCGATCGCCCGGAGCTGGTCGGCTCCCTGGCCGCAGTGGCTTTGGCAGCTGCCGGAGGCCCCGCGGAGCCTGGACGGGCGGGAGGAGATCCTGACGCTGTCCGGCTTGCGGTTGCCACCGGCGATGGCGTGGCTTGAGCCGGCGGTCTTTGCGGACCTGGCGGTGCGGGAGGAACCGATTGCCGGGTTCGTGCCCGTGCTGAGTGACGGTTCCTTTGGCCGGCTCCGCGACATCCCCGGCGTCTGGCTGGTGGGTCTGGACCTGAGCTGGAGCGATGTCGCCGTGACCGGCGCCGGCCGGCGGCTCGTCCGGGTCAACGTCCTGGAGGGATCGGTCCAGATGCCGTACCCCTACCACGAGATCCGGATGGACCGCTTTCCCCATGCGGACCGGGTCGCCGTGGCTCGGGCGTGGCCTGCCGGCTGGAAGTACCTCATCCCCATGGAGCTCCCGGAGGCTCTTGACGGCGGGTTGTTCCATTCGGCAGGCCGCCGGGCGGGCAGCTTTGTCGTCGCGGTGGCGCTGCCGGCTGAGCCGCCGGAGGTCGTCGCCATGGTGGTGAGGCGGCTTTTGGAGCGGCGCGCCAGCGGCCAGCGGCTCGGCCCGCTCGACGTGGACACGCTGGCCGGGATGGCGGTCCTGTACCGCCTGGCCGGGGAGGGAGTGGCATGAGCCGCTTCCGCCTGCCGCGCGACAGGGAGCGTCTGGGCCGGTGGCGATTCGAGGGCCCCCTGCCGGCGGCCATCCGACAGCTCGCTTCCCTGGGCCGGCGCCGCGATCCCCTGGAGCCTTCGGCGACGGCCTACCTGGGCCGCGAGCCGCTGGCCCGGGTGGAGGCGTCCCTCCGCGAGGCCATCGCGCCCGACGGGTTGAATGTGGAGCTCACGATGCTCGTCTCCGTGCATCCGCGGCTTTGGTGGGCCCGAACGGCGGCTCCGGAGCGGTTGCTCCACGCGGTGCTCGACGTGGCGGCTGCCTGGCCGTGGGGCGTCTCCACCGTGATGCAACGAGGCCCGCGGGGCTTCACGGTCGAGGTCTGGACGGCAGCACCGCCGGGGCTTTCCCGGGCTCGTGCCTGGGCGGTGGCCGGAACGGCCCTGGCCCTGGCGACAAGCGGCGTCCCCGCCCCTGAAGCTATCGACCGGGCGCGCGAGGCCTCGCAGCCGACCCTTGCCTCGGGATCCGGCAAGGAGCGCCTCGGTCGCACCTGGCGCCGGGTGGTCGGCCGGGTCGAGCCGCAGCCGGGCCTCGAATGGGTTGTCGACCCCGGGGTATTGTTGCAGGCCCTCGCCCTCGGCGGCGCACTCGGTGGCTTTGCCATTGAGCCCGTCGTCGACAGTCGCGTGTTCGCACCCGGCCACTTCGCCAAAGGGGCCGGCGGCATATGGTGGGTTGCCGGCTATATGTTGGCTGACGAGCTTAGTGGGAGGGTCACTCCACGCGTTTGCACCGAGGGTCCGGAGCCCACCGACTACGGCCTTGCGGTGCTCGGGGTCTGGCCGGAAAAGGCGCTCCTTGTGCCGCGGATGTACCTGAGCGGCCGGGGTGGCGACGCGTCGTGGCGACTGATGGGCTGCGCCTTCGGGATCCGGCTCGACCGCGTGCCGCCCGATGCGCTGGCGGCCGTCTGGCGCCGGGCGGTGGCCATGGCCGCAAGCGGCACCGCTCCAGAGACCGTGGCGGCCTGGCTTTCCGGCCTATCGGATGCCGACGCCCAGAACCTTGCGGGGTTCGAGGCGTTGGCGGCCTTGTAAAAAGCGGTGAAGGCCGTGCGCCAGCCGTGCGCCAGTGGATCGAACCGGCAGGGTGCCCGTGGCCCTTGACGAGAACGCGCCCCTGGTGCACGCTTAAAACAAGCCAACGGCTGTTTGCGCCGCCCCCCTAGGGGCGGACTTGCACGGGACGCCGAAGCGCCCGCCACCATCCGGCGGGCGCTTTTTGCTTTCTTTTGCCCCGCCGTTCGGAGCGCAAGATCCTGCGCCCGCGGCGGGGCCTTTTCATTCCCCTGCGCCGGAGGGCGCAAAGGAGGTGCGGTCGATGCAGACCCTGGCCGGGGCGTCGCTTGCGGCGCCCTTTGCCAAGCTTGAGGCGAGCCTGCGCGCCCGTTTCGTCGAACGGGATGCGGAGGCCCGCTCGTTCGTGCTGGCCTTGCTGACGGGCCAGCACATCGTGCTCGTCGGGCCGCCCGGCACGGCGAAGTCCGCCATGGCCCGGGCCGTGTGCCAGGCCGTCGAGGGCGCCACCTACTTCGAGTGGCTCCTGGGGCGGACGACGACGCCCGAGGAGCTCCTCGGGCCGTGGGATCTGGCAGCCCTGCAGGCCGGCCGCCTGGAGCGGGTCACGTCGGGGAAGCTCCCGGAAGCCCATGTGGGCTTCCTCGATGAGATCTTCAAGGCCAGCACGGCCCTGTTGAACCTCCTGCTCGGACTCATGAACGAGCGGAGGTTTCACAACGGGACCCGGGTCCAGCCGGCGCCCCTCATCACGCTGGTCGGGGCCTCCAACGAGTACCCCGACCCGGAGGAGGACACGGCGGCCCTCTGGGACCGGTTCCTCTTCCGCCATCGGGTGGAGTATCTCGGCTCCGATGGCGGGTTCCGGGCGATGCTGGCCCAGGCTGAGCCGGAGCCGGAACCGATCCTGACGCTCGCCGACGTGGAGGCGGCGCGGCAGGCGGTGCTGGCGGTGGATGCCGGGCCGGCCGTGGACCTTTTGGTCGAACTGCGGCGGCGGCTCCGGGGCGAGGGCATCGTCCTCTCCGACCGCCGCTGGCGGCAGTCCGTGCAGGTCCTTCAGGCGTCGGCGTGGCTGGACGGCCGGGCGGTCGTGGCGGAAGCGGACCTTGAGGCCCTGGTCCCCGTGCTGTGGGATCGCGAGGAGCAGATCCCCACGGTACGCAAGGCGATCATGGCCCAGGCCGCCCCGCTGGTCCTTGAGGCCCAGGACCTTCTGGACCAGGCCCAGGAGGTCGTCTCGAGCTTCGAGGCGGCCGACGAGGCCGGCCGGGTGGCCAAGGCCGTGGAGGCGGGCGGGACGCTCAAGAAGATCCTCGCTCGCTTCGAGCGGCTCCGGGCGGAAGCGGCCGGATCGGGCACGTCGGGCCAGGCGGCCCGGATCGAGGCCTTGGCCGATCAGGTCCGGGCCCTGCACGAGCGGGTGATGCGGGAGGTGCTTGGATGATGGACCTCCTGCGTCACCTAAGGCCTCAGGAGACGCTGAGCCTCGAGCACGTCCGATTCGACCGGACGCTGTTTGAGGAACGGCTGGCCGAATCGGCCCGGCTGCAGGCGCTCCTGGAAGCCGGTGCGGAGTACCCCGCCTGGCGGGACCTTGTGGAGGACGTGTTCTTGTCCCTCTACAAGGTGGATCCCCGGCAGCGGCCGGCCGAGGCGATGCGGCCCAGCCACCGTCCCAACCACGAACTGGTCCGAATGACGATGGAGACGCCCGCGCATCGGGATGCGCGGGCGTACTCCATTCAGGATGAGCTTCTGAGTGCCGCGGGGGTGCTCCAGTTCGGAGAGACCCTCCTGGAGCAGATCCGCCAGCGCCAGGAGCTCGACCAGCTGTTCCGCCAGGCCGGGGCGGGTGAAGCCGACGGCGGCCCGGACGGGGACAGCGGTGGTGGCTCGGGTGAGGACGGCACCGAAGCAGGGGATGGCGTTGACCCCGGGACGGCTGAGGCCCTGGCCCAGGCCCTCAAGCGGCACAGCCAGGCCCTGCGCCAGGCGGCCCGGGCGGCCGCGAGCGCGGCGGCCCAGACGGCGGAGGATGCGGCCGAGGCCCTGGCGGCCTGGGGGTTCGACCGGGGCATGCTGCGGCACCTGCCCCTGGAGAAGCAGCTCGACCTGGTCGAGCGGCTGCTAAAAAACCCCGACCTTCGCCAGATCAGCCGGATGCTCGGCGCGATCCGCTCGCTCCTGCGGGGTTTGCACCGCACCCGTACGTACCGCGTCCCCGATACCCTCTACGGCATCGAGTTCGGCGGGGACCTGGAGCGAGTCCTGCCGCAGGAGATGGCCCTCCTTGGCGATCCGGCGCTGCGGCCGCTTTTCATGGGCCGGTTGCTCGACCGGTCGCTCATGCAGTACCGGCTTCGGGCCCGGCCCAAGGGCGGCATGGGGCCGTTCGTGATGTGCCTGGATGCGTCAGGCAGCACGGCCGGTGCCGTGCAAGCGTGGATCAAGGCCATCGCCCTGGCCCTGGCCCAGCTTGCCCGGGAGCAGCGCCGCGATTTCGCCGGGATCGTCTTCGGGGCGGAAGGCGAGCTCGTTTCGGTCGAGGTGCCGGCCGGGTTGAAAGCGGCCGAGTACGTTGAGCGGGTTGTCGAGCTGGGCACCGCCTACTTCGGCGGTGGCACCGACTTTGATGCCCCGCTCGCGAAAGCCCTGGAGCTCATCGAAGGCGTCGAAGGGTTGCGGCGAGCCGACATCTTGTTCGTGACGGACGGCTATTGCGCGGTTCGGGACGAAACGGCCGCCCGGATCGCGCAGGCCCGGGAAACCGCTGGGCTCCGGCTCTGGGGCGTCCTCATCGGCAACGTCGACCCCTCGAGCCTGGCACCGGTGGCGGACCGGGTCCTTGCCGTCAGCAACCCCGGCCTCGAGGCGGCGGAAGCCGTCTTCGAGGCCGTGTTGAGCCGCTAAAAACACCGCCCCCCTGGGGGCGAAGGAGGCGATCCCCAATGTCGGCGGTTGCAGAGGCTGTGCAGAGGCTCGGGCTTGATGGCGGTGAGCATCTCGCCGCCGCCATCACCCCGTCGGAGGGGCCGGCCGGGCTGCCTTTGCTGGGGCAGCTCGTCTGGTACTCGGTACAGGATTCGGTCCGCATCGGGGCCGACGTATTGAAGGGACTTTACGAGGCCCACGGGTTGCCGGCCCAGCACGCGCCCCGGCCGATCCGGAACCGGGACGCCTTCCGCCGGGCCTCGTCGGGCATTTCCCGGCGGGTGCCGACGCAGGAAGGCGAAATCCGGTACATGGTCCGCGACGTGCACAGCGGGCCTGCGGACGTCACGCGGGCCCTGGTGGCGGAGGTGGTCGACAAGGAAGGTCGGCGGTTGGCCTACTACCACGTGGCCAACTGGGTGTACCAGGACGAGACGGACTCCATCTATCTCGTCCCTGGTGCCGACACCGTCCCGGCCGACATCGAGGATACCGCCCGGCAGCTGTTCGATGCGTGCTGCAGGGCCTTCGATGCCGCCAAGTCGACGTACACCTCCTCCCACGTCCGGCAGATCATCCGGCGCGTGCTGGACGATCTTTACCCGGTGGTCGTCCGCCCGTCCGGCGGCGTCTACTTCGTGCCGGCCGGGCACGAGCCCACGCTGCGGGCGCTACAGGCCTTCGCCGCGGCGGCCGGCGAACGGGGCGGCGGGCATACCGAGTTCCGTCTCGTGCCCCTCGTGGACACGAGCGAACAGCGGGACATGGTCCGGACGTCCGTGCTGTATGAGGTCCGGACGGCGGTCGAGGGGCTGCTCCACCAGATGGAGCAGATTCGCCATGACCGCCAGGGGCAGGAACTCCGGCCGTCGGACCTCAAGGCGGTGGGCGAGCGCTGGCAGTACGTCCGCGACATGGTCGCCAAGTACCGCCAGCTGCTCGAGGACCAGCTGGCCGAGCTCGACGGCACCTTGGAGGTGGGCCGCCGGAAGGTCAGCACCTTCCTGGCGGCGGCCTCCGGGGCCGCGCCGGCCAGCGCGTAAGCCCGATCGGAAGGCCGGGACCGCCGTCAGCGGTCCCGGCCTTTTCGCTTCGGGCCGGGCTTGTGACCGGACGGGCAGGCACGGTACAATGCAGCCAGGCGCTCGTTCTGCGCGACGACGGAGGAGGCTTGAGCTTCCTCCCTCACCGGGCCCAATCGCCCGGCAGCCCAGGACGGGGCCTTTTGCCTTTTGGGGGGCACCTCGCCTGCAACGACCCGCAGGCGGGGTGCCCCCGATCATTTTCAATTCAAGGGGGGACTCCAATGACGGCACGTACCCGCGAGGCGATGAGCCTCGCGATCCAAACCGGCCACCCGGTCATTTTGTGGGGTGGCCCGGGCATCGGCAAGACGGCCTGGGTCCGGGCGCTGGCCCAGTCCATCGGGCGGCACCTTGAGGTGCTGATCGGGTCCTTGCGGGACCCGGTCGACTTCGGGGGGCTGCCGGTCGTTGGCGAGGGCGGTCAATTCCGCCTCGCCCCCATGCCCTGGGTCCGCCGGATCCAGGACATGGCGGCCGAAGGCCGGCCGTCCGTGCTGTTTCTGGACGAGTTGACGACCTGCCCCCCGGCCGTCCAGGCGGCCATGCTCCGGGTCGTGCTGGACCGGGTCGTGGGGGAGGAGGCCCTGCCCGACGATCTTTGGATCGTCGCGGCAGCGAACCCGGCTGAGCAAGCGGCGGGCGGTCTCGATCTGGCCGCCCCGCTGGCCAACCGGTTCGCGCACTTCGAGTTCGGCCTCGACGTGCGCGAGTGGGCGGACGGGCTCCGGAGGGGCTGGCCGGAGCCGGACATCCCGGTGCTGCCCCGGACCTGGCGGGCGCTGGTGCCCCAGGCCCGGGCCGTGGTGGCCGCCTTCGTCGAAGCGCGGCCCCAGCTGCTGCACCGGGTGCCCGGCGATCCGGGCGAGGCGGGCCGGGCCTGGCCGAGCCCGCGGACGTGGTCCATGGCCGCGGATTTTGTCGCGGCGGCCATGGCGATGGGGCGCGGCCGGGACATGGAACTGGTCGCGTCCCTGGTCGCAGGGGCTGTCGGGTCCGGCCCGGCCATGGAATTGGCCGGCTGGCTGCGGGAAGCCAATCTCCCGCGGCCGGCGGACCTTCTGGCCGATCCGTTGGGGCATCCCCTGCCCGAGCGGGGCGACGCCCTGATGGCGGCGCTGAGCGCGGCCATTGCGGAGGCCAGTAAGGACGTTGCCTCCGTACGGCGCCATTGGGACGCCGTATGGAAGCTGGTGGAGCGGGTCTGCGGGATGGGCTTTGCCGATCTGGCCGCCGGAGCCATTGGGCCCCTGTCGGCCATCTGGAAGGCGCGCGCCGCGGACCTGTTTGATCTGCTCCCCCCCCGCTGGATCCAGGAGCGGATGGGGCACATCCTGGCGGTGGCCCGGCCGGATTGACGGCCGGGCCGCCTTCGCGAAGCGGCGGGCGGGCCCTTGGGGCCTGCAGGCCGCCGGCCGGCCTGCTAGGGAGCGGGCCGGCCCGCCGCCTGCAGGAAGGGAGGGGGTGCCGGTGATTCGCCGCTATGCACCGCTGCCGCTGGAGCCGATGCCCAGGGACGAAGGGTCGGACGCCCCACCACGGGCTGCCTGGCGCACGCTGGGCTGGCCGCCCGGCTGGCGCCCGTCCTGGGTGGAAGAACAAAGCCCGCTCCCTGCCAAACCGCATGGTGCCCCATGGCCCGGACTGGGCGCGCCCTCTCGCGCGCCCGGGCGGAAAGGGCCGGAGGCCGATCCAGGTGCCCAAACCATGGCGGCGGTGCCCGAGGAAGAGCCGCCCTTTGGTGAGGCGGCATGGGACGAGGTGGCCTGGGGGCTCGACCGCGGTGTGGACCTGTTCTTTGATGAGGACGACGGTGCGGTGGACGACGGTGCGGTGTGGGATACCGAGCCGGACCCCATCGACTGGGACCCGGATGAGGAGTAGGCCGCGGCAGGGTGCCCGCCGCCGTAAAGCACAAGGCAGGGAGGACCATCCTC
>NZ_BAAIES010000002.1:0-241618 GCF_054654595.1 Thermaerobacter litoralis | reverse complement strand
GTCGACGCCCAGTACTGGGTGACGCCGCGGGCGGAGCTCTTGCAGGAGCTGGCCCGGGTGGTGGGCGACGACGGCTTCTTCCTGGACGACCACTGAGTACCCCCGAGAACCCCTGAGAACCCCTGAACCTCGTGGCGGCCTGGGCCGGGGGCCCGGGCGATCCGGGGTGGGAAGCTCCGGGCGACCTGGGCTGGGGGGCCCCGGGGCGACCTGGGGCGGGGCCCCAAGCGATCCGGGGCGGAAGGATCCGAGCGGCCTGGCGCGGGCGGTCTGGGGCGAGAGGCTGCGGGCGACGCGGGGTGGGGGCTCCGGGCGACCTGGGGCAGCGGCGCACGATCCGGCCCGCAGCCATGCGCGGAAGGACGGTGTGGAAGAACCAGCGGAAGGCTGGCGCGGCAGAACCACAGGATGCGAACCGGCGGCCGGTGACCGCCCCGTCTCCCGCGGGGCGGCCCGGCCGGGCGGCGGGAGAGGAGGGAACGGGTTGGCGGAGCGAGCGGCGAAGGTGCCGGATCCGGTCCGCCTGCGGGTGGACCACCGGGCGGAGGTGATCCGCCGCCTGGAGCGGCGGGGCGTGACCCTGCGGGACATCGCCGAGATCGTCCTGGCCATTCAGGCCAAGTACGTGCCGGGCATCACCCTGGAGCAGTGCCTGGCCAGCGTCGAGGCGGTCATCGCCAAGCGGGAGGTGCAGCACGCCCTGCTGACGGGCATCGCCCTGGACGAGGCGGCCGAGCAGGGCCTGCTGGAGGAACCCCTGCTGTCCATCCTGCGGACCGACGAGCCCCTGTACGGGGTCGACGAGGTGCTGGCCCTGGCCATCACCAACGTGTACGGTTCCATTGGGCTGACCAACTTCGGCTACCTGGACAAGGTGAAGCTGGGCGTCATCGAACGGTTGAACAACGAGAAGGCTCAGGGGCGGGTCCAGACCTTCCTGGACGACCTGGTGGCCGGCGTGGCGGCGGCCGCCGCGGCCCGGATCGCCCACAACGAGCCGTGAGGGGCCGGGGGATGCCTTGATGGGCCCCTTGGGGCCGCGGCCGCCGGGCGGGGCGGCGCCGCGGAGCCAGGCGGCGGCCACGGATCCGGGCGGCGGCCGGGGATCCGGGCGGCAGGCGGGGCAGGCCACGGCGAAGCCCTGGGGCGAACATGGGATGATGCCGCGGCGGCCCGACGGCGGGGGTGGGCCCAGGGCGCCGGTCCCGCGCAGCGGCCGCCGGGGACGCGGGACGGACGCGGGATCCGGCCGAGGGCGGTAGCGTACAAGCCCCTCGGCCCCCAGGATCGCGAGCGTGGGACGGACCCGGGGTTCGGCCGAGGGCGGTGGAACGCAGGCTCCGCGGCCGCCGGGACCGCAAGGGTGGGACGGACCCGGGGTCCGGCCAAGGGGTGGGGCGGTGGACGGGGTGCGGCAGGGGCCGGTGGACGGAGTGAGCCTGAGGCCGGCGGTTCGGCCGGTAGACGGCGCTGCGGTGAAGCGCCCGGCGGGGATCGCCGCGCCGCCCGCCGGCTGGCCGGTGGCTGGGGCGGTAGACGGCGCTGCGGTGAAGCGCCCGGCGGGGATCCGGCGCGGACTTGCCGCGGGATCCGTCGAGGGGCCTTGGTGCGCACCGGCTGCCGGTGTCACCGGCCGGCGCGAAGGCTCCGGCGAAGGGTGGCCCGGTGGTTCCGCGGGCGGGGGCGCAGGACCGCGGGGGACGTGGCCCGGCGGTTCGGACGGTGGGGGCGAAGGGCCGCGCGGACCGCGGCCCGACGGTGCCACCGGTGGGGGCGCAGGGCGAGGCGAAGCGTCACCCGACGGTTCCGCCCACGGGCCCGAAGGGCCGGGCGACAGGCCGCTCGCCATCCTCCTGGTTGGTCCGGGCCGGGCCGGCGGGGCCCTGGCCCGGGGCTGGCACCAGGCGGGCTGGCCGGTCGCCTGGGTCGCCGGCCGGCGGGAGGAGGCGGCCCGCCAGCTGGCCCAGCAGGTGGGCGGGCGGTCCCTGGCCTGGGACCGGCTGCGACGGGAAGGGCTTCCCGGCCCATGGCCCGAAATCGTCGTGCTGGCCGTGGCCGACCGCGCCGTTGGGCCGGTGGCGGAGGAACTGGCCCGCGTCCTGGAAGGCGTCCCGCCTTCAGCCCGGCCGCGGTACGCCCTGCACCTGAGCGGGGCCCTGGGGCTGGAGGCGCTGGCGCCCCTGGCCCGGCTGGGCCTGGCCACCGAGGTGTTCCATCCCCTGCTGCCCCTGCCAGGCGGTCCCGCCGCCGGGCGGGACCGCCTGGCAGGAGGGTACGCCACGGTGGTGTACGCACCGGGCCAGAACCGGGCCCCGGTGGGCCCGGTTCTGGCCCGGGCGCTGGGGGCCACCCCCATCCTCTGGCCCGGCGCCACGGCCCGCCAGCTGGCCCTCTACCACGCCGCCGCCACCCTGGCGGCCAACGGCGTGACCGCCCTGCTGTGGGCCGCAGAGGCGATGCTGCGGCTCTCCGGGTTCCCCGGCCCATCCCCGGTCCCGCCGCCTGGCCAGGTGCCGGTGCGCCCCGCCGGTTCTCAGGCCCCGGCGCCAGCCCCGGCACCGGCCCCAGACCCGGCACCGGCGGCGGCCGCCGGAGGGGCTCCCGTGTCCCCTTCTGGCCCGGCCCCGGCCCGGCCCGGGCCAGGCCAGCCACCCTTCACCCCCGCCCCAGGCCGGGCGCCCGGTCTGACGCCGGTTCTTCCCGGCGGGTCCCCGGCCCCGGCGCCGGCGCCTGGTCCGGCGCCGGCCGACCCCCAGGCGGCGCCGTCCCCCGGGCCGGGTCGCGGCCCACTGCTCAGCCTGGCCGCCGCCGCCCTGGCGGCGGTGGCGGAGCGGGGACCCCTGGAGGCCCTGACCGGGCCCATCGCCCGGGGCGACGTGGCCACGGTGCGGCGCCATCTGGAGGCCCTTGAGGCCTTCGAGGCCGTGGAGGCAACGGGGACGGGTGAGCGGCCCGATCCTGCTCCGGCCCTGGCGGCCGGCCGCGCAAGCCCGACCGCGGACCGGGCTCCCTACGGCGACTGGTTGGAGGCCACCGCGGAGCCCGCCCCCGGTCTGGCCGAAAGGGTCGTGGCGCCACCGGGGGCCGGCGGGTTCACCGGCGCCGATCGCCCGGCGGTCCCTGCGCCCCGACCCGCGGTCCTGGATCCCGGTCCTGCCGGCCGTTACCGGCTGGCCGCCGCGCTGATCCTGGCGGCGGCCGCCGCCCGGCCGGAAACGCCGCGGGCTGCCCTGGCCGAGATGGCAGGCCTGCTGGGCCTTGGCCCCGCCCTGAGCCTCGGACCCGGGCCGGCCTCGCGGCATGGCACCCTGCCGCCGGCCCCGCGGACCGCCACCGCGCCGCCGGCGGCGCCGCGGCCTGGCATGCTGACGCCGGCCAACGGGCCCGGCGCGCCGCCGCCGGCCCGCGACACGCGTCCGGCTGGGCCGGGCGGTCCACCGCCGCCGGCCCGCCATGCGGGTTCGTCCGAGCCGGGCGGTCCACCGCGGCCGGCCCGCCAGGCGGGTTCGTCCGCCCCGGCCGGGCCGCCCGCCGCCCCAGCGCCCCATGTCCCAGGCCCATCCCAGCGGGGGGAGGACGGCACATGACGTCACGGGTCACGGTGCGGACGGTGCTCGAAGCCAAGGAACAGGGCCGCCCCCTGGTCATGGTGACGGCCTACGACTATCCCTTCGCCCGGCTGGCCGACGCCGCCGGCGTCGACATGATCCTGGTCGGCGACTCTGTGGGCAACGTGGTGCTCGGTCACCCCACCACGGTCTTCGTCACCCTGGACGACATCCTCCACCACACCCGGGCCGCGCGCCGGGGGACCGAGCGCGCCCTGCTGGTGGCGGACATGCCCTTTCTGACCTTCCACCTGTCCGTCGAGGACGCCCTCAAGGCGGCCGGACGGCTGGTGCAAGAGGGAGGGGCCGAGGCCGTCAAGCTGGAGGGGGCCGGGCGGGTGCTGGAGGTGGTCCGGCGGCTGACCGATGCCGGCATCCCGGTGATGGGCCACCTGGGGCTCCTGCCCCAGCGGGTCCACGCCCTGGGCGGCTACCGGGTCCAGGGGCGGGACGAGGAGGAGGCCCGCCGCCTGCTGGACGACGCCGTCGCCCTGGAGCAGGCCGGGGCCTTCGCCCTGGTGCTGGAGATGGTCCCCCGGGAACTGGCGGCCGCGGTCAGCCGCCGCCTGCGGATCCCCACCATCGGCATCGGCGCCGGTCCCGACTGCGACGGGCAGGTGCTGGTCCTTCACGACCTCCTGGGTCTCACCCAGGGCCGGGTGCCCCGTTTTGCCCGCCGCTACGCCGAGCTGGGCCAGCTGGCCCTGGAGGCCCTGCAGCGGTACGCCGCCGACGTGCGCCGCCGCACCTTCCCCACGGACGAACACAGCTACCACCTGCCGCCCGAGGTGCTGCAGCGGCTGGACCTGCGGCCGGAACGGGGCGGGGTGGAGGGGCCGGGACCCGAGGGGCCGGGACCCGGCGGCGCCGAGCCCCCTGCCCAGGCGGCCATTCACGGCGACGGGCTGGCGGAGGACGGTGGGGAGGCGCCCTACGGGCCCCGCTAGGCGGGACCTTCTCAGACCTTGACCAGACCGGGCGGTTCGGGCGGTTCGGCGAGACCTACTCAAACATTGACCTTACCGGGCGACAGGGAGGTCTCCACGAGCCCCGCTCCTTACCTGGGCGGCCCCTTGCCTGGGCGGCCCATTGCCTGGACGGTCATCCATCAGGAGGGACGCCATGGAGCTGGTGCAGGACATCGCCACGTTGCGGCAGCGGATCGCCGGCTGGCGCCGGGCCGACCCCGACGGGCTGGTGGGGTTCGTCCCCACCATGGGCTACCTCCACGACGGTCACCTCTCCCTGATCCGCCGGGCGCGGGCGGAATGCCACCGGGTGGTGGTCAGCGTGTTCGTCAACCCGCTGCAGTTCGGCCCCCAGGAGGACTTCGCCCGCTACCCCCGGGACCTGGACCGGGACATGGCCCTGGCCGCGGGGGCCGGCGCGGACCTCCTGTTCCACCCGCCCGTCGAGGCCATGTACCCCCACGGGCAGCCCGGCGTCTTCGTCGACGTGGGCGACCTGGCCCGTCGCTGGGAGGGTGCCCGGCGCCCCGGCCACTTCCGCGGCGTGGTCACCGTGGTGACCAAGCTGTTCCACCTGGTGCAGCCCGACCGCGCCTATTTCGGGCAGAAGGACGCCCAGCAGGCGGTGATCATCCGCCGGATGGTGGCGGACCTGGACTTCCCCCTGGAGGTGGTGGTCTGCCCGACGGTGCGGGAGTCCGACGGCCTAGCCATGAGCTCCCGCAACGTCTACCTGGATGCCGAGGAACGGCGGGCGGCGCCGGTCCTCTACCGGGCCCTGCAGGCCGGCCGCCGGCGGCTGGAAGGCGGCGAGCGGCAGGCCGCGGCGGTGGTGGAGGCCATGGAGGCGGTCCTGGCCAGCGAGCCGCGGCTCGAGCCGGAGTACGCGGCGGCCGTGGCCGCCAGCACCCTGGAGCCCGTCGCCATCGCCGAGGGCGAGATCCTGCTGCTGGTGGCCGGGCGGCTCGGCTCGACCCGGTTGATCGACAACCTGTGGCTTGTGGTCGACGAGCGGGGCGTCCGGGACCGCTGGACATGAGCCACCACCCGTCCCCGTGCATACACTGCCACCAGGACGGCAACGGCCGGGGCAACCGCGGGCGGCCGTGGGGTACCGGGGCGCCGCCCCGGGGGACCCGGCCGGGGAACCCCCGGTGTTCGGGCCGAGGCGGGCGATCTCCGTCCCGCCCCGTGGGTTGAGGCCGGCGGCCTGCGCCCCGCCCCGCGTGAGCGGGCGGCCTCCGTCCCGCTCCGGAGGACCCCGGTCCCTGAGGTTGATGTGCGGTTGAGGACCGTTAGGGGCCGGTTCCCGCTCCCGCCCCTTCCCTTTCCGTGCGGTGGGCCGCCCCGGTTCCATAGCGGTAGGTCGCCCCGGTGCCCGTCCCGGGACGAACTCCCTGGGATTTCCACCCCTGCCGGCCGGTTCTTCCCACCCTGACGAACCCCGCTTACATAACGGCCCCGGGCGGCGCCGGGCGGTCCGGGACGCCCAGGATCTGGATTGTCCGGGCGGCATGACGCCCCCTCC
This sequence comes from Thermaerobacter litoralis, assembly GCF_054654595.1. NCBI lineage: Bacteria > Bacillati > Bacillota > Clostridia > Eubacteriales > Clostridiales Family XVII. Incertae Sedis > Thermaerobacter > Thermaerobacter litoralis. The sequence continues at coordinate 235,514 of NZ_BAAIES010000002.1, read as the reverse complement.
GGCCACATAGAACCGGAAAAACCCCCACCCTCGCCGGTCGCCGCCAGGCGGCGGCCGCCCGTCGACCCCGTACATACCGCGAGGGGGTGAGGTCCATGCCGCGGGGCGTCATCGACTGGTCCCTGCACCGCAAGGGGCCCGTCGACCAGGCGCGGCACCAGGAGAAGGTGCGCGCCGCTATCCGTGAGAACCTGGCCGATCTGATCACCGACGACTCGCTGCTGACCACCGACGGCCGCCGGGTGGTCAAGGTACCCGTCCGCTCCCTGCGGGAGTACCGGTTCCGCTTCAGCACCACCCGCAATCCCCAGGTGGGGCAGGGGCAGGGCGGCAGCCGCAAGGGGGACGTGCTGGCCCGGCAGCCGGCGGAGCCCGGCGGGGCGGGGGACCCCCACGGGGCCGGGCAGGAGCCAGGGACCGACTACTACGAGACGGAAGTGACCCTGGACGAGCTGGAGTCCATCTTCTTCGAGGAGCTGGAGCTGCCCAACCTGAAGCCGCGGCGCCAGCCGGTCCTCGATGCCCGGCGGCCGCGGTTCACCGAGGTGACCCGGGCGGGGCCCCTGAGCCGGGCCGACCTGCGGCGGGCCTTGAAGGAAAACCTCAAGCGCCACGCCCGCCGGGGGGAGGCCCGCCTGGGACCCTTCCGCCGGGAAGACCTGCGCTACCGCAGCTGGCGGGACGAACCCCGCCCCCACGCCCGGGCGGTGGTCGTCGCCATGCGGGACGTTTCGGGCAGCATGGGCGAGTTTAAGAAGTGGATGTCCCGCACCTTCTTCTTCTGGATGAACCGGTTCCTCCAGAGCCGGTACCAGGACGTGGAGCGGGTCTTCATCACCCACCACACCGAGGCCCAGGAGGTCGACGAGGAGCGGTTCTTCCACCTGGGCGAGAGCGGCGGCACCCGGGTGTCCTCGGCGTACCGGCTGGCCCTGGAGATCGTGGCCGAGCGCTACCCGCCCGACGGCTGGAACATCTACGCCATCCACTTCTCCGACGGGGACAACTGGGGGGAGAGCGACAACGGGCTGTGCGTCCAGCTGGCCCAGCAGCTGGCGGAGACGGCGAACCTCTTCGCCTACGGCGAGATCAACGAGAGCGGTTACCGGTCACCGCTGATGACGGCCTTCGAGCGGGTCCGCCACCCCCGGTTCGTCCGGGTGAAGATGACCCGCCGGGAGGACATCTACACCGCCCTCAAGACCATCTTCCGGGCCACGCCGGAGGGGGTCGAACCGGCCGCCGGTGCCGGCGGCCCGGCCACCGGCGCCGGAGCCCGGGCCGCGGTGGCCCGCGACCTTCTTCCGCCCGCGCCGGGCGTGACCTTGTGGGCCCGCCCGAGCGCCCGGGGCGCTCCGGGCGGCCCGGGCGGTGGGATGCCGTGCTGCGCCGGTGAACCGGCCCGGCCCGGGTCGGGTCCGGGGGGTGAACGGCCATGACCGCGGCCGGCGTCACCGCCGCGGGGCCCGGGGCCGAGCGCCTCCTGCCCCACCTGGAGCGGATCTGGGCCGTCGCCCGGGAGCTGGGGTTCGACCCCCTGCCGACCCACTTCGAGGTGGTCCCGGCCCCGGTGGTCTACGAGGTGGCGGCCTACGGCCTGCCCGGCCGTTTCACCCACTGGAGCCACGGCAAGGCCTATCACCTGTTGAAGACCCGGCACGACTACGGCCTGCACCGGATCTACGAGCTAGTCATCCACGCCGAGCCGTGCCAGGCCTTTTTGCTGGAGAGCAACACCTTCTTCGAGAACCTGTTCGTGGCCGCCCACGTGGCCGGCCATGCCGACTTCTTCCACCACAACGTCTTCTTCCGCCGGGCCGGCCGGGACATGGCCGACCTGGCGGCCGTCCACGCCGAGCGGGTTCGCCGCTACGAGTACGACCATGGCGTCGAGGCGGTGGAGAAGATCCTCGATGCGGCCCTGGCCCTGGAACCCCACACCGACCCGTGGCTGGGGGACGATGGGGCCGTGCCGCCCTTGCGACCCGAGGAGCCCTTCGAGGACGTGCTCTTCTTCATCCAGCACCACGCGCCCCACCTGGAGGACTGGGAGCGCGACCTGCTGGCCATGGTGCGGGCGGAGCGGCTCTACTTCTGGCCCCAGATCCGGACCAAGGTGATGAACGAGGGGTGGGCCTGCATCGCCCACACCCGGATCCTCCGCCGCCTGGACCTGCCCGACGGCGACTACACGGAATTCGCCCGGCTCCACGCGACGATCCAGGCCTCGTCGCCCTTCACCTTCAACCCCTACGCCGTCGGCTATCACACCTGGGAGCGGATCCTGGCCACCCGCGGCTGGGACGAGGCCCGGTTCATCCTGGAGAACGAAGACGACGTCGCCTTTCTGCGCAACCACCTGGACCAGCACGTGGCCGAAGCCTGCAACCTCTACATCTACGCCCGCCAGGGCGACCAGTGGGTGATCGTGGAGGACGATTGGACCCGGGTCCGCGACCTGCTCGTCCTGAGCCGCGTCCGCGGTGGCTTCCCCCTGATCGCGGTGGTCGACGGCGATTACCGGGGCCGGGGCGAGCTGTTGCTGCGGCACATCTTCGACGGGCGGGAGCTGGACCTGGACGAGGCGCGGCAGGCCCTGGCCCACGTGGAGCGCCTGTGGCGGCGCCCCGTCCACCTGGAGACGCGGGTCGACGGCCGGGACGTGGTGCTGTCGGTGCCCGCGGGAGAGAAGGGGTGAGAGGGTATGGGGACGAACCTGCACGAGCTCCTCCGCCGTCACCGGGAGGAGGAGGCCCGGCTGCGCTGGGAGGGCACCTTTGCCGAGTACCTGGAGATCGTGCGCCGCCGGCCGGAGGTGGCGCGCCTGAGCCACGCCCGGCTCTTCGACATGCTCAAGGCGGCGGGGGTGACCGAGGCGGCGGAGGACGGCGACGGTGAGCGGCGGCCCCGGCAGATCCACTTCTTCGACGGGCAGCTCTTCGGCCTGGAGGAGCCGCTCAACCAGCTCTACGACTACCTGGAATCGGCGGCCCGGCGCCTGGAGGTGCGCAAGCGGATCCTGCTGCTCATGGGCCCCGTGGGCGGCGGCAAGTCGACCATCGTCACCCTGCTCAAGCGGGGGCTCGAGCGGTACACGCGGACAGAGGAGGGGGCCGTCTACGCCCTCAAGGACTGCCCGATGCACGAGGAACCCCTGCACCTGATCCCCGAGCCCCTGCGGCCCCAGGTGAGCCAGGAGCTGGGCGTCCACATCGAAGGCAGCCTGTGCCCCGTCTGCCGCTACCGGCTGGAGGAGGAGTTCGGCGGGGACATCGAGCGCTTCCCCGTCCAGCGGATCGTCTTCTCGGAGGCGGGCCGGGTGGGCATCGGCACCTTCACCCCCTCCGACGAGAAGTCCCAGGACATCGCCGAGCTGGTGGGGTCCATCGACCTCAGCACCGTGGGCGAGTACGGCACCGAGTCCCACCCCCTGGCCTACCGGTTCGACGGCGAGCTCAACGTGGCGAACCGGGGCCTGATGGAGTTCGTCGAGCTCCTCAAGGCCCAGACCGAGTTCCTCTACGCCCTGCTGACCCTCTCCCAGGAGCAGTCCATCAAGACCGGCCGCTTCGCCATGATCTACGCCGACGAGGTGGTCATCGGCCACACCAACGAGGCCGAGTACCAGGCCTTCGTCAAGAACGAGCGCAACGAGGCCCTGATCGACCGGATGATCCTGATCAAGGTGCCGTACAACCTGCGCCTCTCCGAGGAGGTGAAGATCTACCGCAAGCTTCTGGCCGAGAGCGACCTCCAGGGCGTCCACATCGCCCCCCACACCCTGGAGGTGGCGGCCATGTTCGCCATCCTGACCCGTCTGGAGCCACCCAAGCACCCCAACCTGACCCTGATGAAGAAGCTGCGGCTCTACGACGGCCAGCCGGTGGAAGGCTTCAGCGCCCGGGACGTGCGGGAGATGCGGGAGGCCGCGGAGCGGGAGGGGATGACGGGCGTCTCGCCCCGTTACGTGATCAACTGCCTCTCCAGCGCGGTGATCCGGGCGGAGAACCGCTGCCTCGGGCCCCTGGCCGCCCTGCGGGCGCTGCGGGACGGCCTGGATCACCACACGGGGCTGACCCGGGAGCAGCGGGAGCGGTACATGAACCTGATCCACGAGGTGCGCCGGGAGTACGACGAGATCGCCAAGAACGAGGTGAACCGGGCCTTCGTCTACTCCTTCGAGGAGACGGCCCGCAACCTCTTCAACAACTACCTGGACCACATCGAGGCCTTCTGCAACAAGACCAAGCTGCGCGACCCCATCACCGAGGAGGAGCGGGACCCGGACGAGAAGCTGATGCGCTCCATCGAGGAACAGATCGGCGTGCCGGAGAGCGCCAAGAAGGCCTTCCGGGAGGAGATCCTGCTGCGCCTATCGGCCCTGGCCCGGCGCGGGCAGAAGTTCGACTACACCTCCCACGACCGGCTCCGGGAGGCCATCGAGAAGAAGCTGTTCAGCGACCTGCGCAACGTGGTGAAGATCACCACCTCGGCGGCCCACCCCGACGAGGAACAGCTGAAGCGGATCAACCAGGTGGTCCAGCGGCTGTGCGAGCGGCAGGGCTACTGCCCGGCCTGCGCCAACGAAGTGGTTCGCTATGTCGGACAGCTCCTGGGCCGCTGACCCGGGCGCCGGCGGTCCCGGTGGCACCGCCGCACCGGCCGTCCCGGCGGCACCGGTGCACCGGCGCCATGGGTGGCATCGGTGGCATCAGGTGGTGTCGGTGATATCGCTGGTATCGCTGGCACCGGTCGGTGGTGGCACCCGGGATGCGGATGGCGCCGTGCCGGTGGCACCGGTGGAACCGGCCCAGAGGGGACGCGCGGGAGCCTGCGGGCTCCCGCGCGTCCTTTCCGCCCGCCGGGGCGGGCCGGTTGGTGAGGCGTAGGGATCATCCGGCCGGCATCGGGATGCGCTGGTTCATCACCAGTTCGCTGGCCCGTCACTTCTGCTTGTACTGGGGCTCCTGCTGCTGGATCTGCTGCAGGCGCTGCTTCAGGCCGTTGACGGTCTGCTCCATCTGATTGGTCAGGTCCCGGAACAGCTGCTTGGCCTGCTGGTCCTGGGTCTCCAGCTGGTAGCTCTTCAGGTCCGCCAGGATGCTCTCGGCGTTGGCCAGGGTCTGCTGCATCTTCAAGCCGACCGTCACGCCGCTCACCTCCCGGGACTAATGTCGGCCGGCGGGCCCCGGGCCATGTCCGGCAATGGCTTGCGGCGATGGCGACGGCCGTGCGGCCCTGGTTTGGCCCCCTTCGTCCTGGATGGGGAGGACAAAGGGTGGGGCCCCTGCGCTACCATGAAAGGGTCGAGGCGCCCCGGTGGGTGCGGACGCCGCTGGGCGGGTCGCGGGGCCCGGTAGGCCGGCGGCGCCCGGCGGGCGGCGGGGGCCGGCGGCCGCGGGGCTGGGCCCAGGCGGCGTCCGGGATGGACAAGCGAGTCTGGCGGGCGGGGAGGGCGAGGGATGAAGCGGATCGCGCTCTTGACCAGCGGCGGCGACGCCCCGGGGATGAACGCGGCCGTGCGCGCCGTGGTGCGGCGCGCGCTGGCGGCCGGCTGCGCGGCCATCGGGGTCCAGGAGGGCTACGCCGGCCTGATCGACGGCCGCATGGAGGAACTGGACCACCGGGCGGTGGGCGACATCATCCACCGCGGCGGGACGATCCTGCGCACCGCGCGCAGCGAGGCCTTCCGCACCCCGGAGGGCCAGGAACGGGCCCTGGAGCAACTGCGCCGGCACGCCATCGACGGGCTGGTGGCCATCGGCGGCGACGGCACCCTGCGCGGCGCCCTGGCCCTGCACCGGCGAGGCGTCCCCGTGGTCGGGATCCCGGCCACCATCGACAACGACCTGGCGGGCACCGACGTCACCATCGGCTTTGACACGGCCGTCAACACCGTCCTGGAGGCGATCAACCGGGTGCGGGACACGGCCACCGCCCACGGCCGCACCTTCGTCATCGAGGTGATGGGCCGGCACAGCGGCCAGATCGCCCTCATGGCCGGCCTGGCCGGCGGCGCCGAGTCCATCCTCGTCCCGGAGGTACCCTACGACCTGGACGATGTCTGCGCGCGGCTGCTGCGCGGCCGCCAGCGGGGCAAGCGCCACAGCATCATCGTCGTCGCCGAGGGCGCGGCCCGGGGCTTCGAGGTGGCCCAGGCCATCGAGGCGCGCACCGGCCTGGAGACCCGGGTGACGGTGCTGGGCCACATCCAGCGCGGCGGCACCCCCTCCGGCCGGGATCGCCTGGTCGCCAGCATCCTGGGGGCCGCGGCGGTGGAGGCGCTGCTGGCCGGCCGGTCGGGGGTGATGGTGGGCGTCCGCGGCGACGGCTGGGTGGCGACGCCCATCGAGGAGGTCCTGGCCACGCCCCGGCCCCTGCCGCCGGGCTGGATCGAGCTGGCCGAGGTCCTGGCCCGCTAGACGGTCCCACTCTCCCCTTGCCGAGGTGATGGCTGTGGAATACCGGCGGACCAAGATCGTCTGCACCCTGGGCCCGTCCACCGACGATCCCCAGGTCCTGCGCCGGATGCTGGAGGCCGGGATGGACGTGGCCCGGATCAACCTCTCCCACGGCACGGCCGCCGACCACCGGCGCCGGGTGGAGCTGTTGCGCCGGGTGGCCGCGGAGGTGGGCCGCGACGACGTGGGCATCCTCTTCGACACCCGGGGACCCGAAGTGCGGGTGGGGCCCTTGCCGGGCGGCGCCCTGGAACTGGCCGGCGGCCAGCGGGTCGCCCTGGTGGCCGCCGATCAGGCCGCCGCGCGGGGCGCCGGCGCCGAGGGGAGCGGGCCGGCCGGTGCGCCGGCCGGGGCCGGCGGGCCGGGGGACGGCGGAGCCGGCGGCGGCGCCGGGGCGCCCCGGGCCGGTTCGTCCCAGGCCGGTTCCGTTCAGGGCGCCGGGGAGACGGGCCCGGCGGGGTGCCCGGTGATCCCCGTGTCCTACAGCCGGGTGGCCACCAGCGTCGGCCCGGGCGACCGGATCCTGCTGGACGACGGCAACCTGGTCCTGACGGTGGAGGAGTCCGACGGCGTCTACGTCTACTGCCGGGTCGACGCCGGCGGCCGGCTGCTCCAGGGCAAGAAGGCCACCCTGCCCGCGGAGAGCCTGGACCTGCCCTACCTGAACGAGGCCGACCGGGCCGACGTGCGCCTGGGCATCGAGCTGGGGATCGACTTCATCGCCGCCTCCTTCGTGCGCTCGGCCGCCGACGTCCACGCCCTGCGGCGGGTGATCGAGGAGGCGGGCGGCGACCAGTGGGTCATCGCCAAGATCGAGAACCGCCTGGGCGTGGAGCGGCTAGAGGAGATCCTGGCCAGCGCCGACGGCATCATGGTCGCCCGCGGCGACCTGGGCGTGGAGCTGCCCGTCGAGGACATCCCCCTGCTGCAGAAGCAGATCATCCAGGCGGCCAACCGGGCGGGCAAGCCGGTGATCACGGCGACCCAGATGCTGGAGTCCATGGTCCAGCACCCGCGGCCGACCCGGGCCGAAAGCACCGACGTGGCCAACGCCATCCTGGACGGCACCGACGCGGTCATGCTCTCGGCCGAGACCGCGGCGGGCCGCTACCCGGTGGAAGCGGTGGAGATCATGGCCCGCATCGCCCGGCGGACCGAGGCGGCCCTGGACTACGGCCAGCGCCTGGCCCGCACCGGTTTGGAGGAACACCGCACGGTCACCGACGCGGTGAGCTACGCCTCCTGCACCGCCGCCGAGAACCTGGGGGCGGCCGCCATCCTGACGGCCACCCAGTCGGGCTACACCTCCCGCATGATCTCCCGCCACCGGCCCCGCCAGCCCATCGTGGCCGTCACGCCCAGCCGGCGGGTGGCGCGCAAGCTGAGCCTGGTGTGGGGCGCCCGGGCCCTGGTGACGGCGGCCCAGAAGGACGTGGACGGCCTGATCGAAGAGGCCATGCGCGAGGCCGTCAAGGGCGGGTTCGTCCGGCCGGGGGACCTGGTGGTGATCACCGCCGGCGTGCCCGTCGGCCAGCCCGGCACGACCAACATGCTCCAGGTGCACACCGTGGGGCAGGCGGTCTTGCGGGGAACGGGGGTCGGCCAGGGCAGCCACACCGGCCCCGTGCGCATCGTCCGCGATCCGGAGGCGGCGGGGGCGTTCCACGGCGGCGAGGTCCTGGTGGCGGTGGCCACCGACCGCGACTTCATGCCCCTGATCGAGAAGGCCGGCGCCCTGATCACCGAAGAGGGCGGCCTGACCTCCCACGCCGCCATCGTCGGGCTGCACCGCGGCATCCCCACCATCGTCGGGGCGGCGGGGGCCCTGGAGACGCTCCAGGACGGCGAGACGGTCACCGTCGACGCCCGCCGCGGCCTGGTCTACCGCGGCTGGGCCCGGGTCGGGTAAGGGGGCCGGTAGGCGCGGCAACCCGGCGCCTGTTTCCGGATGAACCGGCGCCGCCCGCCGGGCCCGCACCCGTGGACGTGCCCATGGGCGGGCGGGCCGGCGGCCGGGCTCCCTGGCGGGCTGCGGCCGCGTTCGTCCGGCACGGCCTTCCGGCCGCTGGCCATGCGGGCTGGTACAATGGAGGCATGAAAGGGGGGACTCCACCGTGTCCGAGGTGACGCGGGAGCAGGTCCTCAGCGCCCTGGCGCAGGTCAAGGACCCCGAGCTCAACCGGAACCTGGTGGAACTGAACATGGTCCGCGACCTCCAGATCGACGGCGGTCGCGTGGAAGTGGAGATCGCCCTGACGGTGCGGGGCTGCCCGCTGCGCTATGAGATCAAGAAGGACGTGGAGTCCAAGCTGCAGGCCATCCCGGGTGTGACCGAGACGGTGGTCCACCTGGGCGCCATGACCGACGAGGAGCGGCAGCAGCTGATCGAGAAGTTCCGCCAGCCGCGCCAGCCCAAGTCGCGGATCATGGCCGACGACTCCCAGACGGTCATCCTGGCCATCTCCAGCGGCAAGGGCGGCGTCGGCAAGTCCACGGTGACGGCCAACCTGGCCGCGGCCCTGCGCGCCCTGGGATACAAGGTGGGCGTGCTGGACGCCGACATCTACGGCTTCAGCATCCCCGGCATGCTGGGCATCGAAGGGCGCAAGCCCGTCGCCTTCGACAAGGCCATCGTGCCCATCCCCGCCCATGGCATGCAGGTCATGTCCATGGGGTTCTTCGTCGACGCGGACACGCCCCTGATCTGGCGCGGGCCCATGCTGATGGGCGCCATCGAGCAGTTCCTGGCCGACGTGCTCTGGGACGATCTGGACTTCTTCCTGATCGACCTGCCGCCGGGAACGGGCGACGTGCCCTTGAGCATCATGCAGAAGCTGCCGCGGGCCCAGATCGTCGTGGTCACCACGCCCCAGCCCGCCTCGGTGACCGTCGCCCAGCGCACCGGCATCATGGCCCGCAAGGTCCAGCACGAGGTGCTGGGCGTCATCGAGAACATGTCGTACCTGGTGTGCTCGCGCTGCGGCGAGCGCCACGAGATCTTCGGCCGGGGCGGCGGCCAGCAGCTGGCGGAGAAGCTGGGCACGCGCCTGCTGGGCCAGCTGCCCATCCAGGAGGAGCTGCGCGAGGCGGCCGACGCCGGCAAGCCCGTGGCCCTGTACGCCCCGGAGAGCCAGGTGGCCCGGGCCTTCCTGGACCTGGCGGGCCGCATCGCCGAGCTCACCCTGCCCGCCGAGCGGCTGGCCGCGGCCTCCCGCTGAGCGGGGCCGGACAAAACAGGGAAGGTGGAAGGGCCTTCCGGATCGAAATCCCCGATGGCTCTGCCGGCCCGCCGGCTCCATCGGCCCGCTCTGCCCGGTGGCGGCGGCCTCCGCCAACCGGGGGCGACCGGTGGCGGCGGGCCGGTTCACATCCGGGCCGGGCGCCCGCCCGGCCGGCGAATGGGGGATGGACGTGGGGAGCGAACCGATCCGGGGCACTGCCCGGCCGGGCCGGCCCGTGGCCTGGCGCCGGTGGCTGGGATGGGGCCTGGCCCTGCTGGTCGTGCTGGCCGTGGCCGCGTCGGTGGCCATTTCCTGGCAGGTGGGCCTGGGGTTGATCCACCCCGAGCGGGAGCCGGTGACCCAGGACCCTGGCAGCCGCGGCCTGGCCTTCGAGGACGTGACCTTCTCCAGCCGCGACGGCGTCCGCCTGGCGGGCTGGTTCCTCCCGGCGGCGGGCGGCATGGCGCCCCGGACGGTGATCTTCGCCCACGGCTACGGGAAGAACCGGCTGCAGGACGACGTGCCGGCCCTGGACGTGGCGGAGGCCCTGGTCGGGGCCGGGTTCAACGTCCTGATGTTCGACTTCCGCAACAGCGGCGAGTCGGGCGGCGACCGCACCACCGTCGGCCAGGAGGAGGTGCAGGACCTGGTGGCGGCGGTGGAATGGGTGCGCCGCACCCACGGGCCGGACCAGGCCGTGGGCCTGCTGGGCTGGTCCATGGGGGCGGTGACGGCCATCCTGGCCGCCGGCGGCGGGGACGGGCCCGCCGTCCAGGCCGTGGTGGCCGACGCGCCCTTCTCCGACCTGCGGACCTACCTGGAGGAGAACCTCGCCCACTGGACCGGCCTGCCCGAGTTCCCCTTCAACTGGCTGATCCGCACGCTGCTGCCGCCCCTGGTCGACGTCCACCCCGAGCGGGTGCGGCCGGTGGAGGCCGTGGCCCGCATGGCCCCCACGCCCCTCCTGCTCATCCACGGGACCGCCGACACGGTGATCGGCCCCCACCATAGCCGCTACCTGGCCCTGGTCGCCGAGCGGTCGGGGGTGCCGGTGGAGCTGTGGGAGGTGGAGGGGGCGGGTCACGTCAAGGCCTACGCCACGGCGCCGGAGGCCTACCGGCAGCGGGTCACCGCCTTCTTCGACGCCCACCTGCGTTGAGCCGGCCCCCTTGGCCAGAACCTTGAGCCGGTTCCCTTGGCCAGACCTAGAGCCCAGACCCCTTTGACACGCCGGCCGCCGGGCGGAACAATACCGGACAAGGACTCTGGCACGGCGACGGAGGAATGAGCCTTGTCCCTTTGGGTATGGAAGTTCGGCGGCAGTTCCGTGGCGGGACCCGAGCGCATCCGCCACGTGGCCCGGCGGGTGGCGGAGGCCCGCCGGGACGGCCATGACCTGGTGGTGGTCGTCTCCGCCATGGGGGACACCACCGACGACCTCATCGACCTGGCCCGGCAGCTCCATCCCGAACCCCCCGCCCGGGAACTGGACGCCCTGATGGCCACCGGCGAGCAGGCCAGCGCCGCCCTGCTGGCCATGGCCCTCGACGCCCTGGGCGTGCCGGCCCGCTCCTTCACCGGCTGGCAGGCGGGCATCCAGACCGAGGGCGCCCACGGCAGCGCCCGGGTGCGGGCCATCGCCCCGGAGCGGCTCCGCGAGGCCCTGGCGGCCGGGTTCGTCCCGGTGGTGGCGGGGTTCCAGGGCCTCAACGCCGAAGGCGCCGTGACCACCCTGGGTCGCGGCGGCTCCGACACCACCGCGGTGGCCCTGGCGGCGGCCCTCCGGGCGGACCGCTGCGAGATCTTCAGCGACGTGGAGGGCGTCTTCACCGCCGATCCGCGGGTGGTGCCCGAGGCCCGGCTGCTCCCCGTGATCTCCTACGACGAGATGATGGAGCTGGCGCGCCTGGGCGCCCAGGTGCTCCACCACCGGGCGGTCACCTGCGCCCAGCACCACGGCATCGTGATCCACGCCCGCTCCACCTTTTCCGACCACCCGGGGACGCGGGTGGTGCCGGCGGGCGCCGTCGAGCCCGACCGTCCCGTCAGCGGGGTGGCCTCGGACCGCCACGTCGCCCGGCTGGCGCTGGTGTCGGTGCCCAACGTGCCCGGCATCGCCCACCGGGTCTTCAGTGCGCTGGCCGAGGCCGGGATCAACGTGGACATGATCAGCCAGTCGGTGGCCCGCAACGGCCACCAGGACATCGCCTTCACCATCGCCGACGGCCATCTGGCCGTGGCCCGGCGCATCCTGGAACCGGTGGTGCGGGCGCTGCCGGCGGAACGGCTGGTGGTCGACGACGGCATCGCCAAGGTCAGCGCCGTCGGCGCGGGCATGGCGACCCAGCCAGGGGTGGCGGCCACCATGTTCGGCGCCCTGGCCGGGGCAGGGATCAACATCGAGATGATCAGCACCTCGGAGATCAGCATCTCCTGCCTGGTGGCCCGGGAGCAGGTCGACGAGGCCGTGCGGGCCGTCCACGCCGCCTTCGGGCTGGATCGGGTCGAGGCGACCCCGGACTAAATTTTGAAATTGACACTCATTAATTCCTCCGTTACCATGGGCCCGTGTGAGAACCTTTCTCAATTTCTCCGAGGAGGGGGCACGGGCCCATGCATCTTCGGTTGGTCCGCGGGTTTGATAGAGCAAACCGCCGGCATGGTGGGGCCGGCGGCGAGGAGGCGCGGGAGCGCCGCCCGGAGGGTGGAACCGGCGGGCGCCGGCGCGGCCGCCGGCCCGGCGCCGCGGCGATCCTGCTCGCCGTCCTGACGGTGGCGTCCCTGCTGCTCACCGCCTGCGGCGGGGCGCCGGCGGCCTCGGGGGAGGCGGGTTCGTCCGGGGGAACGGCCACGGGCAGCGCCAGCGGTTCCGGCACCGGCACGGCCAGCGGCAGCGGGACGGGCTCGGGGGCGGCCGGCGAAGGCGAGGGGTACGTGGTTCGTCACGCCATGGGCGAGACCCCGATCCCCGGGACCCCCCAGCGGGTCGTGGTGCTGACCAACGAGGCCACCGAGGCCCTGCTGGCCCTGGGGGTCAAGCCGGTGGGCGCCGCCAACTCCTGGCTGGGGGACCCCTGGTACGACCACATCGCGCCGATGATGGAAGGCGTCACGCCCGTCGGCAAGGAGGACCAGCCCAACCTGGAGGCCATCGCCGCGCTGCAGCCCGACCTGATCCTGGGCACCAAGATGCGGCATGAGAAGATCTACCCGCAGCTGTCCCAGATCGCGCCCACGGTCTTCTCCGAGACGATCCGGGGCAAGTGGCAGGAGAACTTCATGCTCTGGGCTGAGGCGGTCAACCGGAAGGCGGAGGGCGAGCGCCTTCTGGAGGAATGGAACCAGCGCCTGGAGCACTTCCGCCAGCAGGCCGGCGACAAGCTGAACCTGGAGGTCTCCCTGGTCCGGTTCATGCCCGGCCGCGTGCGGATCCTCTACAAGGACACCTTCGCCGGCAGCATCCTGGAGGAGATCGGCTTCAAGCGCCCGCCGGCCCAGGACCGGCCCGACTTCGCCGCCGAGGTCGGCAAGGAGCGCATCCCCGAGATGGACGGCGACATCCTGTTCTACTACAGCTACGAGACCGGCGACGGCCAGGCGACGAAGCTGGAGCAGGAGTGGACCCAGGATCCCCTGTGGAAGAACCTGTCCGTCGTCAAGGCCGGCCAGGTCTACAAGGTCGACGACGTGATCTGGAACACCGCCGGCGGCATCCTGGCGGCCAACCTGATGCTGGACGACCTGTACCGCTACGTCCTGGGCACCGAGCCCCCGGCCCGCTGAGCCGGGCAGGATCGCCGCAAGGTCGGGCCTGGGGCGGCAAGAACGGGCCGGGTGGAATCACCCGGCCCGTTCGGCTTTGCTCGGCCTCTTGCATTCGGGATCTTGCATTCGCGTTGCACTCGCGGCGGCGGGGGGCGGGGGCACCGCCGTTCAGGCCCGGCTAGGCGCCAGGATCCGGGGCTCCTGGGGCCCCGGGCCGGCCGGGCGGGGGGTGCGGCCGGGGGGCTCTTGGCGGGCGCCGTCCAGGGCCGCCCGGGCGGGGGACGGCGCGGCCGGTTCGTCCCGGCGGCGGGACATCCAGCGGCTGCAGGGCACGCACAGGGGCGTGCCGTAGACGGGGTCGGCGATGACGCGGCAGTCGATGCCGAAGACCTCCCGGACCAGGTCTTCCCGCAGGACCTCTGCCGGGGCGCCCTGGGCGTGGATCCGGCCGCCGTGGACGACCACCAGGTGGTGGGCGTAGCGGGCCGCCTGGTTGAGATCGTGAAGGACCATGACCACGGTGCGGCCGTCGTGCTCGTTGAGGCGCGCCAGCAGGTCGAGGATCTCCATCTGGTGGGCCAGGTCCAGGTAGGTGGTCGGTTCGTCTAGGAGCAGCAAGGGCGTGTCCTGGGCCAGGGCCATGGCGATCCAGGCGCGCTGCCGCTGGCCGCCCGAGAGGGCGTCCACCGGGTGGCCGGCTAGGTCCTCCAGCCCCGTCCAGGCCAGCGCCTGGCGGACCCGCTCCTCGTCCTCGGCCGTCCACTGCTGGAGCCAGGACTGGTGCGGGTAGCGGCCCTGCTTGACCAGCTGCAGGACCGTCATGCCTTCGGGGGCCAGGGGGCTCTGGGGGAGGATGGCCAGCTGCCGGGCCACCTCCCGGGTGGGCAGGGTGGCGATGGCGCGGCCGTCCAGCAGCACGGCCCCGGTCTGGGGACGCATGAGCCGGGCCAGGGCGCGCAGCAGGGTCGACTTGCCGCAGCCGTTGCGCCCGATCAGCACCGTGATGCGGCCCGGCGGGATCCGCAGGTCGAGGCCCGCGATCACGGGCTCGCCGCCGTAGGACAGGGTCAGGTTGCGGCTCTCCAGGACGGGCATAGGTGGCCTCCTCCCTCGTGGTCGGATGGTCTTCCCCGGTTTCGGCGTCCCGCCGGTGCCGGCGCGTAAGGCTTCCGGCCGTCACCCCCGCTGCTGGCGGTAGAGCAGCAACAGGAAGAAGGGGGCCCCGACGGCGGCGGTGAACACGCCCGCCGGCACGTCCAGGGGCGGAAAGGCCGTCCGCCCCACGGTATCGGCGGCCAGCAGCATCAGGCCCCCGATCAGGGCCGCCCCCGCCGCGTTCTGGCTGAAGGCGGGCCCGGCCAGCCAGCGGGCGATGTGGGGGGCCAGCAGGGCGACGAAGCCGACGGCGCCGGCCACCGCCACGGCGGCGCCCGTCAGGGCGGCGGCCGCCGCCAGGGCCAGCAGCCGGTCCCGGTCGGGCCGGGTGCCCAGGCCGCCGGCCACCGCGTCCCCCAGCTGGAGGGCGTTGACCTGCCGGGCTGTCAGCAGGGCCAGGCCGCCCACCGCCACCAGCCAGGGCGCCAGGAGCCCGGCGTCGGTCCAGGTGGCGCCGTACACCGTGCCGGTGAGCCAGAGCATGGCCCGGTTCGTCAGGTAGATCGGGCTCTTGACCACGAAGAGGGTGGTCAGGGCAGCCGTGGCCGCCCGCAGGCCGATGCCCACCAGGATCAGGCGCAGGGAGGCGCCGGTGCGCCGGGCCAGCCCGTACATCAAAAGGGCCGTGACGGCGGCGCCGGCGAAGGCGGCGGCCGGCAGCCAGCGCACGCTGAGTCCCTGGCCGTAGGTCAGGAAGGCCACGGCGGCCGCCGATGCGCCGCCGGTGACCCCGAGGATGTCGGGCGCCGCCAGGGGGTTGCGGAAGACGGCCTGGGTCAGGGCGCCGGCCAGGCCCAGGGCGGCGCCCGCCAGCAGGGCCACCAGGGTGCGCGGCAGGCGCAGGTTCATCACGACGAAGGTCTCCGGGCCGCCCGCGACCCCGGTGCCGGCGGTCGCCGTGCCCCCGGCGGGGGCCGGCAGGCCACCCGCCTCCAGCAGGATGGCGACGATCCGGTCAGGGGGGATGGCCAGCGAGCCCAGGCAAAGGCTGGCGACGAAGGCGGCCAGGGTCAGGGCCACGAGCAGTGCCGTCGCGGCCAGGGAACGGCGGCTGGGGTGGAACGATACGGGCAGCCCGCGCGGGCGCACGGTCAGGTGGCCGGGCAGGGGCGGTAGGGGCGGAAGGGGCGGGAGGACCGCCCGGCCCGCCCGGCCCGCCAGGGCCCCGACCGGACCGGCAACGGGTGCCTGGGGTTCCTGGGCCGAATGTGTGAACCCCGTCGCGGGTCCGGAGGGCCCTGTCGAGGGACCCCCAGACGCTGTGGCCAGCGCCAGGGTGCCTGTCGCCGGCCCCGCGGGCTCTGCCGTGGAACCCGCGGGCCGCGGGGCAGCCCCCACCGGCCCCGTCGCCGGCCCTGCGGCTAGGGCCTGGGGCGCCGGCGCCGGTACGGCCGCGTTTCGCGTTCCTCGGGCCGGTTGAAGCGGCCGCCTTGCGGGACTCATCGCAACGCCCTCCGGCCAAGCAGGATGAAGAACGGCGCCCCCAGCAGCGCGGTGGTGACGCCCACCGGCAGTTCCTCCGGCATGGCCAGGAAGCGGCCGGCCAGGTCAGCGGCCAGCAGCGTCGCGGCGCCGATCCAGGCGCTGTAGGCCACCATCCAGCGCGGGTTCAACCCCACCAGGGTTCGGGCCAGGTGGGCCGCCACCAGGCCGACGAAGCCGATGGGGCCGGCGGCCGCCACCGCCGTCCCCGCCAGCAGGACCACCGTCGCCCCCGCGGCCAGCCGGACCGGGCCGGCCGGGACGCCCAGACCCCGGGCCACGTCATCTCCCAGGGTCAGGGTGTGGAGGGCGGGAGCCAGGGCCAGGGCGGTGGCCCAGCCCACGGCCATCCAGGGGAGCAGGGGGGCGAAAAGGCCGAGCTCGCGGCCTGCCACCGAGCCCTTGAGCCAGAACAGCACCTCGTCCAGGGCCCGCTCGTGGGCGGTCAAAAGGCCGCTGGTCAAGGACTCGCCCAGGGCCCACACGGCGGCGCCGGCCAGGGTGAGCTTGAGGGGCGTCGGCCCCTCGCGCCCCAGGGCACCCAGCAGGTAGACGAGGATACCGCCGGCGGCGGCGCCTGCCAGGGACGTGGCCGTGAGCAATCCGAGGGAGGCCGGCCCGCCCAGCACCGCCACCAGGACGACGGCTGTGGCCGCTCCCGCGTTGATCCCCGCCACCTCCACGTCGGCCAGCGGGTTGCGGGTCAGCATCTGCAGCACCAGCCCCGCGACCCCCAAGCTGGCGCCCACCATCACCGCCAGCAGCGTCCGGGGCATGCGCACCGTGGTGACGACCAGGTGGGCGTCGCTGCCGTCAAAGCGGGTGTAGGCCCCGACCACCTCGGCCAGGGGGATCGCCATGGCGCCGTAAGCCATGCTGGCGGCGGCCAGCCCGGCCACCAGCAACAGGCCGGCCACCAGGCCGGCCCCGGGCCTGTTGAGCGGAAGAACCGGCCCGCGGCGGGCGGGCGCGGGGACGGGTCGGGTTCCGGATACCGCGGCCAAGGGCGACGCCACCTTTAACGGTTGCGATGGTATTGTGCGATGGTATTGAAAATCTTTTTCTGTATATCCCGCATTCGATCTTGGGGGGCGGGATCCTCCCCGTCAAGGGGATCGCGGCCAGTGGTCCACGATGGACGGCCCGTCCCCGTGCGGGGCGCCGGCCGCGCCGGCGGCTCGTCGGCGAGCCCTGGGGGGCGGAGGGAGGTGCGTCAGGTGGGGCGGTCCTGGTGGCCGCGCTGACCGGCCACGGTGTTGGCCCTCGCGTTTTGGCGTCCTCATGGGCCGCGACCGGCGGGCCGGGCGCCGGGCGCAAGGGAACGGCGTGCGCAAGAGCACCGGGTGAATTCGGTTCCTTTTTGGCAGAGTGGTGGCGTTGGCTGAGTGATTGCGTATGGTTGACTATTCCTGGATGCATATGGTGTGATAGCAGAGATCCTGGTCTTGTAATTGCCAGCCGCCCTGGGGTCAAGTACCCAGAGTCGGGGTTTTGAATCCGGGTGGGGGTCGGGCGGGAATGGTAAATCCAAAAATATTGAATGTCAAGACGATTGTGGTCGTCGTGGCAGCGGCGGCGGTGGTGGCGGCGGTGGTGGCCGCCATCGCTTCGCTTCCCAAACCGGTGCAATTGTACGATACACATCAATGGCCTGATCCGAGCCAATTTGGGTCGGTTGATCAGATCAAAGGCGTACTAAGCATATCAGCTGTCGTCAAGGTCATGGACCGTCCTCCTCCACCTGGAAACGGGGGCGGGGATTGGTACTCCATAAGCTATGACATCAAGATCACAAATGTAAGTGGGAAGCCCGTGCGTGACCTCATTGTCGGTGTGAAGCTAGATCCTAAAATGGGGCCGTGGATCTTGTCGAACATGCTTGACTTCGGAAGTGGTCTGGATGGGATCGACTTGATTCCAGGTCAGAAGCCGTATGGTCTCTATGTATCACGACTATCAGGTGTACCCAATCCCCGGCTTCTCGATACGCAGGATCGGAATAAGTTGATTGAGGCCATTCGAACCCCGCTATGGATGAAGATCACGTGGAATGGCGAAGCTCATTACATCCGATTGGACCCGGAAGAAATACATTTTGAAGGCCTCAGTTTGCTTGAGGAGTAGGCCTTAGGGGGACCGGAAAACGCAAGCCTCCTCCACATCGCAACTCCGAAGGTCCGTGGTATAAATCCGTCCTGGTCGAAGCCCCACCCTAGTACTTGAATAGTTAGCGGTGCTCCCGGCGCGGTGCGGTCTAGCTGTGGCTTCCGTTGTCTCAGTTGCAGTACACCGTCGGCCGCGGATAATGCGAGATGGTCACCGAGCGCGGCGAACACACGGCCCGGAGCCACGCGGCGTTGGTGGTCCCCGTCGCCGGGGGTGGTCCCGAGACGGAAAACGCCCGTGGGCGGGACGAAAAATCTGTTGTCCAGGACCACTTCTGGAAGACATGGGAAGCCCGCACCGACAAGAAGGCATCCTCTGTGCACAATGGCAATCGAAGTAATTGTATGCGTTTGTTGGATTTGGGGCCCGGAAGAGCCGGGCCGAGAAGGGATGGTCGAATGAAGAGAAAGCTCATAGCCCTGCTGTTGATCGCAACGGTGTTGATCGGGCTGACGGGCTGCCGCTGGGGGCAGTCAGAGCCGTCAGCGCTGGAATCATCGGCCCCCAAGGTGGTTGATAACCCGGAACCTGCTTCGGAACCGGTGCAAGAGGCGGCGGTGAAGCCACTGGAGCTTCCCACATACGAGGTTGGGGGCGGGAAGAAGACTCCGGTGCCGATTGTGAAGCTGGGAGAGCCACTAGAAGTGGGACCTGTGACGTTCCTGGTAAAGGCGTACAGTTTGACCTATTCGGTTGCTCGGAGACAGCTTCCGGACGGTAGCCTGTCGCAGGAGGCCGAGCCCGACTGGGCCGCGACGGAGTTTCGCATAACGGTTGAGAATCGTAGTGACGGTGTATTGGATCTTAACCAAAAGAAAGCATATTGGATAATGGACGAAGACAATCTTTACAAGCGATATGGCTTTGATCCTGTGATCAACTGGTTCGTTGTGGGATACATTAATCGCTACCTCATTATCCCGGATGAGCGTGTAGCAGAGGCATATAATTACATGCCCATGGATAAGGCCCTTGTCGCATGGATGGTCAATGAAAAAAAGATCCGTCCGCTTCCGGACAAAGTGCTTCCGGGTCATACAGTCGAAGGAAGTGTTGTATTGACGAGAGGTGCGGAACCCAATACGTACTATCTTTGCTTTGGAAATTGGCTGCGCAAATTGGCCTGGGGGTGTGTGGACTTGGGTACACCCGAAGAAATGCTCCGAGCTGCGGTTGTTAACATTGGGCCCAGTCCGCCTACCCCGTGGATCCAGGATAGAGATATCCAGATTTCTGGGGAGAACGGATACGGTCCTGAAGGCATTGAGGGGGCTGGCCGCAAACTTCATTAGGAACCGGCACCAATTAAACAACTTTCCCCTCGCCGGCAGCTACCGAAACTCGAGGCACTCCCGGAACGCGGCGGGTCCGTCCGATCGGGTCGCCCCGGGCATGGACGTCCTTGACACCGTGACCTACCGCTTTGGCTGCGTGCCAAACACCGACCCGGTGGGTGCTTCCCGGACGGAGGTCGTCGACCTGATCTGCCAGGCCGTCGCCGAAGGGGCCGGCGGCGGCACGCACGGCTTGTGCAGCGGCCGCTCTCCGCACAGGAGGCAGCCGCTTCGGCCCGTTTCCAAGTGGTCACCATGACGTTTGCGGCAGGCGCCTTTCGTTGGTCCGATCCGGGTACGGTGTGGCTCCGGTGAGGTTGGGTGCAGCCTGAAGCCCTTAAGAAGGCGCTCCGCCGGCTCAGGCTGAGCGGTGCCCCAAGGCCGCCCTTCCGATTCCGGCGCGGTACGCGCCTCCGCCCGGGGAGTCTCAGATTGGGTTTCGTGGGGATCACGGGATCCGGGGGGAGTTCGGGTCCGGATGGGCCTGGCGCCGGGCGGCCCGCCAGCGCAGGGGGCAGCAGTGACAGGGCTGGCCGCCCGGCAGGCGGTAACGCAGGCAACACGACCGCCGGATCCGCTGGGGCATGGATCCCTCCGCCTCCCACCAGGGTAGGCCGGCGTACCGGATCCGTCCGGCCAGGGGATTGGGGTCGAACCCGCCCAGGGCCGGCGCCGCCAGCAGCCAGGCGGCGTCGTGGGCCGCCGCGGCCGCCGTGGGGGCCCCGGCGGCAGCCAGCTCTTCAAAGAGGCTGGCGCAGAGGTTGGCCGTGTTCGTCCAGAGGGTGGTGGGGCGCACCCCGGTGGCCTGGTTCAGGGCGTGGACCACCGGAGCCAGGTAATCCCGCAGCAGCACGGCCAGGAGGTCGTCCATCCAGGGGGCCCGCGGCGGCCGGGGGGTGCGGGGCGTCCGGGGAATGGCCGGGGAGACCAGCGGGTGCCCCGATTCCCCGTGGCCGCCCCTTGGCAGCGGGTGGCGACAGCCGCCCAGGGGACCCGTGCACAGGACGCACACGGGGCCGTCGGGGGCGGCGTCGACCGGCCCGCCGGCGCCGGGCTCCTGACCGGCGGAGGAAGTGGCCGGCAAACGGTGGACGGGATCGCTCCCGGCCACACCCCGGCCTGGTGGGGAACCGGCGGCCGGGGCGGCGGAGTCCTGCGGCACCGGGGTGAGGCGCCTCCGGTTTTGTCTCCCCGAGGTGGTCCTGCCGCCGGGGGCCGGCACCTGCCTTGGGTGGCCGGAAGGAGCCGGTACCGCCGGTGTCCAGGCGATGGCGAAGGGCAGCAGCACAGCCGGTCGCTGTGCCGGTTCGTCCGGTTCCGGTCCGGACCCCGTTTGCCGCCCCGGCTCGGGGGCCAGCACCAGCACGGCGTCCTGGACGGGACCCACCAGCGGGATGCCGGCGACGGTCATGGCCAGCAGCGGTCCGGTGAGGACGGCGGCGCCATAGTGCTTGTGCCACTGGGAGGCGACCGCTTCCAGGGGCCCGCCCCAGCACGCTTGCAGGGATTCAATCATGGTCCGGAGCACCGTGGGGTCGCGCAAGGCGAGGGCGGGGACCGGTGCGGCCCGCCCGCCGGCGTCGCCGTCGCAAAACACCGCGTCCCTGCGGGGCAAGGGGCAAACGGCGTCCCCGCGAGGTGAGGGACCCAGGCCGCAGGCGGCCAGGAAGCCGTCCAGGCGGCGCCGGGTGCCCGGCGCCAGCGGCAGCCGGTGGAGGGTGGTGAGGGCGGCCGGTTCAGCCGGCGGGGACGGGCTCCTGCTCATGGCCCAAATGATACTGCAAGCTGTTCGCAAAAACCACCGGGCGGAGCGCCCTTCCGGCGGGGGCGGCGGCTGGGGCACGCGGCGGGCAGGCCGGTTCAGCCGGGGGAACCCGAGCCGGTTCCACTAGGGTCTGGCGGAAATCCGGGGGAACCCGAGCCGGGTCCACCAGAGCCTGGTGGAAATCGGGGGGCTGAGCCGGTTCCACCAAAGCCGGGTGGAAATCCGGGTGGAACCCGGGCAGGTTTCACCGGCCGGTGGGCCGGCCTGGATGTCCCACCCGGTGTGGCGGGTTCTTGCGCGGGCCTCCGGGCTCCGGGCGAGGGCGCCACGGGGCCCGAAGACCAGCCGGTCCTCTGGGTGGCTGGGGCCGGGGCCGGCCCCCGGGGACACGGGCCCGGACCGGGGGCTCCGCTAGGCGTTGGGAGGCGCCCCAGGGCCGGGAGCAGGCTTCCCGTCGCCGGAAGCGGGTCGCCCGGCGCCGGAGGCGGCGCAACCGTCGTTGGAGGCGGCGCAACCGTCGCTGGAGCCGGCGCGGCCGTCGTCGGAGCCGGCCAGCAGCGGCGCCACCCGGTACCCCTCAAGGCGCTCGCCCCGGTATGCCGCGATGAACACGAAGGGCGGGCCGGCCGCCAGCATCCGCGGCAGGAACAGGGGGATGTTCCCCACCACCCGTGGGTCGTGGAGGACCTGCTCGACGGGCCACCAGGCCAGGCGGCCTTCCTCCGAGGCCAGCAGGCTCCCGGTGGCGCGACGTGCGAGGAAGGTGTAGATCATCTGGGGCCGCCAGGCGCCGTCCAGCTCGTGGAAACAGAGGACGGCCCGCAGGGTGGGGTCCTCCAGGGTGAGTCCCGTCTCCTCGGCGAACTCGCGAACGATGCCCTGGATGGGGTCCTCACCGGCCTCCAGCTTGCCGCCGGGCGCGTTCCACCGCCCCGCGTTGGGCGGCTTGCGGCGCTCCAGCAGGAGGACCCGGCCGTCCTGCACGAGGAAGCCCAGGGTGAACACTTCGAAGACATGCCGCGGTGCGGGTGCCGTCATGCTCATGGGTAGGATTCTTCGGTCGCCGGGCGTCGAATCCTGTTGGGACCCGGCAGGGGGCGCGTGGTTTGCGCCCGGCGGGGGCGCGGTTTGGGTCCGGAGCGGTCGCGGTTTGGGCCTGGCAGGGGGCTCGCGAATTGCCGATTTCCCGGGAAATGCGTCGGCCGGTTGTCGAACCGGCGGAAGCGGCGCCAACTGCGGGACCAAGGCCAGCGGGGCCGCGCCAGCTGCGGGGCCAAGGCCAGCGGGCCGCGTCGGCGACAGGGCCGGGGGCGGCCCGCCGGTCGGGAGCCGCCGCCGTTCGGCCCCACCCTCATGCCAGCTAGGCACCCCGGCAACCTTCACGACCGTGGGGAGCCGCCACGGTTCAGCCGCACACCTCGGCCGGCTCGCCCCACCGGGTTGCCCCCTCGGTGGGGGGACGGCTCAGGTGGTCAGGTGCACGGGGATCCTGTCCGGGTCGATCACCGTCCAGCCGCGCTCCGTAGCCTGCAGGGGGAGTCGGGCTCGCTGGACCCGTTCCCGCACCGCTGCGAGATCGGCCGCCGTGGGGAGGACGACCGTGAAGCCCGCCAGGCCCGCGGCGCCCGGCGGCGGGGCCGGCGCCCCTTCGCCCGCCCACACGTTGAGGCCCAGATGGTGGTGGTACCCGCCGGCGGCCACGAAGAGGGCGCCCGGGAAGTCGCGCTGGGTCACCTCGAAGCCCAGCACGCCGCAGTAGAAGGCTTCGGCGGTCTCCAGCCGCGACACCTGCAGGTGGACGTGCCCCACCACGGGACCCAGGCCGTCGGGTTCGGCAGGGGCCCCGGCGGACGGGTGGTCCGGGGACCCGGGGTCCGCCGGCTGTGGGGGTTCCGGGGCGGCCGGCGACCGGAGGTCGTCTCGGGCCGCGGCCACCAGGCTCTCCAGGTCCAGGGGGGCGGTGTACATGGCCACGCTGCCGTCGTGGCCGCGGGGCCACTGGTCGCGGGGCCGGTCGGCATAGAGCTCGAGGCCGTTGCCCTCGGGGTCGGCCAGGTAGAGGGCCTCGCTAACGCCGTGGTCGGCAAAGCCCTGGAACCGCCAGCCGCCTTCCACCAGCCGCAAGAAGGCCCGGCCCAGGGCCGCGCGGCTCGGGTAGAGCAGGGCGATGTGGTAGAGGCCCGTGGTCCGCGGGGGCCGGATCGGGGCGGCAGGGACCTCCTCCAGGACCAGGAGGGGCGGGCGGCCGGAGGCCGCGCCGAGGGCGACGACCCGCCGGCCGGTCCCGGGGGCCGCGGGCGGAGCGGCCGGATCGTCCGGCTCGGGGGTGCCGGCGTCACGGGCCGCCGGTGGCATGGTGGCGCCGGTGAGGCCGTCCGTTCCCCCGTCGATTCCGCCGGCGGCTACTCCGCCGGCGGCGGGGAAGGCGGTGGGCACCAGACCCAGCAGGTCGCGGTAGAAGGGCATGACCCGCGCCAGCTGCCGGACCCGCAAATAGACGGGGCCGAGGCGCAGGCCGGCGGGCAGGGGATGGTCCGGGTCGCCGGGCGGCATGGGGCATCACCTCGTGTTGGGATGGGCGCGCGGTGGCGTGGCCGGCCGGTGTCCGGCCCGCGGCCGGCTGCCTCTTCCCCCATTGTCACCATCCGGCTGCCGTCCGGCCAGGGACTGCCCGGGAGGGCCAGGCACGCCAGCGGCCGGGCGCCTGGGGCGACCCACCCGGGGTCGCGTGCCGCGGGGTTACCGCCCTCGGTGCTACGCCCCGGGGCGACACACCTGGCGCCACCCACCCGGGGCCGCGCGCCAGGGGCCGCATTCGCGTGCCACGGGCCGCACCGCACACCGACCGGCCGGTGGAGCGGGCAGGGGGAGCGCACCATGGGGCGCATTCGCGTGCCAGGAGCCCCATTCCCGGGGGATGGGGGTGGGAAGCGGGAGGGTCGTCGCCCCCCTACGGCGAAGGGTTTCTGTCCTGGGCCTTTCAGTCCCCGGCGCCCCTCGCCGCCCGCGACGGCGAGGGGTGGCGAGGACCCGTGGCGTTTGCCCAACGATCCCAGGCGACGGCGCGACGCGGCCCCCGGCGCCAGGCCGGCCACCACGGCGCCGCCGGTCCCAACGATGCACGAACCATGCCACCCCAGGCGAGGCGGTGTTGGACCTTGTCGACGGCCGGTTCCCGCTACACGCCCCGCCAGCGCCAGCTGCTGGCCCGTTACGTGAGCAACCTGGACCAGAACGTGTATGCCATCTACAACTTGCCCGAAGAGGTCGTGGCGGTGATCTTCGCCTACGTCAGCCGCAGCCCGCGCAGCTTCCGGGACAACCTGCTGCGGCTGATGGAAGACCCCGAGCTCGACCTGCTGGCCGGCCTGCCGCCCCAACCCCAGGGGGTCCCCCGTGCCGGGAGCGGTTCTGGGCCCTCCGGCCAGGGGGCCTCCTCCACCAACCCCTCCGCGCTGGAACTGCCGACCCGGGAGGCCACCGCGGCACCGGGGAACGAATCCGCCGCGACGGTGGAACCGGCGGCCCCGGCGAGGGGCGGGTCGACCTCGCTCGAGCGCGCCGTCGGGCCGGCGGGCGGCGGGGCTCCGGCCCCCGGCGGGCAGAGCCCCCTGGCACCGGTGCCGCCGTCCCCGGGGGGGACCACCGGCCTGAGCGGCCCCTCGCCGGCCGCGGCGGCGCCTCCGGAGGCGGTGCCTGCCGGCTCGGTGGCGGTGGCCGCCGAGAAGGCCCGGCGCTTCCACGAGAAATGGGTGGTGGGCTACGGCCATGCCTCGGTGGCCGAACTGGCCAAGGCGGCCGTCGGCATCGAGCGCATCTCCCGCCTGGCCAGCGCGCGCCTGGAGACGGCCAACCCGTGGCTGTCCTTCATCGAGTACAGCCAGCGCTACCAGATGCCCGCCCGCGGGGCCTACGTGGTTCCGCCCGAGCTGGAGCAGGCCGGCGACGCCGAGCTCCTGGCCGAGTTCCACCGGGTCCAGGACGTCACCTACGACGCCTACCAGGAGCTCTTGCGGGGCCTGGTCGCGCACCTGGAGGCGGTGGAACCGGCGCGGCCCGGCGAGTCGCCCCGGGCGCGGTCGAGCCGCCTGGAGAAGATGGCCTTCGAAGACGCGCGCTACGCCCTGACCCTGGCGGTGGAGACCAACCTGGGCATGGTGGGCAACGGGCGCGCCCTGCGGGACGCCATCGTCCGGCTCCTTTCGGATCCCTACGCGGAGACGACCCGCCTCGCCCTGGCCATCCGCCGTGAGGTGGAGCGGGTCTTACCCACCCTGGTTCGATATGCCGAACCCAACCCCCGGCTGCGCGCCGCCGAGGAGGCCGTCGCCCGTGGGGTCGACGAGGCCTTTCGCCGCTACGGGGCGACGGAGGCGGAGACCAGCGGGCCCGTCCTCCTTCTGGACTGGACGGGCCGGGGCGCGGGTGCCGGGCCGGCGCCGGCGCCGGCCGCTGCGGCCGGCGGGGCGAGCGTAACGGGGCCATCCGCCCTTCCCCCATCGACCACACCCGACGAGCAGGCGGCCCTGGACGTGATCCTGGGCGCCTGGCTGGTCGAACACGGCACCCGCGGCTGGCCGGCCACCGCCGACGTCCTGGCCCGCATGGCGCCGGCGGAGAAGATCGCCCTCTTCGCCCGGGCGGTGGAGGGCCTCGGGCCCCACGACCCCCCGCCCGATGCACTGAAGCTGGTCCGCTACCGGGCCGAGCTCTGCGTCTCGGAGGCCAACTGGCATCAGCTGCTGCGCCATTCCCGGCGCATGCACTTTGCCGCCCAGGCGCCGTCGGTGGTCCACGGCATCACCGTCCCGCCGCGGATCACCGAAGCGGGCCTGGCGCCGGTCCTCCTGCGCGCCGTGGACGCGGCGGAGCGCCTGTTCTTCCGGCTGGTGCGGGCGGGCCTGCCCCTGGCCGCCCACTACGTGGTGACCAATGCCCACCGGCGCCGGGTGCAGGCGGAGTTCGACCTCTGGCAGCTCTACCATCTGCTGACCCTGCGGGGGAAGCCCGAGGCCCAGTGGGACATCCGGGCCACCGTCCACGAGCTGGCGCGGCGGGTGACGGCGGTGCACCCGAACCTGGTGCGGTGCGCGCCGCGGCTGGCGGCGATGCTGGAGGCGGGCTCGTAACGGGCTGGGACGGCGCCGGGCGGTCGCGCGCGCATCCCGGCCGCGGAAACGGAAGGCGTGGCCGCGGGCGGCGGGCGGCTGGCGGTTGCGCGCGCAACCCGGCTGCGGAAGCGGCGGGACCGGCCGCGGCCGGCCGGCGGCGGCCGGTGGCGGCGAGGGCGGCCCAGGGCGGCACGTTGCGGCCGGAGGCGGGCGAGCGCAGCCGGCCAGGAAAGCGCCGGTAGGACAGGAACGCAGCCCGTTGTGAGGCCCGGCGCCCCTGTGCTACGATGCTGCTGCTGGGCCGGGGTGTCGGAACCGGTAGACGAGGCGGACTCAAAATCCGTTGGGCGCGAGCCCGTGCGGGTTCGAATCCCGCCCCCGGCACAGGAGCCGGCTCCCGAGGGAAACGGGGGCCGGCTCCGCCTTCACCCGCCCATTTCACCCACCCATCCACTCGCCCGTTGGCGCGCATTCCCTGGCGCCCGTTTTCTTTTTTCTTCTTCCGCTTTCGACGTAAATTTTGGTTCCGTATTTAGCTTCCGCAGGCGTTCACCCGCAGGAGATCCCGGCGTGCTAGCAGAATGATATCATCCCATCCAGAGGAACCGGCGGTCCGGGCCTCGCCGGGACTGAACCGGCAAGCGAAGGCCGCGGGGCCTGGGAGGCAGGAGGGGATGGCGATGAAGGAGCGGCGGGCGTGGGCCCTGCCCGGCATCGTTGGGCTGCTGGCGAGCCTGGCGCTGGCGGCGGCCGGCGTGTACCTGTTCGTCACGGGCGTGTCGGCCCTGGATTCGGGAACCAGGGCGGTGCTGGGCCATGGCGGCATCGACCTGGTGGCCAGCCTCTTGGCCCTGGCAGGCGCGGCGGCGGTCGCCTCGGGGATGGTGATCGTCCAGCCCAACTACTCCCGGTCCGTGGTGTTGTTGGGACGTTACCTGGGGACCTTGCGCGAACCCGGCTGGTGGTGGACCGTGCCCCTGGCCGCCCATCCCGCCGTGTCCCTGCGGGTGCGGAACTTCGAGAGCGAGAAGCTCAAGGTCAACGACCTGCGCGGCAACCCCATCCAGATCGCCGCGGTGGTGGTCTGGCGGGTGGTCGACCCGGCCCGCGCCCTGTTCGAGGTCGACGCCTACGAGGACTTCGTCAAGATCCAAAGCGAGACGGCCTTGCGCCACATCGCCAGCCAGTACCCCTACGACCACTTCGAGGACCATCGCGCGCCGTCCCTGCGGGAGAATACCGACAGCGTGTCCCAGGCTCTGGCTCAGGAGCTCCAGGAGCGGCTGGCGGTCGCCGGCGTGGAGGTGCTGGACGCGCGCCTGACCCACCTGGCCTATGCGCCGGAGATCGCCCACGCCATGCTGCAGCGCCAGCAGGCGGAGGCCGTGGTGGCGGCGCGGGCCAAGATCGTGGAAGGCGCCGTGGGCATGGTGGAGATGGCGTTGCAGGAGCTGCAGCGCAGCGGCCTGGTCGACCTGGACGCGGAGCGCCGCGCGGCCATGGTCAACAACCTGATGGTGGCCATCGTCGGCGAGCGGGCCGCCCAGCCGGTGATCAACGCCGGCACGCTGTACTGAGGGGCTGTGCCGTGCGGGGGGAGGGGGGCCGTCTGCCCGCCGCCCGCAGGGAACGGTCCCATGGTGGTGGCAATCGGCGAGCCACCGGCGGGCCGGCGGGGCGGCGGAGCAGCGCCGGGGCATGACAACGGGAAGTGACGCCGGTGACCGAGAAGAAACGGTTCCTCCTGCGCATCGATCCGGCGATCTACGACGCGATCCAGAAATGGGCCGCCGATGAGTGGCGCAGCGTCAACGGCCAGATCGAGTACCTGCTGCGGGAGGCGCTGCGCAAGGCGGGCCGCCTGCCCGGACCGGCCAGGGGGGACCGGGGGCCCAGGGAGTCCGGGCCGCCCTCGACCGATGCGGGAGGGGAGGGTTGAGGGCGCAGGCCTGGACGGCACGGGCTTGGACGATGCAGGACTGGACGACGCTGGACGGGCCGTCAACACGTCGCTTCCAGGCTTCGGGGGCCGGCCGCCCAGGGCGGATCCGGCCCCCATGCCCGGTCGCGACTCGATGGGGGACGCGATGGGGACGGCGCGGGCCGCTGCGCCCCTCAGCGCGGCCCCATCCGCAGCGCCCCGTCCAGGCGGATCGTCTCGCCGTTGAGCATCGGGTTCTCGATGATGTGCCGCACCAGCATGGCGTATTCCCGCGGCCGGCCCAGGCGGGAGGGGAAGGGCACCTGCTGCTCCAGCGACTTGCGGGCCGGCTCGGGCAGCCCCGCCATCATCGGGGTGTCGAAGATCCCCGGGGCGATGGTGACCACCCGGATGCCGTACCGGGCCAGCTCCCGGGCGATGGGCAGGGTCATGGCCGCCACGCCGCCCTTGGAGGCGGAGTAGGCGGGCTGGCCGATCTGCCCGTCGAAGGCGGCCACCGACGCGGTGTTGACGATGACCCCGCGCTCGCCCTCCTCGTTGGGCTCGGCCTGGGCCATCGCGGCCGCGGCCAGCCGGATCACGTTGAAGGTTCCCACCAGGTTGACCTCGATGACCCGGCGGAACCGGTCCAGGTCGTGGGGTCCGTCGCGGCCCAGGACCTTCTCGGCGATGGCGACCCCGGCGCAGTTGACGGCCCCGTGAAGTCCGCCGAAGCCCTCCAGCGCGGCCTGGACCGCCTGTTGCACGCTGCCGGGGTCGGTGACGTCGGTTGGGACGAACCGGCCCCGCCCGCCCAGGCGGCCGGCCACCGCCTCCCCGGCGGCCGGGTTGACGTCGGCGATGATGACGTTGGCCCCGGCTTCCGCCAGGAGCTCCGCCGTGGCGGCCCCCAGGCCGGAGCCGCCGCCGGTGACCAGAAAGGTTGCGCCCTTGACCTCCATGGGTGCGCCTCCTTTTGACCTGCCTGCTGGATGGACCTGCCACTGGTCGAGGCGGGCAGGGGAGCGGCCCCCTGCCGCGCCGCTAGGCCAGGCGCTCGATGATGGTGCAGGTGGCCATGCCGTGGCCGATGCACATCACCTGCAGGCCGAACTGGCCGCCGGTGGCCTCCAGCCCCGCCAGCATCTTCGCCATCAGCCCGGCGCCGGTGGCGCCCAGCGGGTGGCCGTGGGCGATGGCGCCGCCCCAGGGGTTGACCTTGTCCATGTCGGGCTCCAGTTCCCGGGCCCAGGCCAGCACCACGGTGGCGAAGGCCTCGTTGATCTCGATCCAGTCGATGTCCTGGAGCGTCAAGCCGGCCCGTTCCAGGGCCAGGCGGGTGGCGGGGATCACCGCCGTCAGCTGCATGGTGGGATCGTCGCCGACGACCACCCGGGCGCGGAACCGGGCCTTGGGCCGCAGGCCGTCCGCCAGAGCCGCCTCCCGGTCGGCCACCAGCACCGCCGAGGCGCCGTCGGAGATCTGGCTGCTGTTGCCGGCGGTGACGATCCCGTTGCCCTGGGGCCGGAACACCGTGGGCAGGGCCGCCATGCGCTCTAGGTCCACCTGGTCGCGGATGCCCTCGTCGCGGGTGACGGTGACGGGCTGCCCGCCGGCGTCCAGCCCTTCCACCGGGACGATCTCCCGGTTCCTCCCCTCGCGGGCGGCGGCGCTGGCTCGGCGGTGGCTCTCGGCGGAGAACTCGTCGGCCTCCCGCCGGGAGATGCCCCACCTCTCGGCGATGCGCTCGGCGCTCTCCCCCTGGTGGATCAGCTCGTACCGGTCGCGCAGCTCGGGGTTCAAGACCTCAAACCCGCCGCGGATGTCGCTGAACATGGGCACGCGGGTCATGCTCTCCACCCCGGCGGCGATCACGTAGCGGGCATCGCCGGCGGCCACGGCCTGGGCGGCGAAGTGGATCGCCTGCTGGCTCGACCCGCACATCCGGTTCAGGCTGACCGCCGGAACCCGGACGGGAAAGCCGGCCAGCAGCACGCCCAGCCGGCCGATGTTGGCCCCTTGCTCGCCGGCCTGGGTGACGCAGCCGGTGATCACGTCGTCGACGGCGCCGGGATCGATGCCCGCCCGGTCCACCAGGCCCCGCAGCGCCAGGGAAAGCAGCTTGTCGGGGCGGGTCGCGCGGTGGACGCCGTCGCGCCGGCCGAAGGCCGTGCGCACGCCATCGATGAGCACGGGCTCGCCCACGGTCACCCCTCCCTTCGTACGTCGGGTCCCGGCCCGCACCCCGCCATCCGGGAGACCCGGACCGCCCGCCGCGGGCACGGGTCCCGCCCGGGTTGGAAGCCGCCGCCCGCACCGGGACGAAGGCCGGCCTCCAAGCCCGGACCGACCAACCGGACGGTCGGCGGCGGCGTATCGGGCCGCCTTGCAGCCGCCCCTGGTGGGCCGGGGCCCGCCAGCTCCCTTCGGCGCGGGCGGGCCCCGCCCCTGCTGGACCCGGCTACCGGTAGGGCCGCAACCGGCCCGGCTTCGCGTCCCGCACCGACCGACCCCCGAGGGCCCGGCGGCTCCCCTGCAACCCCGGCCGGTCCCAGCGGCGCGGCGGGTGGCGTTGGTGGGGCAGGCCGTTGGTGGGGGAGGCGCTTCGGTCGCCCGGCCCTCAGTTCCCCGCTGCCGCCGCGAAGCGGGCCCGGAGCTCCCGCTTGAGGATCTTGCCCGACGCGTTCCGCGGCAGGTCGTCCACGAAGAAGACCCGCTTGGGCACCTTGAAGGGCGCCAGGTGCTGGCGGGCGTGGGCGATGAGCTCCTCCTCGCTGGCCTGGGCCCCGGCTTTGAGCACCACCACCGCCGTCACCGCCTCGATCCACTTGGGATCGGGCAGGGCGATGACCGCCACCTCCGAGACAGCGGGGTGGGTGTAGAGGGCTTCCTCCACCTCGCGGCTGGCCACCAGCACGCCGCCCGTGTTGATCACGTCCTTGATGCGGTCGACCACGTAGAGGTAGCCCTCTTCGTCCATGTAGCCCAGGTCGCCGGAGTGGAACCAGCCGCCGCGGAACGCTTCCTCGGTCTCCTCGGGTTTGTCCCAGTAGCCCACCAGCAGCTGGGGCGAGCGGTGGACGATCTCGCCCAGTTCCCCGGGCGGGACGTCCCGCATGGCCGGGTCCACCACCCGGGTCTCCACGTGGAGGACGGGCCGGCCGGCCGACGCCGGCCGGGCGTCGTGTTCCTCGGGGCGGAGCACCGTGGCCAGGGGCGCGATCTCGCTCTGCCCGTAGCAGTTGTACACGGCGACCCCCGGCAGCCGCCGGCGCAGTTCCTCCAGGACCGGCACCGGCATGATGGAGGCGCCGTAGTACAGCTTCTTGAGGCTGCTCAGGTCGTGGCGGTCGAACTCGGGGTGGCGCAGGAAGTTGATCCACACCGTCGGCGGGGCGAACATCGAGGTGATCCGCTCCCGGGCGATCAGGGGCAGGCACACCTCGGGCACCGGCGCCGGGAGGATCCAGCCGGTGGCCCCCACCAGCAGCTGGGGCATCAGGAACACGTGCATCTGGGCCGAGTGGTACAGGGGCAGGGCATGAAGGCAGCGGTCGTGGCGCTGGATGTCCAGCTCCACGAGGCAGCTCAGGTACTCGGCCAGCAGCGCCCGGTGGGTCATCATAGCCCCCTTGGGGGCGGCGGTGGTTCCGGAGGTGTAGAGCAGCTGGACGACCTGGTCCTCCTCCACCGCGGCGAAGGCATCGTCCGCTCCGGCGCCCTCGGCCGCCGCCGGACCGGCGGGATCGCTGGAAGCCTGGACCGCCTCCAGCAGCGACTCCATGGTGGCGTAGATCGACGCCCGGGCTTCGTCCCGCACCGCCGCCACCGCCGGTTCCAGCTGGGCGTCGTAGAAGAGGGCGCGGCTGCCCGACTGGTTGACGATGTACAGAAGCTCCCGGCCCGTCAGCATGAAGTTCACCGGGACATGGACGAACCCGGCCCGGGCGCAGGCCAGGAAGAGCAGGACATAGGTGTCCGAATTGCGCCCCAGGACTGCCACCCGGTCGCCGGCCTCCAGCCCCATCTCGCTGAGGATCCGCGCCAGGCGGGTGGCGGCCCCGTCCAACTGGGCGTAGGTCCAGCGGCGGTCGCCGAAGTGGAGGGCGACCCGGTCCCGGTGCTTGCGGGCCGACCGGCGCAGGGCGTCGCCGATGGTGTTGCGCAGGGCCAGGCGCCGGGCCGGATCATCGGGACGA
Source organism: Thermaerobacter litoralis (assembly GCF_054654595.1). Taxonomy (NCBI): domain Bacteria; kingdom Bacillati; phylum Bacillota; class Clostridia; order Eubacteriales; family Clostridiales Family XVII. Incertae Sedis; genus Thermaerobacter; species Thermaerobacter litoralis. The sequence goes on along the minus strand of NZ_BAAIES010000002.1, from coordinate 202,934 downwards.
ACGGCCATGGCAGGTCCTCCTTCCGCAGGGTGGGGTGCGGGCCCGTCAGGGCGGTGCCGCCGGGCCGGGGCCGGGTTCGACCCGCGACCCGGGGCCCGGGCCGGCCGGGGGGCCTGGTGGCGGGCGCTTCGCCGCCCGCCACCGTGAGCCGCGACCGTAAGCCGCGACCGTGAGCCGCCACCATGGGCCGCCCGCCACGCCTAGCTGCTCGCCGCCAGGTGGTCCCGGAACCGCTCCCGGAGCGCGGCCTTGAGGAACTTGCCCGTCGAGGTGCGGGGGATCTCCGGGACGAAGACCACGTCGTCGGGCAGCCACCACTTGGCGAACTTGGGACGGAGGAACTCGATCAGCTCCTCCTTGGTCGCCGTGTGGCCCTCCTTCAGCACCACCACGGCCAGCGGCCGCTCCTGCCACTTGGGATGGGGAACGGCGATCACCGCCGCCTCGGCGACGGCGGGGTGGGCCATCAGCTCGTTCTCCAGGGCGACCGAGCTGATCCACTCGCCGCCCGACTTGACCAGGTCCTTGTCCCGGTCCTTGATCTCCACGAAGCCCCGGGGATCGATGGTGGCGATGTCGCCCGTGCGCAGCCAGCCGTCCTCCGTCCAGCGGTCGGCCGCCTCCGGCGCCTCGTAGTAGGCGGCGGCGATCCAGGGGCCCCGCACCTCCAGCTCACCCATGGTCTCGCCGTCCCACGGGACCACACCCCGCTCGTTGCGGGCCCGGATCTCCACCAGCGGCACGGGACGGCCCTGCTTGGCGCGGTACGCGTACTGCACCTCGTCGGGTGCACCGGCCAGGTCGGGCGGCAGCTGGGAGAGGGTGCCGACGGGGGAGGTCTCGGTCATGCCCCAGCCGTGGATCACCCGCAGCCCGTGGCGCTCCTGGAAGCCCCGGATCATGCCCTTGGGGGCGGCGGAGCCGCCCACCAGCATGGCCCGCAGGCTGGAGAGGTCCCAGCGGCCGGGGTTCTTGTCCAGCTCCTGCAGGATGCCCAGCCAGATGGTGGGCACGCCGGCCGTCAGGGTGACCCGCTCCTGGGAGAAGTCTTCCAGGAGGCTGATGGCGTCCAGGTGCGGGCCCGGGAAGACCTGCTTGGCCCCGACCATGGTCGCCGTGAAGGGCATGCCCCAGGCGTTGGCGTGGAACATGGGGACCACGGGCAGGCAGCAGTCGGCCTCACCCATGCCCACGCAGTCGGGCAGGGCGGTGCCCAGGGAGTGGAGCACCAGGGCGCGGTGGGAGTAGAGGACCCCCTTGGGCCGGCCCGTGGTGCCCGAGGTGTAGCACATGGCTGCCGCTTCCCGCTCGTCCAGGTCGGGTTCCCGGTAGCGGCCCAGGTCGGCCGCGGCCAGCAGCGCCTCGTAGTCGAGGAACCCCTGGCCCGCCTCCGCGCTGGCGCCGGGACCGCCCGCCGCCGTACCGCCGCCGGCCCCGGCGCCCGACGGGGACGGCGACCTCACCAGGATCACGTGCTCCAGCCGGACCTGGTCCCGGAACTGCTGAAAGAGCGGCAGCAGGGTCTGGTCGACGATCAGCACCTTGTCGCCGGCGTGGTTGACGATGTAGGCCAGCTCCGACGGGTGCAGCCGCAGGTTGAGGGTGTGGAGCACCGCCCCGGCGGCGGGGATGCCGAAGTAGGCCTCCAGGTGCTGGTACTGGTTCCACATCAGCGTGGCCACCCGGTCCCCCCGGCCGACGCCCAGGTCCTGCAGGGCGACGGCCAGGCGGCGGGCCCGCTCGGTGAAGTCCCGGTAGGTGTAGCGGTGGAAGGTCTTGTCGGGCAGGCGGGTGACGATCTCCCGGGGGCCGAAGAGGGCCTCGGCCCGGCGCAAGATGGTCAGCAAGGTCAGGGGATAGTCCATCATCAGGCCCTGCACGGTCCATCCTCCTCTCGCGGGGGCCGGCCCGGGCCCCCAGCGCCGGGGCCGGCCAAGGTGACCAGCGGACTGACCGTCGGACGAACGCAGCCGCGAAATCGGACGAACGCGAAGCCGAACGGGAAGGCGAACGGGAAGCCGATCGCTCGGCCCCGGCGCGGCCACCCTCCCCTGAGCCGGTGTGCCCGCAGCCCGCAGCCCGGGCCCGGCAGAGGGCCGCCTCCAGTCCGGGGAGGGCGTCGCACCCCGAGGGCGCGGCCCCGGTCCGGCCGGCCGCCCGGCAACGTCACGGGGCCGGTCGGGGTGAGGGCGCGGGGTCCGGCGGCCGGGCATCACCTCCTCCTGGGCCGTCTCCGTGGGGCGTCGCCGTGGCCGCGGCGGGCCCTTGAGGGAGGGCGGGCCGCTGCCGGACCGCGGCGATGGGCAGGTCCCGCTCCCGGGCCCAGGCCTCCCACTCGGCGGCCGAGCGGCGGCGGAAGGCCGAGGCCAGGGCGGCCTCCATCGCCCCCAGTGCCTCCGGCGGGACCGGTGCCGCCAGGCCGGCCTGGCCCGGCCGGGCAAGCTCGGCCAGCAGCCGCTGGGCGAAGTGGGGTTCCAGGGCCGCCACCGCCACCCAGCCCTCCCGGGCGGGATAGCAGCGGTAGAAGGGGAGGCCGCCGCCCAGGGGCCCCCCGGGGGCGGTGAGCCCGTGCTCTAGGGGAGCGGCCAGGGACGCCGCGGCCTCGGCCAGGCTGACCTCAACCCGGCGGACGAACCGGCCCCGTTCCCGGGCCAGGAGCAGCGCCAGGGCGGCCGTCACCGCCCGCTCCGCCCCGGCCAGGTCGGCCATCAGGGTGCGGGGCAGGGCGGGCGGGTCCAGCAGCCCCGTCGCGGCCAGGTAGGTCAGGTCGTGGCCGGGTTCCTCCTGGCGGGGAGCCGGGTGGCCGACGATGGCCACGTGGACCAGGCGAGGGAACCGGCGCGCCAGGTCCCCGGGCCCGAGGCCGAGCCGGGCCAGGGCCGAGGGGCGCTGGGCCGTCAGCAGCAGGTCCGCCTGGGCCAGCAGGTCGGCCAGGGCGGCCTGGCCACCGGGCGACTTCAGGTCCAGGCGCCGGACCACCTGCCCGGCGGTGAGGGACCGGTACCAGGCAGGGGCGGCGGCCGCCAGGGGATCGCCGCCGGGCGGTTCGATCTTGTAAACCGTGGCGCCCAGGGCTTGCAACCGGGCGGCGGCCACCGGTCCTGGCACGTTGACGGCCAGGTTGACGACCCGGTACCCCTCCAGGGGATCCGGGGACGGGGGCGGCGCGGGGGAGGGGCGGGCATCGACGGGCACGGCCTTCACCCCGATCTCGTCGCCAGACGTGGTGGTGAGCAATGGGATTCGCCGCGACAACCCGTCGTCCTGCCGGCTTCCGGTGATCACCGCTTCCCCGCGTTCCCCGGCAGGGCACCGGGTGGGGTGGCCGGGCCTACCCGTTGCTCGCTGGCCCCCATGGGATCGTGGGGCTCCATCCACACGGCCGCGTGACCGGGCCTACTTGTTGCCTACCGGCCCCCCGCCGGCCCCCTCCGCCAGGACCCGGTAGAGCAGGGGGAGGGAGACGTCGTAGCGGTGGGCGATGCCGAAGTGGCCGCCGTCGAACTCCTCGTAGGTGTGGTCGATCCCCAGCTCCACCAGGGCGCGGTGGAGCTGCCGGGCGCCCCAGAGCAGGTTGAACTCGTCCTGCCGGCCGCAGTCGATGTACACGAGCCGGAGACGGCGGAGGGCCGCCGCCACCTGGGGGGCCAGCCGCACGGGGTCGTGGGCCAGCCACCGCTCCCAGACCGCCGGCCGCAGGGCGCCGGTCTCCAGGTCGACGGGCAGGGCGATGCCGTAGGGCTCGGCAGGATCCGGCGAGTAGCAGGCGGCCATGGCGAAGATGTTCAAGGACGCCTGCCAGCTCCGGTTGAGGGACTGGCCCCGCGCCCGCAGCTGGCGGTAGGCATCGACGTACGCCTTCAGCCCGCCCAGCTGGCGCACGTGATCGAGGAACTTGGGGAAGTCGGGCAGATAGCAGTATTCGAAGGCCATGTCGCCCGAGTGGCAGGCGAAGGCCTGGAAGACCTGGGGGTGCCGGCTGGCCAGCATGAAGGAGCCGTAGCCGCCCGAGGACTTGCCCGCCACCCCGTGGGCGGCGATGGGGTAGAGGCCCTCCACCAGGGGCACCAGCTCCCCGACGACGTAGTCCTCGTAGCGGCCCACGGCGGGGGAGTTCAGGTACTGGCTGCCGCCCAGGTAGGTGAAGCAGTCGGGCAGGGCGAAGACCGCCGGCCCAATCCGGCCCTCGGCATAGAGCCTTCCCAAGCGCTCGGGCAGGGTCTCCTCCCACGGGTTGAAGTTGAGCTGGGTCGCGCCGGTTCCTCCGAATCCCGAGAGCAGCCAGATGCAGGGCACGGGCCGGTCGGGCAAGCCGCCGGGAGGAACCAGCACCCACAGGGAGCGCTCCGCCGGATCGCCCCAGGGGTTGCCCGCCAGCACGCGGCTCTGGTGGCGGTGCTCCACGGCCTGGAAGGGGGCATGGACGGGACGGTGCACGCTGGGATCACCTCGATGGTCGTGATGGCGGTCGTGGGCCGTCGCCGGGCGGCAGCCGGGGAGCGGCCGCCCGTTTGTGGTACCTTCTAATTTAGCCCCATACCCGGGATGTCCTGGACGTCCCGGCCCATGGAGGGTGGCCGTTGCTGCAAGGATACCTGGCCGGCATCCGCCGGCTGACCCTGCGGGAGATCCCGGTGCCCGAGCCGGGTCCGGGCGAGGTGGTCGTCCGGATCCGGTGCGCCCTGACCTGCGGCACCGACCTCAAGACCTTTCGCCGCGGCCACGCCCGCCTCCCCGTCCCGGGGCCCTTCGGCCACGAGGCGGCCGGCGTGGTCCACGCCGTGGGCGAGGGGGTTGAGCGCTTCCGTCCCGGCGACCCCGTGATGTGGGTTCCCACCGGCCCCTGCGGCCAGTGCCCGCCCTGTCGCCGCGGGCAGGAGAACCTGTGCCAGCGCCTGTTCGAACCGGAGCGGATGGCCCTGGGGGCGTACGCCGAGTACATCCGGCTGCCGGCGCCCGTCGTCGCCCGCCACCTCTTCCCCAAGCCGGACCATCTGTCCTTCGAGGAGGCGGCCTTCCTGGAGCCCTTGAGCTGCGTGGTCCGGGGCTGGCGCCGGCTGGGGCGGCCCGAGGAGGTCGTGGTCCTGGGGACCGGCACCATCGGCCTGCTGCACATCATGGTCGCCCGGGCCTTGAAGGTGCCCCGGGTCGTGGCCGTGGGCCGGCGCCCGGCGGGCCTGGAGCTGGCGAGGCAGGCCGGGGCCACCGAGACCCTGCAGGCCGACGCCCAGGAGGCCCTGGGACGGGTGCGGGCCCTGTTCGGCGGCGAGGGACCGGCGGCGGTGATCGAGGCGACGGGGCGGGCCGAGGGGTGGCAGGCGGCGGCCCAGTGGGTGCGTCCCGGCGGCCGGGTCCTGCTCTTCGGCGGGCTGGCGGGCGGCACCTGGGTCCACTTCGAGGCCTTCCGCCTCCACTACGAAGAGGTCGACCTGATCGGCTCCTTCCACTACACCCCGGCCGACGTCCGCGAGTCCTATGACCTGCTGGCGCGGGGGCGGCTGCCCGTGGCGGCGTTGATCACCCAGCGGCGGCCCCTGGCGGATCTGCCGTCGGTCTTCCAGGCCCTGGACCGGGGGGAGGCCATCAAAGTGGCCCTCTACCCGGACGGGGACGCACCGGGCGGGGACGAACCGGCCTCGCCGGGCGCTAACGAACCGGCCTCGCCGGACGCGCCCGCCGCGCCGGACGAACCGGCCGCAGCAGGCGCGCCAGGCTCGCCGGCCCCGGTCCCGCCGGCTTCGACCTGAGCGGTTTGCTGAATCGAACCCGGGCCCGGGCCAGGGCGGGATCGGCGCCGGCCCGGGCCGCGATGGGTGAGGCAGGGGGGAGCCGTCCATGGCCCGTGGGATGGCGCCGCCGGCGCCGCCGGCGCCGCCGGTTCTTCCCGCCCGGATGCGGGTGGCCTTGCTGGATGCCGGCGGCCGTGTCGAGGTGGGCGAGCAGCCCGTGCCGCGGCCGGGCCCCGGCGAGGCCCTGGTCCGGCTGCGGGCCTGCGGCATCTGTTCCAGCGACCTTCTGGACTGGTACGTGGCGGGCAAGGCCCGGGGCGGGCCCTTTGTCTTCGGCCACGAGCCGGCGGGGGAGATCGTCGCCCTGGGGCCGGGGACCCAGCCGCCGCCCGGCATCCAGGTGGGCACCCGCGTCTTCGTCCACCATCACGCGCCCTGCATGGACTGCGCCGCTTGCCGGCGGGGCGACTTCGTCCACTGTCCCGTCTGGCGCCGCCCGGGGCTCCTGCCCGGGGGCATGGCCGAGTACGCGGTGGTCGCGCCCCAGGTGCTGGCGCACGACACCCTGCCCCTGCCGCCCGGGGCGGGGTGGGAGGTGGGCGTCCTGGTCGAACCGGTGGCCTGCGCCGTCCACGCCCTGCGGCGGGCGGGCTTGGCGCCGGGGCAGCGGGTGGCGGTGATCGGCGCCGGGTTCATGGGTCAGGTCCTGGGGCTGGTGGCCCGGGCCTGGGGCGCGGCGGAGCGGGCCGTGGTCGACCGGCTGGCCGGGCGGCTGGCCTGGGCGGCGCGGCGCTGGGCGACCCTGGTGATCGACACCGGTCCGGCCGGTGACGAAAGGCCAGGGGGAGGCGCGGCTGGGGCGGCCGCCGCGAGCGGCCGTGGGGGGGCGGCGGCTGGCCCGGTGGACCCCGGCCAGCCGCCGGCGGCGGTGCCATGGCTGGCGGCTGCCTCGGACCCGGAGGCGGTGGCCCGCTGCCTCGAAGAGCGGTGGGGGGAGCGGGCCGACCTGGTCCTGGTCTCGCCGGCAGGGGAGGAGCCCCTGCGCCTGGGGATCGCCTGCGCGAGGCCGGGCGGCACCGTGGTGATGTTCGCGCCCACCGCCCCCGGGAGGGATCCGGCCATTCCCGGCTACGACGTGTTCTTCCGGGAGATCCGGCTGGTTCCCAGCTACTCCGCCGGGCCCCCCGACACCCGGGCGGCCCTGGACCTGCTGGCGGCGGGCCAGGTGCCGGCCGGGGACCTGGTGACCCACCGGTACCCGCTGGCGGAAGTCGCCACCGCCTACCGCCAGGTCAAGGACCCGGGCGCGTTGAAGGTGATGGTCGAGTTGTGACGGCAGGAGGTTTCATCCCAATGGAAACCACGTCCAACCGCCCCCTGACGGCCGAGGAGTTCGGGCGCCTGCGGGTGCGCCGGTTCGACCCCACCACCTTCCGCTGGGAGGGCATCCCCGACCAGGTGTACCAGGGACCGGAAGAACCGGCGCCGCGCTTCCGCGACGTCATCCGCCGCACCCTGGTGCCCGGCGGCGCCACGCCGGCGGCCTTCGAGGTCCGGTACTTCGAGGTGGGGCCCGGGGGATACTCCCGGCTGGAGCTGCACCAGCACATCCACGCGGTGCTGATCCTGCGCGGCGAGGGCGAGGTGCAGGTGGGCGACGAGGTGCACCGGGTCCGGCCCTTCGACCTGATCTACGTCCCGCCCGAGACGCCCCACCAGTTCCGCCACCCCGGCGGGGAGGGGGACGAGCCCTTCGGCTTCCTCTGCGTCGTCGACGCCCAGCGGGACCGGCCGCGTCCCCTGAACCCCTGACGGGCGATCCGGGCCGCGGCGGCCAGCGGGGATGGGCGGCTGTGCCCCCATCGCGGGCTAGCCGGGGGCTCGCTCTGTCTCCTGCCGGCTCACGGCCGGCGGGGCGGGCGCATTCAGCGGAAGGGCTGGAGCGAACCCGGTTCCCGGCCCGTGGCGAAGGACGGGACGACCCGCATCGCCCCGGGGGTGCGGGGGCCGGGGTTGCGGGCACCGGGTGGCGCCGCGGGCGGTGAACCGGCGGCCCCGCCGGGACCCGCCGCGATCCGGGGGTGGAACCGGTGGCCGGTGGAGGCCCCCGGCGGCAACACCGCGGGAGGCAGACCCTGCAGCGCCGCCGGGGAGAGGGTGGCCGGCCGGCTGGCGGCGCCAGGCCGTTCCCCGCGGGACCCCAGGGCCGGGCGCCGGGCGAGCGCCCCCTGGCCCGGCGGCGGGCCATCCGCTGCGGGCGGGATGCCCCGGCTGGCGTCGGGGCCGCCCGCCGGCAAGGGCTCGGCCGTGGGGGACGGGACCGCCCGTTTTCCTCCGGGCACCGCGGCCGCCGTGGGCGCCGCTGGAGTCGGGGTCTCCGTCCCGCTGGCCCCGGTTGCGGTCGGCGAGCCGGCCGTCCGGCCCGCGGCCGGCGGCTTCGGCCCTGCGGGCCCGGCTTCCCCGGCGCCGGCGACTTCGGTGCCGCCCGTGTCCCCGCCCGCTTCCTCGCCCGCCTCCTTTTCCGCGACATCAACCGGGTCCGCGATCAGGTTTTCCCGGGATTCCCCGGCGGCCTCTGTCTCCACCCCCTGGGCGGCGGAGCCGGGGCCGTCGACCCCCTGGCCGGCGACCGCGGGATCCGCCTCTTCGGGGTTGACTCCCTCGAGCCCTCCGTTCGCCCCGGCGCGGTGGCCCTGGGGTGCGCGGGCCTGGCCGCCCGGATCCGGGCCGCCGGGCCGGACAACCTTCCCATTGTTGGCCGCGGCCAGATCGGGTTCGGTGGCCGACGGGGTCTCGCCCCACGGCACCAGGGGCTGCGGGGGCCCGCCGAAGAAGGTGACCAGGCCGCTGTAGAGGGCGGCGGCCACCACGTCGTCGGGCCAGCCGGCGGGGAGGGTGAGGGTGACCGCCAGGGGCGCGCTCAGCACCACCCGTGCCGCGGCCGGCGACGAGCCAGCCTGGCGGGTGGCCGGGGTGCCGCTCCCCGCCGCCCGGCCGGCGCCGCGGAGCCCCCCAAACCCATCGCCGCCCCACCCGGACCCATGCGGAGGATCCGGCGCGCCCGCCGGCACCGGGAAGGACAGGGTGACGCCGCCGGTGCCCGGCCAGGGCTGCCGGTGGACGGGAACGCAGCCGTGCCACCACAGGGAGCGGGCCAGCCGCCGGGCCAGTTGCCACGCGGCCCACGGATTGCGGCCGGTGGCCCGGACCCGGGCGCGCAGGGAGACGGCGTCCAGGCGCAGGGCGACCAGGAGGTCGGCGCCGAGCGGCCCGGCCGTCGCCGTCCCGCCATCGGGGGTGCCGGCCCCGCCGCCCGGGCCCTCGGTTCCGCCGGTCCCCGGCGACCGGCCGGGGGAGGTTCCACCCGCCGGGGATTCCTGCGGTCCTCCGGGGTGCAGGGGCTGGTTCAGAGGCTGGTTCAGGGGTTGGCTCAGGGGCTCCGCCGGCCGTCCCGGGTCCCCCAGCGCCGGCAGGACGATCACCGTGGCGCCGGCCCGCTGGAGCAGGCGGGCGAGCCGGGTGGCCAGCGGCGGCAGCGAGCCGCCGGTACCGGCCGGCTGGGGAGCCGAGGGCGGATCCGGCGTCCCGGTGCCGCCTCCGGGCTCTGCCGGCCGGGGGCCGGGTTCGTCCCGGGACACCGAGAGGAGCACCGTCCGGCCGTGCAGGGCGGAGTCGACGGCCGCAAAGGGCCTTCCCCCGTCGCTGCCGCGACCCAGGAAGACCCGGTGTCCCAGCCGTTCCAGCACGGTGGCCCAGCCGGCGGCGCCGGCGGGGTCGACCTCCACGAGCCAGCGGTGGCGGACCAGGACCTGCATCGGCCGCTCCCCCCTCCGATCGCTGTCAACATACGCGGAGGGCAGAACAGGGGTGCGGCCGGCGGGCGAGGGGGCGCGCCGGATCCGGCTCGCCCCGGATTGGGGGCCTGCTGGTGCCCGGGCGGGCCTGGCGCGGCCCAGCCCATGGCCTCCGGCACGGGTCGGATCCGGGTATCCGGGTCGACCGCCGGGCTGCCGCCGGAGGCGCCGGTCCCCCGTCGACTAGGCGGGCGCGAGCGGCCGTGGGCCGGGAAGAATGCGGTCCGGGGCAACGGTCAGGCGGCGGAACGGGTTCCGGCCAGCATGCCGCCCAGGACGCCGCCGTAGACCAGGTGGGCGACGGCCGCCACCAGGGCACTGCGGGCTCCCGAGAAACCCGTGCCCAAAAAGCCCGGCGACGGGGCCGCCCCGATGGCGGAGAGGAGCGGCAGGATTACCAGGGCGCCGGCGATCCACACGGCCAGCCCGAAGGCCATGCCGGTGACGGCGTTGCCGGCGGGAGCGATGGCCCGGTAGACGAAGGCCCAGAGCACGGCCGCCACCAGGAGGGCCGCCAGGCCCCCGATGGCCATGGCGGCCTGGGCCATCACCCGGCTGTCACCCATCCCCAGGCCGTCGGCGACGAACCGGCTGAAGGCGCCGCGCTGGGTTCCCAGGATCGGTTGCAGGACGTAGACGGTGGCGATCTGGACGAGCCCGGCGATGAGGCCGGCCGTCACCACCCGGGCGGTGGCCACGTTGCGTACCGGTGCCACGGGCGTCTCCCTCCTTGTGCGTGCGGGTGCCGGTCGCGGCGGGGCGCGCCGGCACCAACGGCCCAGGGCGGTGCCCCTGGATTCGCCCCGGCCTGCGGTGGGGCGGGGCCCCGCGGGAGCACCGGCCGTTTCGCCGGCGGGACGGGCGCGGCGACGGCCCCGGCGCATCCGGAAGGGGGCGGTCGCCCCGGCGCAACGGGTGCGTCATGGTTAGGTTGACCAGCCCCCGGGGGCCCCATTCGGCCGGCCCGCCGCGGCCTCCGGGGAGCCGGCCCGGGCCGGGGCCGTTCGGCGGGGCCTTGTGGTGGCTGCGCGCCGCGGTCTCGCGGCGGCTCCTGAAGGCGATCTCGGGGCGGCTCCTGAAGGCTCCTGAAGACGAAGGTGCGCTGGAAGGTGCGCTGCAAGAGGCGGCGCCCGGCCCCGGGGCGCGCCATGGGGTGTTCGCCGAATTGCCTAGCCCGGTGCCTTGGGCTACGGTGGTGCTGGTTGCCCTGGCGGGCGGCCCCTCGCGGGCGGCCGATCCGCCTCGGTGGCCGATCCGCCTCAAGATGCCAAAAGACGCCCGGCGATCCAACAAGGACGCAGGGACGCGGAAGCCCGCCGGTAATGGACGACGTTCGGGCCTTGGACCCGGCGATGGACGACCTTCGGGCTTTTTACAGTGGGGGGTGACGCCGATGGCCGATGAAGCGCAGATACGGCGGAACGGGGATCCAGGCCCCACGCCGGCCGGCCGTGGCCTGAAGCGACTGGCCGCCGTCGCCACGGTGACGATGTTCCTCGTGGTGGTGGCCGGGGCGCTGGTGACCGCCACCGGCTCCGGTGAGGGATGCGGCCGGTCCTGGCCCTTGTGCGGTTCCCCGGTGTGGACGGTCCAGGCCGTCATCGAGTTCAGCCACCGGGTGGTGTCCGGGATCGCTGCCCTGGCGGTGGTGGCCCTGGCCTTTTTGGCGCCACGCCGGCTGGGCGGGCGGCGGGATGCGCGCTGGCTGGCCGGGGTGGCCGTGTTCTTCCTGTTCTTGCAAGCCGGTTTGGGCGCCGGTGTGGTCCTCTGGGGCCAGGCCGACGCGGTCCTGGCCCTGCACTTCGGCATCTCCCTGGTGTCCTTCGCCTCGGTGGCGCTGCTGAGCCTGCGCGTGTGGCGGTGGCGCGGTGGAACCGGCTCCGGGCCGGCCATGGCCGCGGCCCCGGGCGCGGTGGCGGCCGCGGGCACCGGGGGCGAGGGGCGGGGAACCCCCAAGCCGGGGGCGGGGGCCGGGAACGCGGTGCCGGTCCCGCTGCGCCGGTGGGTCTGGGCGCTGCTGGCCTACACGTACCTGGTGGTCTACACGGGAGCGTACGTGCGCCACACCGGGTCCAGCCTGGCCTGCCCCGCGTGGCCGCTGTGCGGCGGGCCGTGGGAGGGGGCGGCCCTGGTTCAGATGGTGCACCGGCTGGCCGCCGGCGTCCTCCTGGTGGGGCTATTCGCCCTGGCCGCCTGGGCCCGGCGCTACCGGGACCAGGCGCCTGGCATCGTCCGGGCCGTGCAGCTTGCCGCCGCGCTGGCGGCCGCCCAGGCCCTCAGCGGCGCCTTCGTCGTGTTCAGCCGGCTGGACCTGGCGGCGACCATGCTGCACAGCAGCATCATGGCGTTGCTCTTCACCGTCCTCTGCCACGGGGCGCTGGAGGCGGCCGGTCCGGGTTGGGCGCTGGGCACGGATGCGCCCGGGATCACCCTGGGGTCCGGGCGGGCGCGGCCGGTGACGGTGCCGGCGCCCCGGTTCGACCCGGCCCGCCGGGCTTGAGGCAAAAGGACCGGGGAAAAGGGGTCGCTGCGAAGGCTCCGTTTCAAGGCCACGGGGCCCCGAGCTGCGGGGACTTGGCGAAAGGCGGCTGGCATGGGGATGGGTCCCCGGTGCCAGCCGCCTTCCTTTCGGCCGTGCGCGGGTTCGGCGTCCCGTGGGCTGGCAGGGCAGGCGCGCGGCCGGCGTTACGTGGGTTGAAAGGGCAGGTTGGGATCCCGTGCCCCGCCCGACGAGGGCATGTGCCGGTTCGACCCTGGGCACCAGGCCATGGTCGCGTCCCACGGGGCCCTGGCGGGCCCAACCGCCCAACCGGCGACTAGAACCGGCCCAGCAGCGCGCCGGCCAGCTGATGCAGGGTCACGTCAAGGACCATGGCGCCGAACAGGCTGAACAGGTAGACGATGCTGAAGCCGTACACGGCCCGGGCCCGCCCCTCGGTGACCTGGTCCATGAGGCCCCGGGTCAAGCGGAGGAACCGGGCCCCCAGCGCGAGGGCGGCCGCCGTGTAGGCCCACCCCAGCACGCCCAGGGGCAGCATGGCCAGGGTGACCGCCACGGTGATCCACGTATAGAGGTAGACCTGCCGCAAGGTGGCTTCCACGCCCGCCACCACGGGCAGCATGGGGACCTTGGCCTGGGCGTACTCGTCCCGCAGGGCGACGGCCAGAGTCCAGAAGTGGGGCGGCGTCCAGAAGAAGACGATCAGGAACAGAACGACGGCCGCCAGGTCGATCCGGCCGGTGGCGGCGGCCCAGCCGATCAGCGGCCCGACGGCGCCGGCGGCACCGCCGATGACGATGTTCTGCGGGGTGCGCCGCTTGAGCCAGGCGGTGTAGACGCCGACGTAGAAGGCGATGCCGCCCACCGCCAGGTAGGCCGTCAGGGGATTCACCTGGGTATACAGCAGCGCGAAGCTGAGGATGCCGAGGAGCACGGCGAAGGCCGTGGCGCGGCCGGGGTGGACCCGCCCGGCGGCGATGGGCCGCCGGCTGGTGCGGGGCATGGCCGCGTCCATGTCCCGGTCGAGCACATGGTTCAAGGTGGCGGCGGAGCCGCCCGCCAGCATGGTGCCCGCCAGGGTGAGAAAGAGCGTCCAGGGGTGCGGGGCCTCGCCCAGGGCGACCCACATGGAGGCCGCCGTGGTGACCAGGACGAGCAGCATGACCCCCGGCTTCATCAGCGTCAGGTAGTCGCGGAGCGCGTGGCTCCGGCTGGCGGGGATGGCGCGCGCCAGCACCGCGCTGTTGGGCATGCTCATGGACCGTTCCTCCATCCGGAATGGCTGAACCCGCGGTTCGCGGCGCCGGCGCGGGACGCCGGCTGCCCGTGCCCGGGATCGTCCGGAGATCCGCCGGATTCCGCCATCCGCGCCCTCACAACGATTAGAAAATACCGAAACGCGTGGGGTTCATGCGACCCGAAGCGCCTTTCCTCCGGCCTCGGCCCGAGGCGCATCGGTTTGGAGCCCGATGGCCAGGACGGGCGCGGGTCAGGGACTTTTGATAGTGGGCTGCAGGAAAGAGGAGCGCGCAGGAACGATCACGGCACTATTCTATCGCTTTGTCGCCGGCTGGCAAGACGAGGCGCCCAGGTGGCTCGCGGCACCAGGGGGTGGGTTGCCGCTCTTGTCATTTGTCGCCTTGCGGCCGTAGGGGGGATTCCATACAATCCAAGCGGACTGCGGGGACTGCGACCTTGTTGCCCTCGGATTGCAATACGTTCTGATCCGGTCCACCTGATCCGGTCCACGACGGCAAGGTGGATCGCGGCGTCACGCTGGAACTCGACGGGCCGGCGACGGGAGGGCGGGCGGTTCGCCTGCCGCCCGGGACCGGCGGATGGGAGGCAAAGGGGGACATGCAGCAGGTGACGGAGCGCGACAACCGGCGCGCCGGTGCGGTCATGACCCTCCTGGTCGGGCTCGTCCTGGTGGCGGGCGTGGCCAGCACCGTCTACGCCACGAAGCGCTGGTGGCTGCCGCCCCTGGTGTCGGCGGCCGCGGCGCCCATCGACCACATGTTCAACATCCTGATGATCAGCATTGGCATCGTCTTCGTTCTCACCCAGGGCATGCTGGCCTGGTTCGTCTGGAGGGCCGCGCGCAGCCCGCGGGCGCTTTACTGGCACGAGAACAAGCGGTTGGAGACCACCTGGACCGTGGCGACGGCCGTCATCCTGACGGTGTTCATCGTGATGGGTTATCAGATCTGGCTGACGCTCCACACGCCGACGGCCGCCGCGGCGGAGAAGTCGGCGGTGGTGGAGGTTTGGGGCCAGCAGTTCTTCTGGACGGCGCGCTACCCGGGTCCGGACGGGAAGTTCGGCAAGACGGACCCGCAGTACGTGGACTTCCAGAAGAACCCCTTCGGCATCGACCCCAATGACCCGGCGGGCAAGGACGACATCGTGGTCGACGGGTCGAAGGGTCCCATCGTGATGCCGGCCGGTTACCACGTGACGGTCAAGCTCAGCTCGCGGGACGTGATCCACAGCTTCTTCGTGCCCCAGCTGCGGGTGAAGATGGATGCCGTCCCCGGCCAGGTCACCGAGGTGTACGTGGAGCCCACGGAAGTGGGGCGCTTCGAGATCGCCTGCGCGGAGCTGTGCGGCGTCGGCCACTTCACCATGCGCGGCGAGATCCAGGTGCTGTCCGACGCGGACTGGCAGGCCTGGGTCACGGAGCACGCGGGTGAGCACGGCGGGACGGCCCAGTGACCGGCCTTTGGATCGCCGGTCACCGGCTCGGTAGAGAGGAGGAACGGTAATGGCCCACGGCGGCACCCAGGCCGCGGTGGCGGGCCACGCCACCCACGCGGCCCACCACCACGAGCCGCAGAGCTTTTGGCGCCGTTACATCTTCAGCACCGATCACAAGATCATCGCCATCCAGTACCTGCTGACCTCGCTGATCATGGCGGCCATCGGTGGCTTCCTGGCCATGCTCATGCGCGTGCAGCTGGGCTGGCCCGGCAAGCAGTGGCCGCTGCTGGAGGCGATCATGCCCAACGCCTTCAAGGGCGGGCAGATGAACCCGGACTTCTACTACGGGGCCATCACGATGCACGGCACCATCATGGTGTTCTTCTTCCTGACGACGGCCCTGAGCGGCGGGTTCGCCAACTTCCTGATCCCGCTGCAGATCGGCGCGCGGGACATGGCGTTCCCCGTCCTCAACATGCTGTCGTACTGGATGTTCCCCGTCGCCATCGTGTTCGCGCTGGCCTCCTTCTTCGTGGAGGGCGGCGCGCCGGGGTCCGGCTGGACGGCCTACGTGCCGTTGAGCGATCGGGAAACGGCGGGCCAGACCCTGTGGCTGATCGCCGTCTTCATCCTGATGCTGGCGTTCCTGGCGGGTGGTATCAACTACATCACGACCACGCTGAACATGCGCACCAAGGGCATGTCCTTCAGCCGGCTGCCCTTGACGGTGTGGGCCCTGTTCGTCACGGCGCTGGTGGGCCTGTTCGCCTTCCCGGCCCTGATGGCGGCGTGCCTGATGCTGATCTTCGACCGGGTGGGCGGCACCCACTTCTTCGACCCGGCGGGTGGCGGTGACCCGATCCTGTGGCAGCACCTGTTCTGGTTCTTCGGGCACCCCGAGGTGTACATCGTCATCCTGCCGGCCATGGGCATCGTCTCCGAGGTGCTGGCGACCCACGGGCGCAAGCCGGTCTTCGGCTACCGGTACATGGTGGGCTCGATCCTGGCCATCGCCGGCCTGAGCTTCATCGTCTGGGGTCACCACATGTTCTCCAGCGGCATGAGCCCGACCCTGGGCAGCATCTTCATGGCGACGACCCTGGCCATCGCCATCCCGTCGGCGATCAAGACGTTCAACTGGCTGGCGACCATCTACCGGTCGAAGATGCGCTTCACGGCGGCGTCCTTGTACGCCATCGGCTTCGTGTCGCTGTTCATCACCGGCGGTCTGACGGGCGTGATCCTGGGCAACCCGTCGGTGGACCTGTACTTCCACGACACCTACTTCGTCGTCGGCCACTTCCACTTCATCATGGGGGCCGCGGCGCTGTTCGGGGTGTTCGCGGGGATCTACCACTGGTTCCCCAAGATGTTCGGCCGGATGATGAACGAGCGGCTCGGCAAGTGGCACTTCTGGCTGACGTTCCTGGGCATCTACGGCACCTTCTTCCCCATGCACTTCCTGGGGACGGCCGGGATGCCGCGGCGAATCTACAACTGGGCGGCGTATCAGTTCCTGGGCGACGTGGCGACCCTGAACCACGTGATCTCGATCTCGGCCTTCGTCCTGGGCGCGGCCCAGCTGATCTTCGCCTACAACCTGTTCTACAGCATGTTCCGCGGGCCCAAGGCCGAGCGGAACCCGTGGCAGGCCAATACCCTGGAGTGGTGGGCGCCGTCGCCGCCGCCCCACGGCAACTGGGACGAGGCGGAGCCGGTGGTCTACCGCTGGCCGTATGAGTACAGCCCGAAGGATGCGCCCGAGGGCGTCGACCACATCCCGCAGTGGGTGCCCGAGCCCGCGCTGGCGACGGCCGGGCGCGACGGCGCCGGCTCCCGCTGACCGGCCGAACCGGGATGGCAGGACGGCACCGGCGGGACCTCGGGCCTGTGGGGGTGACCGAGATGGCGACGACAACCCGAAAGCCACCGCGAACCCGTACCCGGACCCGTAGCGGCCGCGTCGCGGGCCGCCCGCCGGTGCCGGTGATCCCCGGGGGCCGGGCCGGTTCCCCGGTCCGGACGCCCCCCACCGGTCGCGGCGGGGGCCACGGCGGCCCCGGCGGCGGTGCCGGCGGCGGCGAGGAGGAGGCGGCCCGGGCCCGCGCGGCCACCATGGCCACCTGGATCGTGGTGGCGGCGGTGACCCTGATGTTCATGGGCTTCACCAGCACCTACGTGGTCCGCAGCGCCGAGCCGGGGTGGGCGCGGCAGGACCTGCCGTCCCTGCTGTGGTGGAACACGGCGGTCCTGCTGGCCAGCAGCGTCAGCATGGAGGTGGCCCGGCGGCGGACGCGCCATGGCCGGACCGATGGGGCGCGGCGCGCCCTGCTGCTGACGATCCTGCTGGGTGCCCTCTTCGTGGCCGGCCAGGTGGCCGCGTGGCTGCAGTGGATGGGCGCGGGCGTCGCCGCCGCGGGGAGCACCCACGCCGCCTTCTTCTACCTGCTCAGCGGCACCCACGCGGCCCACGTGGCGGGCGGCATGGGAGCGCTGATCTACGGGCTGTGGCGGCTGGGGCGGCCCGGCACCACGGCGCAACGGGCGGCGTCGCTGGCCAACATCGCGACCTACTGGCACTTCGTCGACGTGCTCTGGGTGTACCTGTTCGCATTGCTTCTCTGGTAACGATGGGGGTGTCGGCATGAGCACCATCGAGGCGACGCAGCACCCGCTGGCGGCCGACCAGGAGGCCGTGCTGCGGTCGGAGTGGGGCGGCGGCCGCTCGCCCTTCGCCACGGCCCACGCCAAGCTGGGTATGTGGATCTTCCTGGCGTCGGACGTCCTGGTCTTCGCCACCCTGCTGACGGCCTACGGCGTGGCGCGGCTGAAGGCGGGCACCTGGCCGGACCGGACCCACATCTTTGAAGGGCTCTGGCTGGTCACGTTGATGACCTTCATCCTGATCAGCAGCAGCTCGACCATGGCGGCGGCCGTGGGGGCGGCCCGGCGGGGCGACCAGAAGGCGGCGGTGCGCTTCCTGCTGCTGACGATCCTGGGCGGCCTGTTCTTCCTGGGGTCGCAGGCCTTCGAGTGGACCAGCCTGATCCATGAAGGGGCGCGGCTCTTCACCAACCCCTGGGGCGTGCCGCAGTTCAGCGCCAGCTTCTTCGTGATCACCGGGTTCCACGGGTTCCACGTCCTGACGGGCTTGATCTACCTGGCGGTGGTCACCCTGAACGCCATGCGCGGCCGCTACTCGGGGCTGGGCGTCGAGGTGGCCGGCCTGTACTGGCACTTCGTCGACCTGGTTTGGGTGTTCATCTTCACGCTGTTCTACCTGATCTAGTCTGATGGCCCGGCACCCCCGGCGGCGCGGTCGGCGATGAGGGTTGCGTCCGGGGAGGCGTCCCCGGACCCCTGGGTCGCATAGGCCAGCGCTTCGCGCCGTGCAGGGGGAGGGCCGCCGGCGACCGACGGGGTCGCCGGCGGGGGAAGGAGGGGCGCCTGGTGAGCGGAGCTTCCGAGCAGGCGATGGAGCACGGGCAGGAGCACGATCACGGCAACCGCTTGTACTTCGTCACGTGGCTTTGGCTGCTGGTGATCACCGTCCTGGAGGTCGGCGTGGTCTTGTTCCACCTCCCCCGGGCGGTGCTGGTCGGCGTCCTGCTGCTGATGACGTTGCTCAAGTCGCTGTTGATCGTGGCCAACTTCATGCACCTGCGGTTCGAGAAGCTGAACATGATCTACGTCATCCTGACGCCGATGATCTTCGCCCTGATCATGTGGTACGGCGTCTCGCTGGACTATTGATGGGCAATGGGCGTGATGGGAAACCGACGTGATGGGGGCCGGACGAACCGGCCACCTCGCACGCAGGGCCGCGACGGCTTGTCGCGGCCCTGCGTGCCCCGGGGGTGGGGCGCATGGGCGGCTTGGAACTGGCGACCCACTGGACCAGCGGCGGGCAGTTGCCCAAGGCCTTCGTGATCATCATGCTGGGCGTGACGTACGGCCTGATCGTCCTGCTCGGCGTCGGGGCGTATCGCCTGCTCAAGGGCGCCCAGCGCCCGCCGGAGGAACCCGGCGGCGGTACGGGCGACGGCACCGGTCGCGCCGGTCGCGATGGGGATGGTTCGGGCCCGGGCGCCAGCGGGCTCCGAGGCCGCGGGCCGGCCACCGACGGTTTGCCCGGCGGCCGGCGCAGCCGGAGCCCGGGGCCGGGACGGGGACGGGAAGGCGGCTAGGCAGCTAGGCGGCTAGGCGGCTAGGCGGTCCGGACGCGTCCAGAACGACTTTATACCCAGAACGACCCCTTACCCCGAACGACCCCAGAACGGCCGGTGGCGCCACGGGGCGGCCGTCGGCGGGGGCTTGGCCGGTGAAGACGATGGGCGGCGCCCAGCAGGGCGCCGCCCATCGCGTTGGCGGCTGGGTTCCCTTTCGGTGACGGGCGTTCACCGGTACCGGTCGCCCAGGAAGAGCTGGACCACCAGGACGCCGTAGGGGATCGGCACCACGGCCACGCCGATGGCGTCGTGATCCGGGTTCAGGATGTTGGCGCGATGGCCCTCGCTGGCCATCAGCTGCATGTGGGCGCGGTCGACGTCCCGGGACTTGGCCAGGTTCTCCGCCCCCATCACCCGGGCCGCGATGCCGGCCTGCCGCTCCATGGCGTAGGGTGTGCCGTAGGTCGGCGACTCGTGGGCGAAGTAGCCGTTGGCTTTGAGGTCCTCGGCCTTCAGCCGCGCCAGCCGGACCAGGTCGGGGTCCACGGACAGCGGCGGCAGGCCGTGCTGACGGCGCGCCTGGTTGACCAGGTCGACCAGATGCCGCTCGGCGGCGGTCAGGGTCGTCCCCGCGGGCGCCGGAGCGGGGCTGGGCGCCGGCGCCGCGGCCGGCGTTCCGGACCCCGCGCCGCCCGAGGACGACGGGCCGGAGGCCGGGCCGGGAACCGGGACCGGCGTGGCCGTGCCGGGGCGGGTGGGGGCGGCCGAGCCGCCCGGGTTCGGGGTGGGCGTGGGGGTGGGCGCGGTGGGCGCCGTGGGCTGCGACGTCAGGCCGCTGCGCTGGCGCAGGATGGCCAGCTTCCATGCGTAGTACAAGCCGGTACCGGCCGCGGAGGAACCCCGCACGGGCTGGCGGGCGGAAGCGGGCGCTGTGGCGGGTGCCGCGGTGACCGGTGCCGGTTCCGGCATCGGCCGCGCACCGGAGGGCGCCGGAGCCGGCGTCGACGGGGCCCTTTGCACCAGGTACCAGGAGGCCTGGGCGGGAGTGGCCGCGACGGAGACGACCAGCAGGGCGGCGGCGGCCATGCCGGCCGCCCGGCGAAGCAGGATCCGCTTTGACATAAAATCCCTCCCCGGATTGAGTCGAACCCACGATCCATTGTCGGCTTCGACCCTGGTCCGTGACAAATGACCTGGGCAGCTGTTGCTCGCCTGGGGAGGGAATCACGACCCGGACCGGCGGGAGCCCGCCTCCGGGGGCAGAATTCGACCAGGATGGAAGAACCCGCCGGTTGGGCCAGGCGGCCGGGGGCGTTGGGGCCGGGCGGGGTGGCCGACGGCCGGCGGCTGGGGGCGCCCCGGCGGGGGGCGGTCCGGCGGGCGTTCCCCGGGAGGGGCGCCGGCTGGCGGCCCGGCGTCTCCCGCGCCGGAGGCGCGGGCGGGGGGGCCGGCGTCTCTCGCGCCGGAGGGCGGACCGGCGTCTCTCGCGCCGAAGGCCCGGGTGGGCAGACCCGCGCCCTCCCCGGCCGGTTCCAGCTGGCCGCCGGCGGTGATGCGCGCCAGCACCCGGCCCGCCCCCGGGTTGTCCGGTGGCCGCAACCGGAGGGTGAGGCCGCCGGATTCGTCCACCTCCATCCGCAGCAAGAGGGCGCTGGCCCGGTCCCGGTTGGCCGGACCGGCCGCGGCGGCGGGGAGGGGGGCGGCAGGGGGCGGACTCCCGTCCGCGGGGAGGCTGCGGGGGCCGGGGCGGCCCCTCGGCGGGGCACTCCCGGCGGCCGCAGGGGGCGCCGCCCCAGGGAGCGGGCCGTCCTCCGGCTCAAGGGGAAGGTGGAACCAGCGGGCTCGCCAGTGGCCGGTCTCGTGCCGCCGCCACAGGCCCAGGCGGAGGGCCCGCGGCTGCGGGCGGCACGGCGCGCCCGCGTCGCCGTCGCCGGAGGCCCGTTCCGCCACATCGCCGGCCGCCCGTGGGGCGGGCGGCCCGGCGACCCTTGCGGCGCCGTCGCCGGCGAACCCGGCGGCGTCTTCCGCGGCGGCCGCCAGGACGACCAGGGGCTGTCCCCGATGGCACCAGCCCGCCGCCAGGATCGGCCCCCGGGCCGGCTGGCCGGGCGCTGGGGGAGGCGCGGCCTCGGCGGAAGCGGCCGCCCCGGTCCCGTCCCCGGTGTCCAGGATCACCGGCTCGTCGCGCCAGCGGCCGTCGAACCAGAGCACGCGCCATTCCCCGCCGCCGTGCCCGGCGCCGGGGACCGGCCCCAGCCGGTACCAGGGGACGAACACGGCCCGGCCCGCCGGGTCGCCGCAAGCGGCGGCCCAGCGGATGCGCTCGCCCCAAAGGGGCCGGAGCCGCAACCATCCGCCGAATCCCGGCGCCCCTGCGCCCGGCCCGATCCACACCTCCAGGTTGCCGGGTTCGGCCCCCTGGGCCGGCCGGTGGACGACGATCCATGGCACCGGCGGGTGGTCCTCCAGGTCGCCCGCGGGGCGCTCGGCCGGCGCGGGGCCGCAGGCCGGGCCCCAGCCGGCCCAGAGCAAGGGGGTCCCGCCCCGGGGCCCATCCGCGGCGCGGCCCGGGTCCGGCGAAGGGCGGCCCGGGATGGGGGGACCGCCCGCAGCCGGAGGGCCGCCGGCCGGTCCCAGGGGGGTGGGGACCGGTCCTGGGGGCCGGTGGCCCGGGAAGGAGAACGTAGCCCACCGGCCGCGCCGGCTGAGGGAGACCGGCCCCTCGGCCCCGCCGCCGGCCCCGGCCGGCCACCCTGCGACCCAGGGCTCACCGTCCCCGTCCAGGCCGGCCACCAGCAGCCGGGAGGCCGGGAAGGCGGGCGACGCGGGCCGCGGCCGCCAGGCCCACGGCCGGCCCGCGGGGTCGCGGCCGAGCAGCACCATGCCCGGCCCTTCCGGGGCACCCAGAAGCCCCTCCCACACCGTAAAGGCGGTCCCGCCGGCCTCCGTCCCGGGACCCGGGCGGGGGGCCGGCCCGGGCCCGCCCTTGCCGGCGTCAGGGCCCGGCGGGCCGGCACGCCCCGGCGCGGCGGCCCCATCACCGGGCGCCGGCGGGCTGCCACCGCGGCGGCGCCTGCCCCCCGGGGCGTCGCGGCCCGGCGTGCCGGCGGGGGCCGGTTCGTCCAGAAGCCCGTCCCGGTCGGGACGTCCCCGACCGGCGGGGTCCGTCCTGCCGTCACCCATGACGCCCGCCTCCCGCTTTCGATCTACAGGGCCGGCGGCGGTCCTATGCCTGCCCCATGACGGCTCCTCCCCCTCCGGTGGTGATCCATCCCTCTGGGCCGTGCTGGCGCAACGGGGCACGCCACCAGGCCCGCGCCCCACCCCCCACCCCACCCCGGGGCGCCGCTGCGCCGGGCTGGATCCCGGGACGCCCCTGCTCCTGAGTGGGCCCCCGGCCCGGCCCGCCCCGGGTGCTCGCCCCGGGGGACGCGGCCTCCGGCCCTTCGCGACGGGCGAAGACCCAATCTTCGCCCCCGGCCGTGGCGGCCGCGGGGGGCGCCTCATATAGCGGTAGCAGGCGAGGCGGGACGACCGGCCGGGCTCGCCATGGGTTCCGCCGGGACGCCGGGTAGGCCCTTGCCGGGATCCGCGGTGGGCGCCGACCCCGCGCCGGCCCCGGGGATGCTCCCCGGAGCCCGGGACCCGTGGGAACCG
The DNA here is from genome assembly GCF_054654595.1 of Thermaerobacter litoralis. NCBI lineage: Bacteria > Bacillati > Bacillota > Clostridia > Eubacteriales > Clostridiales Family XVII. Incertae Sedis > Thermaerobacter > Thermaerobacter litoralis. The sequence continues at coordinate 180,325 of NZ_BAAIES010000002.1, read as the reverse complement.
GGGGACAGGCGGGGCTCGATCATCATCGCCCAAGGGGCAGGAGGGATCGTCGTGAGCGACGGAGTGCGGGCGCAGCAGGTCGATCAGGTGGTGCCGGGACCGTGTGACCCGGTCTACGGGTGCCCCGAGCCCACGGAGATCGTCTGCATCGAGACGGTGAAGGTCTACGACTTCTGCTTCCAGACGGATCGCCGGGAGAACGTGTGCTTCCCCATCCCGGCGGCCTTTACCGGGGTCCTGCCCAGCGACCGGGTGGAGTGCACCATCGAGCAGGTGACCTGCCAGGAGGTCTCGCGGGAGGAGGACCCCAACAACCCGGGCTTTGCCGACGTCACCCTGATCGTCACGGTGACGATGCACTTCACCATCACACGCAACGGCAACGTCATCGCCGAGTTCGAGGACTCCTTCGGGTTCCTCAAGACGGTGCTGCTGTGCGCGCCGGAGGGGACCGCCATCCAGTGCGAGTCGGCCGGCTCGCGGTGCGGGCCCTGCGTGATCATCAACGGCCAGGTGTGCTGCGAGGTCAACCTGTGCCTGTTGATCCAGTCCAAGGCCCTGGTGAAGCTGCTGGTGCCGGCCTACGGCTTCTGCGTGCCGGCGCCGTGCGTGACCCTTCCCCAGCCGCCCCTGGTCTGCCCGCCGGAGAACCTGTTCCCCCCGCAGTGCGTGCCGCCCACGACCTGACGAACCGGCGGCACCGCCCCGGGGGCCGCACCGCGCCGCGGTGCGGCCCCCGTGCTTGTCGCGGGGACCGCGGGGACGGCCGGGCCAAAGGGGCAGGAAGGGAAGGGGGGCTTGACGTGGCGGCGGGTGAGAACCGGCGACTTCAACGGGGAGACCTCAAGGCCGGCGGCTCCCCCGCACCCCGGGCTGGCGTCCCGGAGGGGGCGGGGGCGGGGCCGGCCGGCGCCGGTGACGCCGGTGGTCAAGGGGGCGGGCCGCGGGCGCCCGGGCGAAATCCGGGGATGCGGCCGGCGCCGGTGCCCGGGGGGCCGGGGGGCCGGGCCGCCGTGGTCTCGGGTGCCGTGGTCTCCGGTGCCGTGGCCGACGCCTTGCGGCGCTGGGAGGCCACCGTGCGGCCGCACTACCCGGACCTCGACCCCCGGCTGCTGCGGCCGGGGTTTTGGTTTCCCCTGCCCCGGGGGCGGTACAAGTTCGACAGGGACACCTTCGGCGATCCCCGCCGGTGGACACCGGCAGGGCCGCGGCCCCGCCGGCATCAGGGCAACGACATCCTGGCCGCCCGGGGCACACCGGTGCGGGCGGTGGGGGCCGGGCGGGTCCTGGCCCGCGGGTGGAGCCCCTACGGCGGCTGGTTCATCCTGGTGGAACTCGCGGGGACGGGGCATGCCGCCTACTACTCCCACCTGGACCGCTATGCGCCGGGCACCGGCGTGGGGCGCCCGGTGCAGCCGGGCCAGGTGCTGGGTTTCGTCGGCAACACCGGCTACGGTCCTCCGGGGACCCGGGGCAAGTTCTGGCCCCACCTGCACTTCGAACTGCGCCGGCTGGAGCGGGGAACGGGCCAGGGCGACCGGCCCGGCACCCCTCCGGCCGAGGCGGGGGTCAAGGACCGCGGCGCGGCCCGCGGGCCGGGACGGCCCGTCAATCCCTACCCCTACCTGCGGTACTGGGAGGCCTGGGCGGCGGCGGAGGAAGGGGAAGGGGTGGCGGCAGCGGAAGGGGGCAGGACCGCCGCCACCGGAAAAGGGGAGGCCGGAGCAGGGAAAGCCGGGAAAGGGAAGACCAGGGGGAAGACCCGGGATCGGCAGGCCAGGGGGTCGTCGCCCTAGGCCCTGCGCGTCACCGCCCGGCCGGCCGGTCCGCGGGGTCCGGGCCGGCGGGCGAGCCTTCTCCGTGGGCTCCCCGGGGCAGGGCCGCTGGTGGGGCCGCCGGCCAAGCCGCCGGCGGCCCCGCGTTGCTCGCTGGGGCGCCTGCACCGGCCGGCGCCGGCTCCTCCGGATCCGGCGCCGGTGGGCGGGGTTGGGACGGCGCCGGTCCGCCCGCACCCCCGGCGGCCGGTTCGCCCGCTTCCGAGGCGGCCGGTTCGTCCAGGTCGGGCGCCGGTGCGCGGGGATCGGGCGGCACGGGCGGATTTGGCTCCGGGGCGGCGGGATCGTCCCCCTCAGGGGCGACCCGCGGGGCCCGTTCGTCCGCTGCGGGCATGGCCGGTTCGTCTAGATCCCGCCGGCCGTGGTCGACCGCACCACCCTCTGCCGGGTCGACCGCGGCGCCGGCCGCCCGGTAGACCGCCAGGGTCCGGTCGACCATGGCGTCCAGGCTCAGGTGCTCTTCCGCATACCGGCGCCCGAAGGCCATGAGTTCGGCCAGCCAGGCCCGGTCCCGGTAAAGGCGCAGCAGGTCGCGGAGCAGGGCCGCCGGATCGGGCGGCCCCAGCCGGCGGCCGTTGCCGCTGAAGTCGGGAAAGGACATGCGCTCCACCTGTTCGGGGGTCACGGGCCCGTGGTACTCCCGGCCCAGGACCAGGCAAGCGGCGCCCGCGGCCAGCCCCTCCCGGATCACCCTCCCCGTGCCCACCACCACGTGGACCCGGCCCATCACCCGCTCCAGGTCGGGCACCCAGCCCAGGTTGCGGATGCGGCCGCCGCCCAGCCGCCGGTTGGACGCCGCCCACACCTGGACGTCCTGGGGAAGACCCAGCACCGCCCGGCGGAAGGCGGCCACGGCCGGGCGCTTGTCGCGGTCGACCCGGCCGGCGTAAAGGAGGGTGAAGCGGCCTTCGCGAATACCCGGACGAAACCGCTCCAGGTCCACGCCGTTGCCCACGACGGCGATCTTCGCCCGGTAAGCGTCCAGGTCACGGGCCACCCGGGGACCGACGCAGATCAGCCGGTCGGCCGCCTGGAGGGCGGGGCGGTAGGCGGGCTGGTCGAGGCCCAGCCCGTGGCAGGTCAGGACCAGGGGCAGGCCCAGCAGCGCGGCCAGGCGCCGGGCCAGTTCGAAGGACCAGGACGACTGGGCGTGCACCACGTCGTAGCGGTCCTGCGGGATGCCGAGGCGCCGGTCGATCACCGGTGCGGGGAGGAACCGCACCGCCACGCCGCCGGCCTCCAGGGCGGCCACCGTCTCGGCGTGGGCGTCCCGGCCGCCCCGGGAGTGGGTCACCCAGAGGTCCACCCGGTGACCCCGCCGCACCAGGCCCCGGGCCAGGTCGAGGACGTGGGTCGTCTGCCCTGCGGCGAAGAAGGTCGCCGTCAGCATCAGGACGTGCAAGGCTCCATCCCCCCGTTGCCAGGAGGCTATGCGATCCCATCCGCCGCCGTCCCGGGAACCCGGGGCCGGCTCCGGGCGTCCAAGGCGGTGCAGAGAGGAGGACGGCGATGCACCTCGGCGAGGGCGGGCGACCGGCCGGCGGGCCCGCGGCTGCAGGGACCACCCCGCCCGGTGGTGATGCCGTCGACGTCCCCGTGCCCCCCGCGACCGACGAGGACCTGGTCCGCCAGGCGTGCCAGGGGGACCAGGATGCCTTCGCGGAGCTGGTCCGGCGGCACCACGGGCTGGTCTACAACCTCTGCCTGCGGCTGGTGGGGCAGCCTGCCGACGCGGCGGACGCCACCCAGGAGGTCTTCCTGCGGGTGTACACCCGGCTGGGCCACTTCCGCGGCCAGGCCCGGTTCCGCACGTGGCTCTACCGCATCGCCGTCAACACCTGCCAGGACGAACTCCGCCGCCGGCGCCGCCGGCCGCGGCTCCTGGGCGACCTGGGCCGGGACGCCGCCGCGGATGGGCCTCCCCCGCCGGCAGGGGCCGTGCTGGCCAGGGAGGTACGGGCGGCGGTGGCGGCCGCTTTGGCCGCCCTGCCGGAGCCCTTTCGGGTGGCGGTCGTCCTGCGGGATCTGCACCACCTGTCCTATGAGGAGATCGGCGCCGTGCTGGGCCTGCCGCCCGGGACCGTCCGGTCCCGGATCCATCGCGGCCGGCTGCTGTTGCGAGACGCCCTGACCCGGGCCGGTTGGGCGCCGGGGACCGGAGGCGAGACGCCATGAGATGGCCCTGGATCGAGATCCCCGCAGGCTGGATCGGCCCATGGGGCCACCCCGACCCCTGGCTCGACGAGGAAGGGCGGGCCCTGTTGCCGCCCCGGCGCCGGCGGGCGGTGGAGCGGCACCTGGCCCGCTGCCGCCGCTGCGAGGCCCTGGTCCGGGCGGAGGAACAGGCCCGGGTGGCCCTGGCCGCCCTGGGGCCGGAGGAGCCCCCGGCCGGGCTGGCCGAGGCGATCCTGGCCCGGGTGGCGGCGGCCCGGCAAGAGGCAGGTTCCGCCGCTGGAGACGGAGCCGGGGTCACCGCCGGGCCCGGTGGTGGGGCGACCGGGGGGCCTGCGGCCGGTTCCACCCCCGTGCACGCGGCCAGCGTCACCGGCGGTCGCGGGGCTCGTTTCCCGGGATACGGACGGTCCCCGGACCAGGGACCCGCCCGGAGCCGGCGTCCGGCCCCCGCCGCCCTGGCCGCGGCGGCCGCGATCCTCCTGGTCCTGGTGGCGGCCGGCCTCGCCGCCCTGATCGCTCCCGGCCGGTGGACCACGGTGGTGCGGTGGGACGCCGCGGGCGGGGTGACCGGGTCCCCGCCCCCTGCCCAGGGGGAGGTCCCCCCCCTGGCCGTCGACGGCATGGGGGCGGCCGGGCTGCCCGGCGCCCCGGAGGCGCAGGGGACGGCCGAGCTGGCCGGGATGCCCGGAGCCGGCGCCCCCGGCCCCGGCGGGTCGTCCGGGGCGGCGAACGCCGGCAGCCCGCCGCCGGAGGGGTCCGGAGCTGCCCCCGCCGGCCGGGCGGCGGGAACGGGCGGTGACCTGGCCGCGGGGACTGGGCGGGAAGGCACCCCCGGCTTGCCGCAGGCGGACCCCGGCGCGGCCGCCGGGGAGCCGGGCGACGGCGTCGTGACCACCTCTGCCGCGGAGGAGGGGGGGCCGTGGCTGATCCGCTCGGGACGGCTGGCCCTCTCCGTGCCGGCGGTGGAACCCGTCTTCCGCGAGGCCCAGGCCGTCGCCCGCCGGCTGGGCGGCTTCACCGAACAGGCCCAGCTGGAGGGGGTCGGCGCCGCCCGTTCCGCCTACCTGGTGCTGCGGGTGCCCGACGCCCGGCTGGAGGAGGCCATGGACCGGCTGGCCGCCCTGGCCGGGGACGGCCGGGTCGACCTGCGGGCGATGACGGCCGAGGACATCTCGCGCCAGTGGGTCGACACCCAGGCCCGGCTGGAGAACCTGCGGGCCCAGGAGGACCGGCTGAGGGAGTTGGCGGGGCGTTCCGGCGACGTCGACGAGTTGCTCAGGGTCGAGCAGGAGCTGTGGCGCGTCCGGGGCGAGATCGAACAGCTGGAGGGGCAGGTGCGGTACTGGCGCCAGGCGATGCGGCTGGCCCGCATCGAGGTCAGCCTGGAGGCCCTGGCGCCGCAGCCCGCGCCGCCCGCCGGCGACCTCGGCACCCGGGTCCGCCTGGCCCTTCAGGCATCGGTGCGGTCCCTGGCCGCCCTCGGGGCGTGGGTCGTGGTGGCGGGGGCGGCGGCCCTGCCGTACGCGGCCCTGCTGGGCGCCGGCTACCTGGCCTGGCGCGCCTGGAGGCGGCGCCGGACCCCGTGACGGCGGCGCCGGGGGTCGGGACCCCAGGAACCCCCTTGACAAGGGCGCCCTTGTGAACCGCGTCACGAGAACCTTGGGACCCCGGGCCCGGCATTTTGGGCCTGCGGCACCAAGGAGATGGCGGCCGGGCCGCGTATGTGGCATCTCCAGATCCTGCAAGGAGGGGATGCCACGTGGGGCGTCGCCATGTTCGTCCCGTACCCACAGGGGTTGACCCGAGCCGGCCGGGAGGGCGGGCCGCATCGGCCGCCAACCGCCCGGGACCCGTCGCCGGGCTCGGGTCCGCAGCTTCTGCCGGCACCCGCCCGGACGTTCCCGGCGCTTTGCCGCCGCTCCGTCCGGTCCCCAGGGCCGGCGCGTCCCGGTCCCGGCGGCGAGCGGTCGCCTGGCTGGTGGCCGCCGCTCTGGTGGCCATCCCGTGGGGCCAGGCCCTGGCGGCGGTCTCGGCACCGGCGGCCGGTCCGGGGCAGGGAGCAGGCCGGCAGGAGGCCCTGTCCCTCCCGGGCATCCGGCTGGCCTCGGCCGGATCCGGGGCCGCGGCCCAGGCCGGCCGGTCCGGTGGCGACCGGGCGGCCAAGGCGCCGGAGCCCGCCCGGGTGCCGCCCGTCCTCGTCGACACCGACGGCGACCGGATCAGCCAGGACCTGGAGGCGCTGCTGGCGACGGCGGCGGCGGGCGAGCGGCTGGGGGTGATCGTCCGGCTGGAACCCGGCACCCTGGCCCGTCACGGCGGCGTCGCCCGGCTGCTCGACCGGTGGCAACAGGCGGTGGGGACCTTTGACACCGGGGCTCGCTGGTCCCACGCCCTGGAAGGCTTCGCCGCCCGGCTGACCCCGGGCCAGATCCGCGCCCTGGCGCGCCAGCCCGAGGTGGCGGCCGTCGAGCCCGACCGGACCGTCCAGGCCCACCTGGACACGGCGACCACCTGGACCGGGGTCCGGCAGGCCCGCAGCGACTTCGGCGTCACGGGGGACCGGGACGGCCGGCCGGCGTCCTACTCCCGGACCGACGTGGTCATCGCCGTGATCGACACGGGCATCGACGCCGGGCACGTCGACCTGGACGGCGGCAAGGTGATCGGCTGGTACGACGCCGTGCGGGGACGAACCAGCCCCTATGACGACAACGGTCACGGCACCCACGTGGCCAGCATCGCCGCCGGCACCGGGGAGGGCAACAGCGCCTACACGGGCGTGGCGCCCGGCGCCGCCCTGGTGGGCATCAAGGTGCTGAACCAGCAGGGCAGCGGCACCACCTCCCAGATCCTCAGCGGCATCGACTGGATGGTGCGCAACAAGGACAACTACGGGATCCGCATCGGCAACATGTCCCTGGGCGCCGCGGGCTGCTCCGACGGCACCGACTCCCTGGCCACGGCCGTCAACAACGCCGTGGCGGCGGGGATCGTGATGGTCGTCGCCGCGGGCAATGAGGGGCCCAACCGCTGCACCATCGGGACGCCCGGGGCGGCGGCCAGCGCCGTCACCGTGGGCGCCGTGTACGACCCCGGCGAGCGGGGGTGGGTGCTGGCCGAGTTCTCCAGCCGCGGGCCGACCGCCGACGGCCGGGTCAAGCCCGACGTGACGGCGCCCGGCCGGAACATCACGGCGGCCAAGGCCGGTTCCACCAACGGGTACGTCACCTACAGCGGCACCTCCATGGCCACGCCCTTCATCGCCGGCACGGCGGCCCTGATGCTGGATGCCAACTACGGCCTCACGCCCTCCCAGGTCAAGAGCCTGCTCACCGCCTCGGGCAACGGGAAGGACTTCGGCCCGGCCGGCAAGGACATCGACTGGGGCGCCGGCATCAGCATCGCCTACAACGCCGTCAAGGCGGCTGGGGGCTTCAGCGGCAGCTTCAGCGACGGCTTGCAGCACGCCTACTGGCGGGGCAGCCTCTCCGCCAGCGGCGACGCCGACGTCTACAGCGTGACGGTGACCGATGCCAGCCGGCCCCTGGGCCTGACGATGAACATGCTCTCCAACCCCAGCTGCGGCTTCTGGAGCTGCAGCCCCGACTTCGACCTCTACCTGTACGACCCGGCGGGCCGCCTGGTCGCCCGCTCCGAGGGCACGGCCCGGCAGGAGCAGATCCTCTACCAGCCCGCCAGCACCGGCACGTACCGGGTGGAGGTCTACAGCTACAGCGGCTCCGGCAGCTACGACCTGGACGCCAGCTACCGTTGAGGCGGCGGCCGCTCCGCTGGCGCACCCGGCGCCAAGCTCCCCCTCTCCAGCCCCCCGGGCCGGCCCCGGGGGGCTGGTTCGTCCCTGGGAGATCGGCGCGGCGACGCGGGCGCCGCGGTGCGCCCGCCGGCGGCATCCGGGGGACCCGGGCCCGATGCTACAATGGACGGGACGGACGGGACATGCGGGAGGGGGCGGGAAGGCCCATGGACGGGGAGCGCCAGCCAGACCTTGACCGCGGCGGGGCCGCGCGGGGCGCCGCCCGGGGTTCCACCGGCCGCGGCCGGCGGGGGGGCGCCGGCCGGGCCGACGAGGCCGGCGGCGGGCTTGGGGGTTCCACGACTGGGATGAGGGAAGGGGTGGAGACCGGCCCGGGCGGGGCCGCGAACCGCCCTGCGGGCGGAGGCGGGGGCCGCGGCGACGGGGCGGCGCATCCCGGAAGCCGCAACGGGACCCGGCGTTCTCCGGCCCCAGCGCTGGTGGCGCCCGATCCCGCCGCGCTGGAGGACAAGCTGGTCCTGGTGGATGGCCACAGCTTGATGTACCGGGCCTTCTTCGCCCTGCCGCCGCTGACCACGGCCGACGGCCTGCCGACCAACGCCGTCTACGGTTTCCTCACGATGCTCCTGCGCCTGCTGGAGGAGGAGCGGCCGCGCTACGTGGTGGTGGCCTTCGACCGCGGCCTGCCGGCCTTCCGGGTGGAGCGGTACGCCGCCTACAAGGGGCACCGGCCCGAGACCCCCGACGACCTGCGCAGCCAGTTCCCGGTGGTCAAGGAGGTCCTGTCCGCCCTGGGCATCCCCATGGTGGAGCACGACGGTTTCGAGGCCGACGACCTCCTGGGCACCCTGGCCCGGCGCGCCCGGGAAGCCGGGGTGGGCCGGGTCCTCCTGGTCACCGGCGACCGCGACGTCCTGCAGCTGGTGGGCGACGGCGTCGAGGCCCTGCTCACCCGCCGGGGGATCAGCGACGTCCACCGCTACGATGCCGCCCGCATCCGGGAGGAGATGGGCATCGACCCGGCCCAGTACCTGGACGTCAAGGCGCTGATGGGCGATCCCTCGGACAACATCCCCGGGGTGCCCGGCATCGGCGAGAAAACGGCCCTGAAGCTGATCCAGCAGCTGGGGGACCTGGAGTCGGTGCTGGCCAACCCCGAGGCCGCCGGCGGCAAGAAGCTGCCCCAGGCCCTGCGGGAGTACGCCGACCAGGCCCGGCTGAGCCGCGAGCTGGCGCGGATCCGGACCGATGCCCCCGTCGACTTCGACCCCGAGCGGTGGCGGCGCCGGCCGGCGGACGCTGGGGTGCTGCGGCCCCTGCTGCTGCGGCTGGAATTCCGCAGCCTGGTGGAGCGGCTGGGGCTCAGCCAGCCCGGCCGGGCGGCTGGGGCGGCGGAAGGCCCTGGGGATGCCGGCCGCGGCGGTGGAACCGGCCGGGCCGGCGCCGCAGATGGCCTCGCCACCGAGCCCGCTGAGCCGGGTGCGGCCGGGGGCCGCGCCGGTGGGGGCGACGAGGCCGGGGCCGGGACCGGGCCGGAGGCGGGACCCGGCCTGGCCGGCGACCTGGACCGGACGGCGGGGGCCCCGGGGGCCGGGCCGGGCCCGGGGGCGCCGCTGCCCGGGACCGTGACCCCCCTGACCGCCGGCGCCGTGGCGGCGTGGCTCGAAGAGAGCCTGGCCGGCGGCCGCGATCCGGACGGGCCGGGTGCCGCGGCTCCACCGGTGACGGTGGTGGCGGCCTGGTTGGACGATGCCCAGGCCGGGGAGGCCGCACCCGGGGCGGCCGGCCCGTCCCTGGCGGGGATCGGGCTGGCGGTGGGCCAGCGGGCGGCCGCCTGGCTGGCCGGGGACGACGGGGACCCGGGCGCCGCCCCGGCGGCCGGGGCCATCCTGGAGGCCCTGGCGGGCCGGCCGCTGGCCGGGTTCGACCTCAAACCCCTGTGCCGGCTGTTCCTGCGCCACTCCGCGGCGGCGGGCGGCCCGTCGGGTGGCCCAGCCGGGGCCCCGGCGGCCGACCTCAAACTGGCCGCCTACCTGCTCGACCCGGTGCGCAACCGCTACCACCTGGTGGACACGGCCCGCCAGTTCTTCGGCTGGGACCTGGAGGAGGGGCCTGCCGACCGGCCGACCGACCCCGCCTGCCGGACGGTGGCCCTGCTGGGCCGGGACGCGGCCCTGTGCGCCCGGCTGCGGGAGGCCGTGGAAGCGGAGCTGGCGGCCCGGGGCCTGGAGCGGGTCTACCGGGAGATCGAGCTGCCCCTGGTGCCCGTGCTGGCCGCCATGGAGGAGGCCGGGATCGCCGTCGACCGGCGCCAGCTGGAGGAACTGGGCCGCCTCTTCACCCGGCGCAGCCAGGAGCTGGCCGAGCAGATCTACGAGCTGGCGGGCGAGACCTTCAACATCAACTCGACCCAGCAGCTGGGCCAGATCCTCTTCGAGCGGCTGGGCCTGCCGGTGGTGAAGAAGACGAAGACGGGCTACTCCACCGACGCCGAGGTGCTGGAGACCCTGGCGGCCCACCACCCCATCGCCGAGCTGGTGCTGGAGTACCGGTCCCTGGTCAAGCTGCAGGGGACCTACGTGGACGGCCTGGCCGAGCACATCGGCCCCGACGGCCGGGTCCACACCACCTTCCAGCAGACGGTGGCCGCCACGGGCCGGCTCTCCAGCACCCAGCCCAACCTGCAGAACATCCCGATCCGGGACGAACCCGGCCGCTCCCTGCGCCGCGCCTTCGTGGCGCCGGCGGGCCACCGGCTGGTGGCGGCCGACTACTCCCAGATCGAGCTGCGGGTCCTGGCCCACTACAGCGGCGACCCCGGCCTGGTGGAGGCCTTCGCCCAGGGCCAGGACGTCCACGCCCGCACGGCCAGCGAGATCTTCGGCGTGCCCCTGGCGCAGGTGACGCCCGAGCAGCGCCGGGTGGCGAAGGCGGTCAACTTCGGCCTCGCCTACGGCCAGACGGACTTCGGCCTGGCCCGGGCCCTGCGTATCGACCGGGCCGACGCCCGCCGCTTCATGGACCGCTACTTCGAGCGCTATCCCGGGGTCAAGCGGTACATGGAGGAGATGGTGCGGCGGGCGCGGCAACACGGCGAGGTGACGACCCTGCTGGGGCGGCGCCGCCCCGTGCCGGAGATCCGGCACCGGGTCTACCACATCCGCCAGAACGCCGAGCGGGTCGCCATCAACACCCCGATCCAGGGCACGGCGGCGGACATCATGAAGCTGGCGATGATCCGCGTCCACCAGGCCCTGCGGGCCGAGGGGCTGCGGGCCCGCATCGTCCTCCAGGTCCACGACGAGCTCCTGGTGGAGGCGCCGGAGGCCGAGGTGGACGCCGTCGCCGCCCTGTTGCGCCGGGAGATGGAGGGGGCCTTCCGCCTCGACGTGCCTCTGGTGGTGGAGGTCAAGGCGGGCGCCAACTGGTACGAGATGGAGGCGATCGACGCCGGTGCCTGAGCTCCCGGAGGTGGAGACCATCCGGCGCGATCTGGAGCAGCACCTGTCGGGCGTCCGGGTCGCCGGCGTCCGGGTGCTGCGCCCGGAGGTGGTGGTCGGGGCGACGCCCGCCGCCCTGGACCGGGCCCTGCGGGGGGCCCGGTTCCACCGTTTCACCCGCCGCGGCAAGTACCTGATCGTGGAGTTCGCCCGGGACGGGGACGGCGCGTCCCGGCAGGACGAACCGGCCGGCGGCCGGCGCTGGCTGGTCATCCACCTGCGGATGACCGGCCGCCTCACCCTGGCGCGGCGGGAGGAACCCCTACCGCCCCACACCCACGTGATCGTCGAGCTCGCGGGGGATCCCCATCGCGGCCCGGCCGGGTCGAACCCGGCCGGGCCGGTCCCCTGGGACGAGCTGCGCTTCTCCGACGTCCGCCGCTTCGGCCGGTTGTACCTCCTGGACAAAGACCCGCTGGCACCGGGCCCGAGGGAAGCCGGAAGAGGAGCTGGCGCCGGAAGAACGGGTCCCGTCCCCGGGCTGGAGGGCCTGCGGACCCTGGGGCCGGAGCCCTTGGGCCCGCGCTTCTCCGCCGCCGAGCTGGCCCGGGGCCTGGCGGGACGGCGGGCGCCGATCAAGGCCCTGCTCCTCGATCAGCGGGTGGTGGCGGGCCTGGGCAACATCTACGCCGACGAGGCCCTGTTCCGCGCCCGGATCCACCCCGCCCGGCCGGCGGGTCAGCTGGCGGGCCGGGAGGTCGCCCGCCTGGTCCGGGCCATCCGCGCCGTCCTGCGGGAGGCGGTGGACGCCGGCGGGACCACCTTTTCCGACTACCGGGACGGGTTGGGCCGGCAGGGCCGCTTTGCCCGGTGCCTGGCCGTCTACGACCGGGCGGGGGAGCCCTGCCCCCGCTGCGGCACGCCCATCGCCACCCTGCGCCTGGGTGGGCGAACGGCCCACTTCTGCCCGCGGTGCCAGCCGGCCTCTGCGCCGCCGGATGGGGGGCCCCGACAACGGGGAGCGGTCCACGGGCCCGGGGAGGGACCCGACCGGCCGGCCCATGCCCCGGACGAACCGGCGGGGGCCCGATGAAGGGCGAAGGGGAGACCGGCTCAAGGGCCCGGTCGCCCCGTCCGGGGCGGGGGCGGGGCTGGGCGGGGGCGGGTCATGGGGATGAGGTGGGCCGGCGGGGGGCGCGTCCGGGCACGGCTCACCGCCCCGGCCCGGCCCCCGCCCGGCTGTCAGGCCTGTCGCCCCGGCCCCCGGACGAACTGGCGGGGGCGTTGGGGCGGCGCGGGGGAGGCGCGGCGAGCTCAGCGGCCGGCGGGCCCGTCGCCCGGCCGTCGGGAGGCGGGGCGGCCGCCGTCCTGCGCGGTGTCCGGGGTGGCAGGGCCGCCGGCGTCAGGGGCGGCCCGGGTGGCCTCGGGGGCCCCGTAGGCGGCGGCGCCGGGCTCGGGGCCACCGATGTCGGCGGTGACCCGCAGGCCGGGGATCTCGAACTCCACCTGGGGCCGGACCCCGATGGCCCGGGCCTGGGCGTCGGCCAGTTCCTCCAGCTCGTCGATCCAGCGGTCGTCGTCGGTGAAGGAGGCGGGCGCCCCCGTCGCCGTCAGGTCCGCCCGCTCGGGGGCCCCGGGTTCGGGTTGAACCGGCCGCCGGCCGCCTTGCGGGTGACCCGGCCCCGCCCCGGGGGCGCCCGCGGCGCCGGCGGGCCCCCGGCCGGAACCGCCGGCGGTGGCCAAGGGATGGCCGGCGCCGGGGCCGGCGCGGTCCGCGGCGGGTGACGCGGCCCGTGGGAACGGGCCCGCCGCCGGACCGGAGGCGACGGCTGTCTCGCGAGGGACGCCCGTCGCCTGACCGGGAACGCCGGCCGCCTCGCGCCATGCGCCCGTCGCCCGGCCGGAGACGCTGGCCACCTCGCGCGATGCGCCGGTCCGGTTGCCGTTCCCGGCGGGATTGTCCTTCACGTCGCGTGGGGTCATGGCGGTCGCTCCTTTCTCCGCCTGTCACCCGTAGCTTGGCCGCGGCGCCCCCGCCTCAACCCCGGAAACGGCGCGGGGCGGGGGATGGTCCCCCGCCCCGTTCGATTTCGCAAACCCTGCTGGTCCGGGCCGCAACCCAACGCCTTGGCTCGCCCGGGCCGGCGCCGCCGGTCCGGCTCCACCGGCGCGGCGCCGGTTCTCCGCAGGCGACCCCTCCGTAGCCGAACCCTCAGTAGGCGAACCGGTGATTGCCGATCCAACCCGCGCTGGGCCGGCTCTCCAGGAAGGGCTGGTAGCCCGCCTTGACCGGGTTCCAGAAGTACAGGGCGCCGCCGGTGGGGTCCCAGCCGTTGACGGCGTCGATGGCCGCCTGCCAGGACTCGGCGCTGGGCTCCTGCCAGAAGGTTCCGTTCAGGACCGGTTCGAACTGGTAGGGCTCGAACAGCACGTCCGCCACCGTGTCGGGGAACAGCGGGCTCTTCACCCGGTTGAGGATCACCGCCGCCACGGCCACCTTGCCCACGTAGGGCTCGCCGGCGGCCTCGGCCTCGACCATCTGGGCCAGCAGGCGCAGCTCGTAGTCGCTGACGTGCACACCGGCCCCGCCGGTCACCGGCCGGGACGGCGCGGTCGTCGCCGGCGCCTGGTAGGCCGGCGTGCTGCCCTGCCAGCCGGCCAGGGGGACGATGAGCCGCTGCCCGGGCATGATCAGGTCGCTGCCCAGGGTGTTGGCTTCCATCAGGGCGGCGGCCGTCAGCCCGTAGGCCCGGGCGATCTTGAAGAGGGTGTCCCCGCGGCGCACGGTGTAGATGTCGTACCGATCGACGCTGGGGATCGCCAGGTACGTCCCCGCCCAGACGACGTTGGCCGACGGCAGGCGGTTCAGCGCGACGATATCCCGGACCGGCACGCCGTACCGCCGGCTGATCTGCCACACCGTCTCGCCGCGCTGGACGTAGTGGGTCACAAAGGCCGGGCCGCCCTGGGCTGCCGCCGCCGGGGCCGTGCTGCCCATCACGGCCAGGACGGTCAGGCTCACCCCGGCCATCAGGCCTGCCAGCGCGCGCCGCCACCGCGAATTCGCCAATGCCTCTCCCTCCCCGGAGAAATGGTGTTGTAACATGGACGAAATGAATTATAGGGAAGCGCAACATTCGTAAGCATTAGCAAAAAGTTTCCGGGCCATTGGAGAGGCATGATATGGGAGGTTCACCGTCAGTTCGCGTAAGTTCACGGAAGGTACTGTAAGTCCGCCTCGGCTCGCACCATGGGGCGAGCGACGAGCTATGCAAAAAGGCCGGCGGGGGCTGCCACGAGCCCCCGCCGGCGCTTGCGTCCACGGGTCGACCGTTCCCGCGCTGACGTCTGCGCTGGATTCATCGACTTTGCGCGATCGCGCGATGTCCCACGGCCTTCAGTAGGCGAAGCGGTGGTTGCCGATCCAACCGGCGCTGGGCCGCGACTCCAGGTGGGGCTGGTAACCGGACTTGGCCGGATTCCAGAAGTACAGGGCCCCCCCGGTGGGGTCCACGCCCCGCGCCGCGTCCCGCGCCGCCCGCCACGAGGCGGGGCTGGGCTCGCGCCAGAACCAGCCGTTCAGGATCGGCTCGAACTGCCAGGGCTGGAAGATGACCTCCTCCACGGTGTCCGGGAACAGGGGGCTGCGGACGCGGTTGAGGATGACGGCGCCCACAGCCACCTTGCCCTCGTAGGGCTCCGCGGCCGCCTCGGCCTCGATCATCTGGGCCAGGAGCCGCAGCTCCCGCGGGGTGAGGTGCATCGCCCGCCCCGTCGTCCCGCGCTGGGCGGCGGTGGCGGCGGTGCGGCCTTCCTTCCCGGCGGCGCGGGTGTTCTCCTGGGACGAACCGGCCCGCGGGGCCTTGCCCGTCACAGCGCCGGTCGCCTGGACACCCGTGGACCGCTCCTTCTCCCCGCCGGTCTTATCGGACCGGTCCGCCGTCGTACCCCGGCGCTCCGGTTCGACCCCATCCTTGGCGGCGGCCCGCTGGGCTGCCGCCACCAGGCCGCCCGTCGCGATCGTGGATCGATCGGCGGCGACCTGGGAGACCTTCGCCGTCACGGCCACCGGACCGGACCCCGCCGCCCCGGCGCCACCGCCCTTCTCCAAGGGCTTCGCGGCGATGGCCAGGGCCGCCGTCGGCCCGGACAGCACGAAGGCCAGTACCAGGACCGCGCCCACCAGGGGCAGGCCCTGCCACCGGCTCCGGCCGGCCCGGCCGGTGACCCGGGCCGCCGGGGTAGCCTGCTCCATCGCTGTAGCCCGCATCGCTTTCCCTCCTCGTCAGCGAAAAGGTCAACGATCTACGGTTGTCGTCGAAATTATAAAAAGTCGACATTTACGCGGCATTATTGAATCCATGGTCATCGGGGCTTGGTTCAACAGAATAGGAAAAATATCGGGATCAGGCTTGGCGCGGGATGGCGGCCCCGAGCCGGGTGGCCGCGCAGGCCGCGGGGTGCAGGAGGCGGGGTTCAAGGAGATGGGGGCTGCGCGATGGACGGGCGGTCCAGGGCGCGGCGCGGGCAGCGCGGGCCCGCCCGCGGGCTGTATAATCGCCATGGCGCCGCACCGGCACCCCGTTTCCCGGATCACGAGCCGCGGGGCCGGCGGCCCTGGGGCCGGTTCGTCCGGGGGACGGGCTCGGACGGGTGCCGGCCGGTGGAACCCGGCCTGGCGCAAAGCCGGCCGGTGGAACCCGGCCCGTCAGCGGGCGCAGGCCGGCTCGTGGAACCCGGCGGCGGGCCAGAGGGGCGCGACGGTGCCCCGGAGGGAGGAAGCCGAGATGATGGTCGTGGCCCTGGAGTTCGACGATCCGAAGAAGCTCGAGGCCGCCGTGCAGCGGCTGCGCCAGAACCTGGGCGTCACGGGGGAGCTGGCCATCAAGCCCCTGGACGGCGGCCGCTGGCGCCTCACGGTCAGTTCCGAGAAGCCCCTGCGGGAGAGCTCGCTGGAGAAGCTGGGCGGCCGGCGGGTCGACCTGTGACGGGTCGACCTGGGGACGGTGCCGCCGCCCGCACCGCCGCGCCGCGGCCCGCGGGCCGGCCCGTCCTGATCGGGTTGACGGGCGGGATCGGCAGCGGCAAGAGCGCCGTGGCCCGCCTGCTGGCCTCCCTGGGGGCGGCGGTGGTGGATGCCGACGCCGTCGCCCGCCAGGTGGTGGAACCGGGCGAGCCGGCCCTGGCCCGGCTGGTGGAGGCCTTCGGCCCGGAGATCCTCCACCCCGACGGTACCCTGGACCGCCGGGCCCTGGGGCGCCGGGTCTTCCGGGACGAGGCGGCCCGCCGGACCCTGGAGAGCATCGTGCACCCGGCGATCCGGGCGCGCACGTGGGAGCAGATCCAGTCCCTGATGGCCGCGGGGCGATACCCGGCGGTGGTCTGGGACGTACCCCTGCTGTTCGAGGTGGGCGCCGAGGGGCTCGTCGACCAGGTCTGGGTGGTCACCGCCCCGCAGGCCGTCCGGCTGGAACGGCTGCGCCGGCGGGACCCCGACCTGTCCGTGGAGGAGCTGGAGCGGCGCATGGCGGCCCAGATGCCCCTGGAAGAAAAAGCCGCGCGGGCCCACGTGGTGATCGACAACGGCGGCGACTGGGACGCCACCCGGCGCCAGGTGGAAGGCGCCTGGCGGCGTTACGTGCTGGGCGCGCCGCCGGCGGACCCCGTGCCGTCCGCGGCGGTCGAACCGCCCGCCCTCGCTGCGCCTCCGGCCGCGGCGAAGCCGGCGGCGGGTCCCCCTTCGCCGGGGGCCGCCCAGCCGCCTGCGCCTGCGCAGCCGCCCGCGGCGGCACCGGGCGTGGAGCTGGGTGGCGGCGGCGATGGCCCGCTGTCCCATCCCGCGCCGCCATCGCACCCGCCCCAAGGACCCCAAGCCGGCGACCCCGGGGATGACGCCCTCGGGGGTGACCCACGGTGCTGAGCGCCGGCCGCTGGCTGGGATGGGCGGCGGGCGCCCTGCTGGCCGTTCTGGTGGGGCTCGTCGTCCTCTATGCGATCTACCCGGTCCCCATGGCGGAGTTGATCCGGCGGGAGGCCCGGGCCTGCGGTCTCGATCCCCTGCTGGTCGCGGCGGTGGTGCGCCGGGAGAGCGGCTTCGAGCCGGGCGCCGTGTCGGAGCGGGGGGCGCGGGGGCTGATGCAGATCATGCCCGAGACCGGGGCCTGGGCGGCGAGCCGCCTCGGCATGGCCTCCTTTCACCCCGATCGCCTGTTCGAGCCGCAGGTCAACCTGCGCCTGGGGTGCTGGTACCTGGCCTACCTGCTGGAGCGCTTCGACGGCGATCCCGTGGCGGCCCTGGCGGCCTACAACGGGGGCGAGGGTACGGTGGCGACGTGGATCGCCCGGGGCCACTGGCACCCGCGCCAGGGCCCGCGGGCCATCCCCTTCCCGGAGACCCGCCACTTCGTCGCCGGGGTGCTGCGGGACTATCGGGTGTACGACTGGCTCTACCGGCGCTTGCCGGCCGCGTGGGGCCGGGTGCGGCAGCTGGCCGTGGCGCTGGGGCCCGCCGCCGTCGCGCCGGACCGCGGGCGGGAATGAGGCGAGCGATCCGGGGGTCTTGCACCCGGCCCGGCCAGGTGCTATATTACGAACTGCGCAGCCGATCCCGGCGCGCGGCACATGCCGAAGTGGTGGAACTGGCAGACACGCGGTGTTCAGGGCGCCGTGGGCTTACGCCCGTGTGGGTTCGAATCCCACCTTCGGCACCGGCGGACAGGTGATCCTGTCCGCCTTTCCCATCCAAGCCCGGAGTTCCTTCATGAACAGCCGGGCGGCCGTGCGAGGGTGCTGGAACTGGCAGACAGGCACGTTTGAGGGGCGTGTGGGTTTATCCCGTGCGGGTTCGAGTCCCGCCCCTCGCACAGCAGGCAACGGGCACGCCGGGCGGCGTGGCGGCAGCCACGCCGCCCGGCGTTTTTATCGGCCCCGCGCCTTCCAGGCTGCCCTTTCGACCTTCCTTGGGTGGAGCGTTCTGGGCATCGTGCGGGCGCCGGGTGCCCCGTCCCGGTGCCCGTGGTGGCCCTGGCGTGGCCCGTGGTCGTGGCCGTGGCACAGCCGGTGGCCCGCCCATGGCGCTTTCGCCACGCTGCTTGTCGGCCGCCTCACCGTCAGTGGCCGTGGCGCGGCAGGTGACCCGCCCGTGGCGCTGGCACCCGCCCCCGGGCAACGATAAGATCGAGCCGGAACCCCGTCCTGGAAGGTCAAACCAGATCCAAGGCAGGTGATCCCGGTGCAGCAGCTCTACCCCGAGGCGCGGCCGTGGCCCGATCCCCTGGCCATCTACGACGACCTGGACCTGCCCGATGGGCCGCCCCACCGGCCCTACGTGCTGGTCAACATGGTCTCCACGGTGGACGGGAAGGTCACCATGGGCCGGGGCGCCATCAAGGAGCCCATCGGCAGCAAGGTCGACCACGGCCTGATGGCGCGCCTGCGGGCGCCGGTGGACGCGGTCCTGCGCGGGGCCGGGACCGTCCGCGCCTACGACGTCCCGCCGCGGGTGCCCGATGGATACGCCGAGCGCCGCCAGGCCCGGGGCCTGCCCGCCCAGCCCCTGCCGGTGGTCATCACGGGCTCCTGCGACCTGCCCCTGGACGCCCGCTTCTTCCGGGAAGCGCCCCGCCGGCCCCTGGTGCTGACGCGGCGGGCCGCGCCCGCCGACAAGGTCGAAGCGGTGCAGCAGGTGGCGGACGTGGCCTTCGCCGGCGAGGAGAAGGTGGAGATGCGGGCGGCCCTGGCCCTGCTGCGCGAGCGGTACGGCATCCGCCGGCTGCTGAGCGAGGGCGGCCCGACGGTCAACTTCGCCATGCTGGAGGCCGGTGTGGTGGACGAGCTGTTCTGGACCGTGGCGCCGAAGATCGTCGGCGATGAGGGCGACAAGACCATGGTGATGGGGCCCCACCCGCTGGAGCCCCTGGTCCGGTTGAGCCTGGCCAGCGCCTTCTTCCACGAGGGCGAGCTGTACCTGCGCTACCACGTGCTGGACTGAGGGTGTCGTCGGCCGGGTAGCGTCCGGCTGGTGCAGGGCTGGCGCGCGGCCCTCAGGGACTCAGGCCTGACGATCCTCCGCGCCGGGCCCCGCGGGCAGGCGGCCCAGCTCCCGCAGGGGGCGCCGTTGCTTCCCCGTCACGGCGTCGAAGGGCCAGCCGGCGGCCGGTTCGTCCCATCCCCGGACCAGGGCGTCGGCCATGCGGGCGACCCGGGCGTTGGCCCGGATGTCGTGGACCCGGACCATGTCGGCGCCGTGGACCGCGGCCAGGGCGGTGGTGGCCAGGGTGCCCTCCAGCCGGTCGCCGATGGGGGTCTCCAGCACGTTGCCGATGACCGACGTGCGGGAGGCGCCCAGCAGGACGGGATAGCCCAGGCTGCGGAAGGCGCCCAGGTTCTCGAGGATCTCCAGGTTGTGGCGGGTGCGCTTGCCCACGCCGATGCCGGGGTCGACCACGATGGCCTCCGGCCGCACCCCCGCCTGCAGCGCCCGGTCGATTCCCTCCTGCAGGTAGCGGGCGATGTCCAGCACCACATCTTCGTACTGGGGATCCCGGGTCAGGTTCCGGGGGTGGCCCTGCAGGTGCATGATCACCACGCCGGCCCCGTAGCGGGCGCAGACGGCGGCCAGGTCCGGGTCGGCGTGCAGGCCGCTGATGTCGTTGATGATGTGGGCGCCGGCCTGGAGGGCCGCCTCTGCCACGGGGGCCTTGTAGGTGTCGATGGAGATGGGCACGTCCACCTCCCGGACCAGCCGCTCCACCACGGGGATCAGCCGCGCCAGCTCCTCCTCCAGCTCCGGCTTGGAGGCGGCGATGTTGGCGCTTTCGGCGCCCACGTCGATCAGGTCGACGCCTTCGGCCACCATCTCCAGGGCGCGCCGCAGGGCGCGGTCGGGGGCGTTGTAGCGGCCGCCGTCGGAGAAGGAGTCGGGCGTCACGTTGAGCACGCCCATGATCAGGGTGCGCTGGCCGAAGACCAGGGAACGCCCGCGGAAGTCGACCCGGCGGGGCCCGCCGGCCACGGGCACCGGCCCGATGCCGGGGAAGGGCCCGCCATGCCCGTCGCCGGGCGCTGCGGTGGAACCGGCGGGGCCGGCCCCCGCCGGTGCGGCCGCGCCGGCGGGCGCGGCCGCACCGGCGCCGTGGCCGAAGGGCAGGGAGAGCAGGGCCCGGGCCAGGGCGCGGCCAGCCCCGGCCCATTCCCGGGCCAGTTGCCACAGGGTGCCCACGGGGCCGCCCAGCAGGAGGCTGGCCGCGCCGGCGTAGGGGCGCCAGGTGGCGAACCCGGTGCGGCTGGCGGCCTCGTGGGCCAGCTGCCGGGCCTGGTCGGGGGCCAGGGGCGCGATCTCGAACACGTGGAACCAGCGGTCGTAGAGGGCCCTGGCGCCGGGCCATCCCGTCCGGACCAGCCGGGCGGCGGTGTCGCCGGCGGGCCAGGGCCCCCGGTGGACGGCGACCACGGGCCCGGGCACGGCGCGGCCGGGCCGGGAGGCCGGCGCCGGCGAAGGGGCGGCGGTGCTGGGGCCGGGGCGGGCGGGTTCGGGATCCTTCACGGGCGAGGCTCCTCCTTGCTCGGGGTTCGGCCGCGGCGGGACGGCGGGCGGCACCAGCGCTGCGGGCGATGGCATCCCTGCGCTGCCGGAGGGGTTGCCGCGGGCCGCGGTTCCCAGGGTGGCGGGGGCCAGCTCGGCCCAGGCCCGCTCGGCCAGCGGCCCCCAGAGGTCGAAGTGGGGGAGGCGGCCGTGGTGGCAGATCCCGCGGGCGGGGAGGCCGTAGCGGGTGCCCCAGGCCGCCAGGCGGCCTTCGTCCGCGCAGAGCACCTTCACCAGATACGGGGCCACGGTCCCGTCGGGGACAGGCCGGTTCCAGGGCTGGCGCAGGACGGCCAGTTCCCCCCGGCGCGCCCGGGCCAGGGCGCGCCGCCATTGGTCCACCAGCCGCACGGGCATCCTCCTCGGGTGGGCGGGCCGCGGGACGGGGGCCGGAGCGGGCGGCGCTGGCGCCGGGCCGCCATCCGGCTGCGAGCCGGGCCGCGACCCCGCCGAGTCGTGCCGCGGCCCCGCCGCAAGCTGGGCCGCCACCCCGCCGCGAGCCTGCCGCGTTCGTCCCCATGATAGCAGGACCGGGGCCGGCGGGCCGAACCGCGGGGATGCCGGCGGCCGGGGGAGTGGGATGCAGCGAAGGCCGAATCGGCCGGGAAAGGGGAGGTGGAGCCGGTGACGGAGCCGGCGAAGCAGGAGGCGACGCGGGACGCGATGGCCGGGCCGGCCAGGCGGCTCGGCGGCGAGGTGGCGGTGGTGACGGGGGCCGGGCGCGGCATCGGCCGGGCCGTGGCCCGGCGGCTGGCGGCGGAAGGGGCCGCCGTTGGCGTGCTGGACGTCGACGGGGCGGCCGCCCAGGCCACGGCCGCCATGATCCGGCAGGAGGGGGGCCGGGCCCTGCCGGTGGAAGCCGACGTGGCCGACAGCGCGGCGGTGGCCCGGGCCATGGCCCGGGTGGCCGGCGAGCTGGGTCCTCCCACGATCCTGATCAACAACGCGGGGATCGGCGGCTTCGTGCCGCTGGAGCACCCGGAGGCCGAGGCCACCTGGCAGCGGGTGCTGGCGGTCAACCTGACGGGCGCCTATTGGTGCGCCCGCCATGCCGTCCCCTACATGCGCCGGGCCGGCCGCGGGGCCATCGTGCAGATCGCCTCCACCCGGGCGCTGATGTCCGAACCCGATGGCGAGCCCTACGCGGCGGCCAAGGGCGGGCTCCTGGCCCTGACCCATGCCCTGGCCATCAGCCTGGGGCGGTACGGGATCCGCGTCAACGCCGTCAGCCCCGGGTGGATCGACACGGGCCACGAGCCCGTGGGCGAGCAGGACCACGCCCAGCACCCGGTGGGGCGGGTGGGCCGGCCGGAGGACGTGGCGGCGGCCTGCGCCTTCCTGGTCTCGCCCGAGGCCGGGTTCATCACCGGCCAGAACCTGGTGGTGGACGGCGGGATGACGGTGAAGATGATCTACCTCTGAGGCGGGCCGCCGGCCCGAGGGAAGGCGGCCGCGCCCTGCCGCAGCCCCCACCTCAGGTGGCAGGCGGTCTCCCGGTGCCTACCTCAGGCGGCGGGCGATCTCCCGCCAGGCCGCCTCCTCTTCCATGCCCAGCCGCCAGATGGCCACGCCCCGCACCCGGTGGCGCCGGATCAGGTTCAGCTTCTCCGCCCAGCTGCGGGCGTTCTCGAAGTAGACCGTGTGGGTGGAACCGTCGGCGGCCGTGTAGGTGAAGAAGGGGACCCGGGCCCGGTCGTCCCACCGTACCTCCACACCCTGGTCCCGGGCCAGCCGCACCGCCTGGGCGTGGTCCAGGTAGCGGGGGAAGGTGCCGCCACCCCAGTCGAACCCGAAGGAGCCGAGGCCCACGATCACCTTCTCCCGGGGGACGTGGCGCAGGGCGTAGCGCACCATGCGGTCCACGTAGTCCAGGGAGGCCAGGGGCCCCGGCGGCGTGTCGGCCCGGTGCTCCGAGTAGGTCATCAGGATGAAGAAGTCGACGGTCTTCCCCAGGGCGGCGTAGTCGTAGACGCCGGTGTTGGGGTCGGTGCGGTCGTCCCGGTCCCGGGGGAAGACGGCGATGCTGAGCAGCTTGTCTTCAGGCAGGGCCTGCCGCACCTTGCGGACGAAGGCGGTCAGCCGCGGGCGCTCCTCGGGCGGCACCGTCTCCAGGTCGATGTGGACGCCGTCGTAGCCCTCCTGCCGCAGGATGTCCAGGATGCCGCGCACGGCCCGGTCCTGGGCCGCCGGGTCGCGGAGGAACCGGCGGGCCGTGGCGGCGCTGCGGTCCCCGGAGCCGTAGAGCAGGTTGTGGACGATCATCTCGACCTTGAGGCCGCGCCGGTGGGCTTCCCGGACCACCTGCTTGCGCCGCTGGGGCGGCGGCGCGCCGTAGGCTTCGATGGTGCCGTCGCCGCTCTCCGCCAGCCGGAACCAGAAGGGAACGATGACGTCCAGATCCCGGGCGTGGCGGACCATGGTCTCGTAGGAGCCCGGCAGCGGCGGCTCCGGCTCGGTGTAGAAGCCGTAGACCACCGGGTCGCCGCCCAGCAGGCGGGCGGCCCGGCTGGGCCCGTCGTCGCCGCGGCCGGGGCCCGGCTTGGCGGGGGCGCGGGAGGCCGGCCCGTTGCCGCAGGCGGCCAGGATCAGGGCAGACAGCAGCAGTGCGGCCAGCCAGGCCAGGGGCCGCCGGCGGGGCCGCTGGCGGGGGTCGCGGTCTTCACCGCGGCAGGAACGTGGCGTCACGGCGCATCCCTCCGCCCGCAGTGTCACCGCGGGCAGCGGGCGCCATGCACCGCCCGGAGCCGGAACCCGGAGGAGGCGGCGGCGCCGGCGACGCCCGGAACGACCGGTCCCACCGGCGCCGCAGCCGGCGTCTTGACCGCCGGGCGCCTGGACCGCGGGATTCGCCGCGGGCTGCGCCGCCCGCCCCCAGCCGGCTTGAGGGGAAGCAGCGCAGCCGGTCCGACGCCGAACGGGGGAAGCCGCCCGGACGGCGAACGGGAAGCCGCCCGGCCCGCCCCGCCGGCCGTGCCGGCCCCCAGACCCGGGTTCACGGGCCGCCCGGCGGCCGGGGGGACGGCCCCCGGGCCCGGATGCCCAGCCCCGCCAGCCCCCGCACCAGCCCGTCCACCGCCGCGGCCGCCAGCTGCCGCCGCCCGCTAGGGCTGAGCAGCAAGGCCCGATCCGCCGGGTTCGTCAGGAAGGCGAACTCCACCAGGACGGCGGGTCGCCCCGCCCGCGCCAGCAGGAAGAAGTCCGCCGGCAGGGCCTCGTTGCGGGCCTCCGGCGGGAAGGCGGCGTTCAGGCGGTCCTGGACGGCCTCCGCCAGGCGGCGGCCGGGTTCGTCCCCGAACTGGTAGAAGACGATGGGGCCCCGCAAGCGGCGGTCCCGGGCGGCGTTGACGTGCAGGCTCACCAGGGCGACGGCCCGGGCGTCCCGGGTGATGCGCAGGCGCTCTTCCAGGTCGCGCCGCACGGCGGCGTCGTCATCGCCGGGGGCCAGGGCGTAGTCCGCCGTCCGGGTGAGGACCACCCGGAACCCCGAGGCTTCCAGCATCGGGGTCATCAGCTGGGCGAACTGCAGGGTGAGGTCCTTCTCCAGGATCCGCCCGTCCAGGTGGGTTCCCCCGTCGATGCCCCCGTGACCGGGGTCCAGCACGATCACCGGCCGCCCCTGGGGGGACGGGGGCGGGGCGTGGACCCGCTGGGTCAGGACGAACAGGCCCAGCAGCGCGGCCAGGATCACCAGCAGGGCGGCCTCGGCCGGCGTGGCGCCGGCGGGGGCGGTGCGGCCCCGGCGGGGGTTCGATCTCAACGCATGGCCCTCCCTCGGCGGACCCGGGGACCCGGCCTCCAAGGGGCAGCCGGGGACGCCGGCGCCCCGCCGGTGCGGTGGCCGCAACGCGGGCCGGCAGCGCCGCCGGCCGTGGGGCGGGATCCCTTCCCGGCGAGCGGGTCCCCCTGGGGAGGGTCCCGTTGGCGTTGTATGCGGCCGGGCGGGCGATCTTGTGGCGGTCCCGGCCGGCCCCGGCGGGAGGAACCGGCGGGGTGGATGGGGAAGTCAGGGCCAGGATGGGCCGGCGGCGGGCAGGGGGCTGCCGGGAGGGGGCGAGCCGATGGCGGGAGGATCCCAGCGACGGCGGGCGGAGCCGGCGGGGGGCCGGCCGGAACCGGTGGGCGGCCCCGCGGAGGAGCCTGCACCCGTCGACGAACCCGAGCTCTTGCTGATCGGTCCGGACGCTGCCGCGGGGCCTGCCGGCGCGGGAGCGCCCGCCAGCGGCCGGGCCGGATCGGCGGCATCAGGGCGCGGCGGCGTGGCGGGGCGCCTGGCCCGCCGGGCCGGGGGGCCCAGGGGCGCCTCCGGCGAACCGTGGGGACCGCCGGCCGAGAGGCCGCCGGCGGGGCCGGGGGCGCCGGCCGCTCCGGCGGCGGGTGGGCCCGGAGCGGGGGCCGGGGAGGGGCCCGGCGTCTTCCCTGAGCAGGACCTCCCGCCGCCCGTCGACCCGGCGCCCCTGGGCTGGTTCCTCCTGAGCGTGGTCTACGCGGTGACCGCCCTGTACACCGCGGTGCCCGCGGCCGGGACGACCCTCTTCGGCGCGGGGCCCGAGGGCGGCGGGCGCATGGCCGTGGCCCTGGTCGTCCTGCCCTATCTCTTCGCGGGCCTGTACACGGGGCTCACCCACGGCGGCCGCGGCTGGGTCTACCCCGTGACCTTCGCCGCCTGGCCGCTCCTCCTGGAGCGCCTGGCCTTGTACCTCTTCGGCTTCGCCGGGCGGTGGATGCAGGAGGGCTTCCCCGATGGCTGGCGGGAGGCCCTGCCCGTGGCATCCGCCCTGGCCTTCACCCGGGAGGCGCTGGCGCCATACGCGACCCCGGCCTACGGGGCGGCGGGGGCGGCGAGCCTGGCCTTGACCGTGGCCGTGTTCTTCGCGGTGCGCTGGGCGGAGGCCCGCTGGCGGCTGCGGCGGGCCGTGGAGCGCCCGGGTCCAGGGTCTGCGCCCCGGTGGCCCCGGCTGCGCCGCCGGCAGGCGGGCGCCGGGTCATCCTTCAGCAGGAGTTCGCCGGCCGCCGCGGAATAAGCCTTCCCATATCGTGCCACGGGACGATCCCGCGGCGTCGCCAGGCGGTGCCGCCACGCCAGACCCCGGCCCGACGGGCCCCGGGCGTCTCGCGCCGTGAACCGCCCGGTTCACCGCCACGTTGCACTCATCCGTCGTATCCCCATGGGACCGCCGGCGCAGACCGCCGCCGTCGCGGACCGCCCGGCCGAAGGCCGCGGGTTCCCGGCTGCGGCGGCGGGCCGGGGTCGACGGCCGGTGAACGGGTTCACCCCGGCGGCGATGCCCGTCACAGGAAGGGAGGGATTGGTGGAACAGGTCCGACGTCCAGGGGTTGCCCCGGACCGGGATTGGGGGCCCGGTGCGGGGTAGGGCGGCCCCGGCTGCCCGGGAGCGTTCCGCGGGATGCTCAGCGCGAGAGGGGAGGTCCTCTGAATGGGTGCGGTCACTGCCACCGCCGGCCCGGCGGACCGCCAGAGCATCTGGCGCGTCATCGCCGCCTCGGCCGGGGGGACCATCATCGAGTGGTACGACTTCTACATCTTCGGCAGCCTTTCCACCGTCATCGCCTCGGCCTTCTTCCCCAAGGGGAACCCGACCGTCGCCCTGCTCAACACCCTGGCCATCTTTGCCACCGGGTTCCTGGTGCGGCCCTTTGGCGCCCTGGTGTTCGGCCGCCTGGGCGACCTCATCGGCCGCAAGTACGCGTTCCTGATGACCCTGCTGATCATGGGCGGCGCCACCACGGCCATCGGCCTGGTGCCGACCTACAGCCAGATCGGCATCGCCGCGCCCCTGATCGTCCTGGTCCTCCGGTTGCTGCAGGGCCTGGCCCTGGGCGGCGAGTACGGCGGCGCGGCCACCTACGTGGCCGAGCACGCCCCGGACGGGCGGCGGGGCTTTTACACCTCCTTCATCCAGACGACGGCGACCCTGGGCCTGTTCGTCTCCCTGGGCGTGATCCTGGCCGTCCGGCTGTCCATGAGCCCGGAGGCCTTCAACGCCTGGGGCTGGCGCATCCCGTTCCTGCTCTCGGCGGTCCTGCTGGTGCTGTCGGCGTGGATGCGCATGCGCCTCCAGGAGTCGCCCCTGTTCCAGCAGCTCAAGGCCCAGGGGAAGACCTCCCAGGCGCCGGTCTCGGAGACCTTCCGCAACTGGAAGCTGGTCCTGCTCGCCCTGCTGGGCGCCACGGCCGGCCAGGCGGTGGTGTGGTACACTGGCCAGTTCTACGCCCTGGTCTACCTGCAGAACACCCTGAAGGTCGACTTCGTCACCGCCAACACCATCGTGGCCGTCGCCCTGGCCCTGGCCACGCCCTTCTTCATCGTCTTCGGCCACCTCTCGGACCGGATCGGCCGCAAGCCGATCATGATGGCGGGGAACCTGATCGCCGCCCTGACCTACTACCCGCTCTACCAGCTGATGCACCAGTACGCCGGCAATCCCGTCGTGCTGACCCTGCTGGTCTGGATCCAGGTCATCTACGTCACCATGGTCTACGGACCCATCGCCGCCTTCTTGGTCGAGATGTTCCCGGGCAAGATCCGCTACACGGCCTTGTCCCTGCCCTACCACCTGGGCAACGGCTGGTTCGGCGGCCTGACGCCCTACATCTCGGCCAGCTTGGTGGCCAACACCGGCAACATCTACGCCGGCGTCTGGTATCCGATCATCGTGGCCTCCATCACCTTCGTCGTCGGTACGTTCCTGCTCAAGGAGACCAACGTGATCTCCATCTGGCGGGAGACCCATCCCGGCGAGGTGACGGCCGACTGACCGGCGGTCGTGGGGGACGAACCGGCCGGCAGGGGCGGCCCCGCGGGCCCGAAAGGGTCTCGCGGGGCCGCCCCGTGCCCGGCCTGCCGGGGCGCGGCGGCCCGGCCCGGCCATCCGGCGCAGGATCCCGGCCGGTTTCGTCCTAATAACAGGTACAGGGGACGAATTCCGGCGGGCGGTGGGGCCCGGGTCGTCGCCGGGCCCTTGCTCGCCCAGGGAGGGGAGATCATGGCAGAGGCCGGTGCACGGCCCATCGACGCCCTTCTCAAGGAGGAGCGCCGCTTTGCGCCGCCGGAGGACTTCCGGGCGCGGGCCCACGTGCGCGACGAGTCGGTCTACGAAGAGGCCGAGCGGGATCCCGAGGGCTTCTGGGCGCGGTGGGCGGAGGAGCTCGAGTGGTTCCAGAAGTGGGACCGGGTGCTGGAATGGAACCCGCCCTTCGCCCAGTGGTTCGTGGGCGGCAAGCTCAACGCCAGCGTCAACTGCGTCGACCGGCACATCCGGGGGCCGCGCCGCAACAAGGCGGCGATCATCTGGGAGGGCGAGCCCGGCGACACCCGCACCCTGACCTACTACGACCTCTACCGGGAGGTCAACCGGTTTGCCAACGTCCTCAAGGACCTGGGCGTGCGGCGGGGCGACCGGGTCACCATCTACCTGCCCATGATCCCGGAGCTGCCCATCGCCATGCTGGCCTGCGCCCGCATCGGCGCGCCCCACTCGGTGGTCTTCGCCGGCTTCAGCCCCCAGGCGCTGGCCTCCCGCATGGAGGACGCCGGCTCGCGGTTCCTCATCACCTGCGACGGCTTCTACCGGCGGGGGAAGGTGGTGCCCCTCAAGGCCCAGGCCGACGAGGCCATCCGGCTCCTCGGGGGCAAGCAGGACGTGGAGGCGGTGGTGGTGGTCCGGCGCACCGGTGACGACGTGCCCTTCACGCCGGGCCGCGACCGCTGGTGGCACGAGCTGATGGAGAAGGCCCAGCGGCTGTGCCCGCCCGAGGTGATGGACGCCGAGGACATGCTCTTCATGATGTACACCTCGGGCACCACCGGCCGGCCCAAGGGCATCGTCCACACCACCGGCGGGTACCTGACCGGCGTGTACGCCACCACCAAGTGGGTCTTCGACCTGCACGAGGACGACGTCTACTGGTGCATGGCCGACATCGGCTGGATCACCGGCCACTCCTACATCGTCTACGGCCCCCTAGCCAACGGCGCCACCACGGTGATGTACGAGGGGGCACCCGACTGGCCGGACAAGGACCGGCCCTGGGTGATCGTCGAGAAGTACGGCGTCACGGTCTTCTACACGGCGCCGACGGCCATCCGCGCCTTCGCCGCCGACGGCCCCGAGTACCCGCGGCGCCACGATCTCTCCAGCCTGCGCCTCCTGGGCAGCGTGGGCGAGCCCATCAACCCGGAGGCCTGGATGTGGTACCACGAGCACATCGGCGGCGGCCGCTGCCCCATCGTCGACACCTGGTGGCAGACGGAGACCGGCGCCATCATGATCACCCCGCTGCCCGGGGTCACGGTGACCAAGCCCGGCAGCGCCACCCGGCCGTTCCCGGGGATCAAGGCCGCCGTCCTGGACGACCAGGGCAACCCGGTGCCGCCGGGGCAGGGGGGCGGCTATCTGGCCATCCTGCGTCCCTGGCCCTCCATGCTGCGGGGCATCTGGGGCGACGAGGAGCGCTACATCAACACCTACTGGTCCAAGTGGGGCCGGGACGTGTACTATCCGGGCGACGGCGCCAAGATCGACGAGGACGGCTACTTCTGGGTCCTGGGCCGGGTCGACGACGTGATGAACGTGGCCGGCCACCGGCTCAGCACCATGGAGATCGAGAGCGCCCTGGTCTCCCATCCGGCGGTCGCCGAGGCGGCGGTGATCGCGGCACCCCATGAGCTCAAGGGCCAGGTGCCGGTGGGCTTCGTCATCCTGGAGGCGGGCCGGCAGGGCAGCCCCGAGCTGGAGGCGGAGCTCAAGGAGCACGTGGCGAAGGTGATCAGCCCCATCGCCCGGCCCGACCGCGTCCTGTTCGTGCCCGACCTGCCCAAGACCCGCAGCGGCAAGATCATGCGCCGGCTTCTGCGGGACATCGTCGAAGGCCGGGAACTGGGCGACACCACCACCCTGCGCGATCCCGACGTGCCGGAACAGCTGCGGCAGATGTACGCCACCCGGGCGGGGCGCTGACGGCGGCGTGCGGGCAGGCCGCAACAGGTGGAACCAGGGGGCCGGCGGGGCATGCCGGCCCGCCGGAGCCAGGAGCCGGTGGTGAACCACCGGCTCCTGGCGTGTTGGGGTGCGCCAATGCTCTGGTGGAAACCGTCAAGAAAAGTTTACAATCGAACACGATTGGTTTAAGTGGTCGTCCCCGGCTTCGTCACAATTCGACAGGGTTTTGTCGAAAATTGTGGTAGCCGATGGCGACGGCGATACGTCACCGCACCGGCGGCATCCCGCCTGGTGCCCGGCCGCGGCCCGGGCGGCCGCGGCCGGCCGGGCCTCCCGCAGCCGCCGGGCGGCGCCCGTACGGAGGGGAAAGAATGGAACTGGCGCCCGATGCGCCGAGCCTGGCGACGCCCGGTGCCGGGGGGCCGGGCCTTGACCCCGGGCCGTCTCCCGGCCCGTCCACAGGCCCCGGACTGGCGGGCGGCGCCGGGCGGCCTGGCGCGAGTGGCATGGCGGAGATGGCCGGTTCGTCTGGGGCGGCGGTCCGGCCGGCGGACGCCTCGTCCGGGGCGGCGGTCCGGCCGGCGGACGCCCGCGGCCTCGTCTCCGCCGCCGAAGACCCCGGGGACGGCCGGGACGGGCCCTGGGAGGCGACCCCCTCGGGGGGGCCGGCGGGGACGTCGCTGGCCGGGGTCCCCCTCAACCTGCTGGACATCCCGCCCCGGGTTCGGATGGCCCTGCAGCAGCGGGGGTACGAAACGGTGGGCGACCTGGCCTGGCGCGAGGACCCTCGCCTCCTGGCCGCCCGGGGCATGGGGACCCGCGGCCTGCTGGCCCTGGTGACGGAGCTGGCACGGGTCATGGCCGACGCGGGCTACCAGCAGGAGCTGCTGGCCCGGGCCGTCCGCTACGATCCCCGGCGCTTTCCCGAGCCGGTCCGGCGGCTGTCCGTGGAGGAGCTGGGCCTGGGCCAGCGGGCCTACCGGGCCCTGCGCCGGGCCGGGATCCAGACGGTGGGCCAGTTGCTGGAGCTGGGCGAGCCGGGCCTCCGGCGGCTGCGGGGCCTGGGCCCGCGCTCGCTGGCGGAGATCTGCCACCGGCTGGACGCCCTCCAGTCCGGCCGGCCGCTGCCGCCGCCGGGAGGGGCCACGGGCGATCCCCTGGCCCCCGACCTGATGGACGACCCGGCCCCCATCGCCGCCCTGCTGTTGCCCCGCCGCGTGGTGACCGCCCTCCAGCGGGCGGACTTGCACACCGTCGGCGCCGTGGCCGGCTTCACCCTGGAAGGGCTGCGGCGGCTCCGAGGGCTGGGGGAGAGTGGCGTGGGCACGATCCTCGAGGCCCTGGAGCGCTACCGGCAGGAACGCAGCCGGCGGGAGTCGGTGCCACGGGAGCTGGCCGACTGGCTGCAGGAGCTGATCGAGCCCCTGGCCGACCGGGAGCGGGAGGTCCTGGCCCTGCGCTACGGCCTCCTGGGATTGGAACCCCACGACCTGTCCGCCATCGCCGCCCGCTGGCAGACCACCCGGCAGTGGGTCAGCGTCGTCCAGGGGCGGGCCCTGCGGCGGGCCCGGGCGCGGGCCAAGCTGGAGCGGTTCGAGCCCCTGGTCCGGGCGGTGCTGGCCGCCGCGACCCGTTGCGGGGCGGCGGGCCCCGCCGAGCTAGCGGAGGCCTTGCGGCAGGACGGCGCCGTGGGTGTGCCCGAGGCGACCGACGAGGCGGTGCGGCTGGTCGGCCTGCTGGTCCAGCTGACGCCGGGGTTGCGCCGGGTGGCCGGTTCCACCTGGTCGACGGTGGAGATCGCCCAGCGCCTGCCCGATGCGGCGCGGCGGCTCGAGGCCTTTTTGGCCGCCGCCGGCCGTCCCTTGCCCCTCGCCGACCTGGCCCGCCACCTGGCGGAAACCATGGAGGACTTGCCCGCGCCGGCCGAGGCCATGGCCCGGGCGGCGGTCGCCACCCAGGGATCCTTCACCCGGTTCCAGGGCGGCTTGTACGGCCTGGCCTCCTGGCGGGAGGGGCGGCGGGTGCGGGCCCGCGACTACGTCTACCAGGCCCTGCAGCGGGCCGGCCGGCCCTTGCACTACGCGGAGCTGACCCGGCTGGTCAATGAGCTCTTGCCCGAAGGGCGGAAGATGCCCCCGACCCATGTGCTGACGATCCTCTCCTCCGGGGAGCCCTTCCGCCGGGTCGACCGGGGGATCTACGGCCTCAGCCACTGGGAACGGGAGCCCGAGCGCAACCTGACCCAGCTCTGCCGCGATGCCCTGGCGGAAGCGGGGGAGCCGGTGGCCTTGGACCAGGTGGTCGCCGCCGTGCAGGCGGAGCGGCGCTACCCCCGGCGCACGGTGGCCCGGGCCCTGAACGAGGATCCGGCCGTGCTCCGGTACGGGCGGGACCGGTTCGGCCTGACGGCATGGCTGGCCACGGACCCCGGGGCCGCGGGCGTGGTCGGGGCGCCCGCCTACGGGCCGCGGCCGACCAACCTGGCTGCGGTGCGGGGGCTCCTGGCGGAACTGCTGGCGGGCCACGTCTACGACACCGCCCAGCTCACCTCCTACCTGGGCCGCTGGCGCCAGCGCTCCCAGGCCCGCCAGGTCATCGCCTACCTTCACACCATGGGGTGGCTGACGGGGCTGGACGACACCTGGACCGCCACGCCCCTCAACGACACCTGGGTCCGGGCCGGCAGCGAGGCGGACCAGCTGGTCGCCCTGGCCCTGGCCGACCCCATCTTTGCCCGGGCCGTGATGCTCCACGCCGCCTTCCGGCGGCTGGAGGCGGAGGGGCTGGAGGCGGAGGCGGCCGCCGGTACGAAGGCCGACACCGGCGCGGCGGCTCGGGGGGCGTCCCCGGCGGCGGGGGATGGGCCGGCCGGTGGCGTCCTGACGCCCCAGGAGGCTGCCCGCTGGCTTGGTGCCCGGATCCGCCGGGCGGCCGCGGCCGCCGGCGAGGCGCCCGGGCCCGGGCTGGTGGAGCGGTTCCACCGGCGCTGGCAGGTCACCGCCTGGTTCGACCCCTGGCTGCCGGTGCTGCTGACGGGCCGCAACGAGGAGCCGGAGGGCGAAGCCAACGGCGCCGGCGAGGCCGGGGAGACCCCGGCGGACGAACCGGCTGCGGCCGGGCCGGGCCGGGCCCGCGGCGCTGCCCGGGCGGCCCTGTGGGACCTGGCGGCGGAGCGGCTCTGGCCGGACCAGCCCGTCCACCTGCCGGCCGCCTGGCTCGAGTCGCCGGCCACCGCCTGGGCCGTGGTGGCCGACCTGGTGGCCTCCCGCGCCGGGGCCGGCGGCACCGCCGTCGACCTGGACGCCCTGGCGGCCTGGTGCCGGGGGCAGGGCCTGGAGGCCGAACCCGTGCGCATCGAAGCGGAACTGTTCGCCCTGGGGCTCTGGCCGGTGGTGCAGGGATCGCGCTTGCGGCTGGCCATGCCCTACCGGCTGGTGTTGCCGCCCGGCGGCTTTCCCGCCCTGGGCCTGCCCGGCGGGGACGGGCTCGTCGACGCCACGGCGGCCACCCTGGCGCGGGAGGGGATCCTGGTGGAGCAGCCTGCGGGCGGGCCGGCGCCGCCGCCCGCGGAGGTCTATGCGATCCCGTCCCTGGGCGGCGGGCCGGCGGAGGCCGCCGTCCACGGGGAGGACGGCGGCGACGGCTGAGACAGGCGGGACGGGGGATCGGCCGGCGGCGCGTCGGCGGCCGGCCAGGGTGGCGGGGGATGGCGTCCGCCCGCGCAGGGGTGATCAACGGCACCATCGGGACGTCCAGGGGCGTCGAGAGGGAGGCCGAAGGATGGACGCCGGAGAGATGGTCAGGGATGGCGCCGGTGCCGCCGGCCGGGCGGCGCCGGCCGGGAGGGCCAGCGGGGACCAGGACGCCAGCGGGGCCGTGGACTGGCAGGGGCTGCGAGCCTTCGACCGGTCGGGGATGCTGGGGGTCGTGGCGGCCTTCCCCCACCAGCTGGAGGAGGCCTTGCGGCTCGGCCGGGACGCCACCAACGTGCCCCGGCCCCTGGCGGAGGTCCCGCGGGCGGTCCTGGTGGCCGGGTTAGGGGGCTCGGCCATCGGCGGCGATTTCGTTGCCGCGGTGCTGGAACCGGAGGCGCCGGTGCCCGTGGTGGTCCACCGCGACTATGGCTTGCCCGGCTGGGTGGGGCCCCGGGACCTGGTCTTTGCCGTGAGCTATTCCGGCGCGACGGAAGAGACCCTGAGCGCCTTCGACGAGGCGTTGCGCCGCGGAGCCGCGGTGGTGGCGGTGGCGAGCGGCGGCCCCTTGCTGGAGCGGGCGGCGGCCGCCGAGGCGGCCGGCCGGCCGGTTCGTCAGGTCCGGGTGCCGGCCGGCCTGGCGCCCCGGGCCGCCTTGGGTTACCTCATGCTGCCGGTCCTCTACCTGACCTGCGCCTGGGCGGGGCTGGGCGACCCGTCGGCCCAGGTGGAGGAGGCCATCGCCGTCTTGCGGTCCCTGGCCCGGGAGCTGGAGCCCAATGGCCCCGAGGGGCCGGCGCAGGCCCTGGCCCGGCGGCTTCTGGACCGGCCCCTCTTCGTCTACGGGGCCGGGCGGCTCGGCCAGGCGGCCGCCTACCGGTGGCAGTGCCAGATCAACGAGAACGCCAAGCAGCTGGCCCATTCCCACAGCTTTCCCGAGCTCAACCACAACGAGATCATGGGCTGGGAGGGGGTCGGGGCGCAGCCGGCCGGGGCGGACCCGGTCCCCGGCGGGGTCGCGGTGGCGGCGGCCTCCGGCCGGGCCCGGGAGGGCGAGCCGGCGCCCGGCGCCGGCTTCGGGTCCGGGCGGGCCCGCCCGCTGATCGTCCGCCTGGAGGCGCCCGCCGATCACCCCCGCAACCAGGCTCGGATGGCCATCACCGCCGAGCTGGTGGGCGACCGGGCGGAGTGGGTGACCGTCCAGGGGCGGGGGCAGGGCCGGCTGGCCCAGCTGCTCAGCCTGGCCTATTTCGGCGATTTCGTCTCGGTCTATGCCGCCTTGTTGCGGGGCGTCGACCCGTCGGCCATCGCCAGCATCCAAAAACTGAAGGAACGCCTGGCCGCCCTGCCCGCCGAGTAGGCAAGGGGCGGCTGGGGGTCGGGGCGGCGGCCGGACCCCCGGGCGCCGGGGGGTGCCGGTCACCCGGCTCCGCCGGCCGGCCCCGGCGACGGTGCCGGGAGGACCGTGCCCTTTGCGGCGCGCCGGTCAGCAGGGACCGCGGGCCGGCTGCCCGGGCCCGTCGCCTGCCGGTCCCGAGGCTCGCCCGGCCCCAGGCGGCTTCCGGACCGGCGGCGCGAAGCCCGATCGGCGGGGCGGCGCCGGCGGTCTGGCCGTCGCGGCGAGCACATAGCCATGGGCACCGGGAGGGCCGATCCCGGTGCCCATGGGTTTTTGGAGGCTGGGTTTTTGGAGGCGCGGGTGGGTCTGGGGAGTGGCCGTCGCCCTCGGCCTGGCCGCGGGATGGGTGGGTGCCGGCGCCCCGGCGGCGGGAGGGCGGCAAGGGCCGGCCGGCCCGCCTGCGGCCCGGTGGGTCTTCCGGGACGACCTGGGCCAGCGGGTCACCCTGCCCGGACCCCCGCGCCGCATCGCCTGCAGCGGCCGGGACCTGTGCGACCTGGCCCGCGCCTTGCTGGGCGGTGAGGACGGCGGGACGGTGACGGTGTTGCCGCCCGGGGCCGAGATCCAGCACCTGCGGCCGGGCGCCGTCGACCTGGTGCTGCTGCCGGCGGTGACCCGCCAGCCGGGGCTGGCGCGCACCCTGCGGGCTCGGGGCTGGGCGGTGGCCACCCTGCGCTGGCTGGACGTGGGGGAGCTGCCGGCGGCGGCCGAGCGCCTGGCCGGATGGCTGCACCGGCCCGGGCGGGGCCGGGAGGTGGCCGGCGCCTACCGGCGGCGCCTCCACCGGGTGGCGGCCGCCGTTGGCTCCGTCCCCTGGCCCCAGCGCCCCCCGGTGCTGGTGCTGGCCTGGGACCAGCCGCCCGTGTGGGCCGGGCCGGGCAGCCCGGCGGCCGCCCTGGTGGAGCGGGCGGGGGGCCGGCTGCTGGACGGCGGCGGAGCCGCCCTGGCCGGCGAGCCGGTTCCTCCGGGTTCCGGCTGGCGGGCCCGGCTGGGAGCCCTGGCGCGGCGGGCGGGGCTGGCCTCCCTCGTCACCGGCCCGGGCTGGCAGACGGGGGAGGACCGGTGGCGGTCCCTGCCCTGGTCACCGGCGGTGCGGGTGGTGACGCCGCTGCTGGGGCCGGCGGTGCCGGCGGTGCCGGGCGGCCCGCCGGTGGCCACGGCCCTGTACCTGGCTCCGGCCCAGCTGCTGGGGGTGGGGCCGGCGGCCCTGGACGGCCTGGAACGGCTGGCCGCCTGGCTCCACCCGGATCGGCTCCCCAGCCCGGACGACGGCCCGCCCCACCGGCTGGTGCCCCTGCGGACCATCCCCTGAGCCGCCAGCCACGAGGCCCGCGCCCCAGGCCCGGGGACTGGTCAGCTGCGGCGCTGGAGCACCACCAGGCCCAGCCCCGTGCGGGCCCGGAACGCCCCCTGGGAACCCGCCAGGGCGTTGCTGACGGTGTAGGCGGTCCCCCAGGCCAGGGTTGCGTCCCGGAGCGGGTAGACCAGGCCTTCGGTGGTGACGCCGGTCATGCGGGGACTGAGGGGAACCAGGGAGACCGTCTGGCCGGGTCGTCCGTGGAACTGGACCTCGCCGGGGCCGGCCAGGGGCCGCACGTGGGCCGGGCCCGCCAGGACGGTCAGGGGGTGGCCGCCGGCCCACCACCGGGCCACCAGGAGCAGGTTGGCCAGGGTGTGGTCGACCCGGTCCCCCACGCCGCCCACGAGATAGAGAGGGACCCGCCCCAGCCGCCGGCGGGCCAGGTCCAGCGCCAGCTCGGTGTCGGTGAAGTCCTTGGCGGGAGGAACCGGCACCACCTCCACGCCGGCCGCCCGCGCCGCCTCCACCTCCTCGGGGCCCAGGGTGTCGAAGTCGCCGCACAGCAGGTGGGGCCAGAGGCCGGCCCGGCGCAGCAGGCGGAGGCCGCCGTCGGCGGCGACGCAGAGGGAGGCCCTGCGGGCCAGGTGGGCGACCTCGTCCGCCAGGGCCGGTTCGTCCAGGTCGCCGCCCGCCACCACCACGGCGTAGGGCGGGGCGGGGGGCGGCAGGAAACCGAAGGGTGTGGACACGGGCCCACCTCCCGGCATGTCCGGTTCCTCCCGCGCATAGGGTCATACGGGTCCCCGGAGGCGGGCCCCGGTGCCGGTTCATCCGCCGGCGGGCGCCGGTTCACCCGCCGGGTCCGCGCGGGGACCGCCGGTCCGCTGGCCGCCGCGGGCGGTCCCGGGACGGAGCCGCACCGCCCGGCGGCCGGGAGCCGGTGCCCTGTTCGCCGGGACGCCATCGGAAGGGGGAGGAACCGTGTCGCGCATTCGGGAACTGGCGGCGGAACTGCGGGAGCAGGAGCGGCCCCTGCTCGACCACTACAAGCAGCTGGTCGATGCGGCCACCACGGAGACGGAGCGCCGCCTGGCCCAGATGATGTACAACTACCAGCGCTTCCAGCTGCAGAGCCTTGAGCTCTTCCAGGACCGCGTCCCCGAGCGCTTCCACTGCTTCGGCGTCATCACCCACGACGACGTCAACGTCCGCCAGCGTCCCTCCGGCAAGTCCGAAGCCCTGGCCCGGGTGGGGCGCGGCACGCCCGTCATCGTCATGGCCTTTGAGGGCTTCTGGGCCGAGGTCCAGCTGGTCGGCGGCGAGACGGGTTACGTCTTCAAGGATTACGTCCGCTGCGAGGTGGGCGGCTAAGGCCGCCCGCCCGCCGGGTCCGGCGCCCCGACCTCGGGCGTGGCGGCCCGCCGGCCCCCGGTGCCGGTGGCGATGGCGGTCCCGGCGCCGGGGTGGGAGGGGGCGTCCCCGGCGGCCCCGGCGGGGGTGCCGGGGTGGGGGAGGCCGCCGTCGCCCGTGCCCGGCCCGCGTTGGGGGCCGGTCCCGCCGCTGGCGCGACCACGGGTGCTGGGCGCGCCCTGGGGATGCCGGGCGCCGGGACGGCCCGGGTTCTCGGCGGGTTCCGGGCTGCCGGCGTCGTCTCCCTCGCGCAGGGCCGCATGGAGCTGGTTCATCCAGGCGGGGTTGGCCCGGGCGAAGGCGACGAAGCGCTCGATCCGCTCCAGGGTCTCGTGGCTGACGTGATGCTCGATGCCCTCCACGTCCTGCTGGACCACCGCTTCGTCCCGCACGCCCAGCAGGCGCAGGAAGGTGGCCAGGGTCTCGTGACGCCGGCGCATGGCCTTGCCGATGGCCTCGCCTCGCTCGGTGAGCACGAGGCCCCGGTAGCGCTCGTAGGTGACGAAGTTCTGCTCGTCCAGCCGCTGGACCATGCGGGTGACCGACGAAGGCTGCAGGTTGAGGGCCAGGGCGATGTCGCTCACCCGGGCGTAGCCCTTGCTGCGGATGAGCTCGTAGATCGTCTCCAGGTAGTCCTCCATGCTCGGGGTCGGCCGCACCCGGGTCACCTCGTTCCCACCGGCGCTGCTCGTCTCCGGCCGGGATTCCGCCGTCTCCGCCATCTCCGCCATCAATATATCGTACGAGGGCGCCCCGCCGCCCCTGGGGTGCGGTGCCCCGGGTGACGGTGCGCCGGCGCCGGGAAAGACGCGGGAGGCAGCCGGCCGGCTGCCTCCCGAGCTTGCGGGGATGTGATCCGCGCGTTACCGCGCCTCGCTGCCTGTTTCGGGAAATCCCTGGTCGATCACTCGGTCACGTGGATGGTGCCCTTCATCGTGGCGCTGTGACCGGGAACGGTGCAGATGAACTCGAAGTCCCCGGTCTGCTGCGGCGTGAACTCCACCGAGTTGCTCTTGCCGGGATCCGTCAGGGGGATCTCCAGGTCCAGCTGCTCGGAGACCAGGTCGTGCTGGACCGAGTCGTTGTTGACCAGCTCGATGGTGTAGGTCTGGCCCTTCTTCAGGTTGATCTCCGTCTTGTCGAAGGACAGGCTCTGGGCCGTGACCGTGATCTTGTTGCCAGCGGCCTGGTCACCGTTGCCCTCGTTGCCGCCGCCACCGCCGCCACCGCACGCGGCCAGGACCGGCAGGGCCACCAGCATCAGGGCGACCAGCACCAGCAGAGAACGGCGTGCGCGCTTCATGCTGGGTGCGTCCCTCCTTACGGGGATTGGGTCCACCGTTCTTTTATATCCCATGAACGTGGCTCCCGCACTCGGATGGACAACCGATTTCACCACCCGGCGCGCGCCCGGTTCCCGGCGACCGGCTCCGGGCCGTTGGGGTGCGCAGCTTAACCCCGCCCTCCGGCCGCTCCCGCCCCCGGCCGCTCCCGATTCCGGCCGCTCCCCGCGGCTCCCCGGCCGCTTTCTTACCGCTCCCGCGGCGCACCGGGTCGTTCAAGGGCGGCCGCCGCGGCCAGGCGGCTCACGTAGGCCCAGAGCACCTGGGCCACCTGGGCCAGGTGGGTCCGGTCCACGTGCTCTAAGCGGTCGGTGTGCCAGTGATAGTGGGGGATCCGGCCGTCCGCACCCGTGGCCAGGAAGGTGATGGCCGGGATCCGCCGGGCCGCCGGCACCAGGGCGTCGGTGGGGAGGAGGGGCCGTGGCCCGGGCGTCAGCCGTCCCGGGGGCAGCTCCCCCGCCAGCCGCCGGGCCTGCTCGACGAGCCCCGGGTCGTAGCGGACCGGCACCACCATCCCTTCGGCGGTCAGGTAGTGGAGCCGGCCCGCCCCCACGTTGTCGACGTTGACGACGGCCACCGGGCCCCGGCCGTCACGGAACCAGGGGTGCTCCAGCAGGGCCGCCATGCCCCGCATCCCGGTCTCCTCGGCGCCCGTCAGGGCGACGAGCAGCTCGACGCCGGGCAGGGGCGCCGACGCCCAGCGGCGGGCCAGGGCCAGGGCCACCGCGACGCCCGAGCCGTTGTCGTTGGCTCCATTGATCGGCCGTCCCGTGGCCCAGCTGATCAGGAGGAACGCGGCCACGGCGGCCGACGCCCAGGCCGCGGCGGCCAGCGGCCCGGCCACGGGAAGCCCGCCGGCGCGGGCCGCCAGCAGCAGCGGCACCGCCGCGAAGGCGCCGTAGCCGGCGGTGAAGAAGGCCTGCAGCCAGGGCAGGAACCGCGGGGCGAAGAGCCAGCTGCCCCACTGGGTGTCGTAGTGGGCGGCGATCACCAGGCGCAGGGCCGGCGCTGCCGCAGGCCTGGCGCCAGGGCCCGCCGCGCCAGCGGCCGTCCCGGAGGGTGTGGAGGGCGACGCCGGCGCGCCGGCGCGTGGCCAGCGGGCCACCACGTTCTGGGACCGGCCGCGGGGGACGACCCACGCCAGGCTGACGGGGACGCCCTTGGGCCACAGGGCCAGCTCCCCCACCAGGGGCACCAGGGCCAGCAGGCCTCCCAGGGCCAGAAGACCAGCCAGGGCCCCCGGGATGTCCGGCCGCGCGCCAGCCAGGCCCAGCACCGCCAGGACCAGCCCGATCAGGCCCGGTCCCAGGTAGAGGGTGTGGCGCGGGGCCCGGAAGGGCTGGACGTCGACCTCGAATCCCAGCTCCTTGAGGCGCGCCGCCAGCCAGCGGGCGGCCCGGCCTTCCTCCGGCGTGCCGGTTCCCCGGTGGGGCAGGCGACAAAGCTCCTCCAGATCGGGCCATGGGTCCGGGACCCGCGGGTCCGGCATCCCTTCCACGCCGCTCCCCCCTTCCGGGCGCCCCGGTCCACCGGTGGGCGCCGAAGGTGGACCGGGCGTGGGCTGCCGCTTCGCACCGTTCTTTCCCCGCCGGCGGCGGCTTCCCTTCTCAGGCCCGGCCGGCCGTGGCTTCCCTCCTCAGGGCGCCGCCGGGGGGAGGGGCGCCTCGGCCAGCCAGCGGCCGGCGGCCTCCACCTCGGCCGGTTCGACCCCGTGGCCACCGTCCGCCCAGTGGAGGGTGACGGCGGCGCCGGCGGCCTCCAGCTGCCGGGCCAGCTCCCGGCTCTGGTCCGCCGGCACCACCGGGTCCTGGCGCCCGGCGGCGATGAAGACGGGTCGTCCGGCCAGGGCTCCCGGGGCTGCCGGTTCGACCGGCACCGGCATCGGCCGGAACAGGACGGCGGCGGCCAGCAGGTCGGGGTGCCGCAACAGCAGCGCCGCGGCCAGGTTGGCCCCGTTGCTGTAGCCCACGGCCACCACACGGCCGGCGGCGAAGCCGTAGCGGCGGGCCGCCGCCCGGACGAACCCGGCCATGTCGCCGGCCCGGCGGGCCAGGTCGTCCGCGTCCAGGACGCCCGGGGCCAGGCGGCGGAAGAAACGGGGCATGTCCCCTTCCAGCACCTGCCCCCGGGGGCTGAGGAGGGCGGCGCCGGGCCGGAGGTGGGCTCCCAGCGGCAAGAGGTCCTGCTCGTCCCCGCCCGTGCCGTGCAAGAGGAGCAGCACCGGCGCGGGGCGGTTCCCGTCCTCCTCCGCGGCGGGGACGAAGCGGTGGATGAACCCCAGCTCGGCGAAGCCGCTGGGATGGTGCAGCGGTGGCAGCGCCTTCTCCAGGGCTGCACGGGCCGGCTCGTACCAGGGCGGCAGGCGCAAGCCCGTGCCCAGGGACGCCCGGTCCTCGTCGATCAGGAAGCCCGGCGGGTCGGTGGCGATCTCGAACAACACGCCGCCCGGCTCCCGGAAGTAGATGGAGCGGAAGTACTGCCGGTCCTGGACGGGCGTGACGTGCAGGCCCAGCTGGGTCAGGCGGTTCCGCCAGGCCTGCTGGGTCGCGTCGCCGGCGGTGCGGAAGGCGACGTGGTGGACCGTGCCCGCCCCCAGGGTGCCGCGGCGCAGGCCGGGGGCCACGTCCAGCTCGATCCAGCGGGTGGCGCCGCCGTCGCCGGTAATCCACAGGGCCGGGGTCCCGCCGGTTCCTCCCTCAGGCGCAGGGCGGTAGCCCAGGGCCTGGAGGACCCGGCCTGTGGGTTCGACATCGTGAACCGTGAGGCGAACGCCGGCCACCGCCCGGATGGCGTGGGGGGCCGGCACCGGGCCGCCGGGCCAGCCCGGCCGGTCGGGGGCCGGTTCGTCCAGCAAGGCCAGGGGCAGGCCGTCGGGATCGGTGAAGAACAGGCCCGGCCGGCCCCCGGGCGCCGGCCGGCGCCGGCAGGGCACGCCGAAGCGGCCCAGGCGCTCCTCCCAATAGTCCAGGGCGCCTGGCGGCACGGCCAGGTAGACCAGGGTGGCCTGCCCGGCGCCGGTGCGGCCCCGCGCCGCGCCGGGCACGGGGAAGAAGGTCAGCAGGGTGCCGGGCCCGCCTGTCTCATCGCCGAAGTAGAAGTGGTAGGTCTCGGGGTCGTCGAAGTTCACCGTCCGCTTGACCAGGCGCATCCCCAGCACGCCGCCGTAGAAGTCGGCGTTGGCCTGGGGATCGCCGGCGATCATGGTGACGTGGTGGATCCCGCCGACCGCGTTCTCGTCCAACAGAGGCCGCCTCCCCGGGTGATGGAGTGCCGTGACGGCTCAGGGGCCCCAAGGCCCGTACCTGCCGGGAGCCGCCGCCCGGCCGGGTGGGAGCGGGGTCTGCTTCTAAGGTATCACCTGGCGCGCGCCGGGGGCCGGCCGGCGGACTGGGTGGGAGCGGCGGGGCGGGTGGGGCGACGGAACCGGGTCGGAGCGGGCGGGGCGAATGAGGCGACGGGACCGGGTAAGCGCGGGCGGAGCGGGTGGGGCGACCGGGTCGCAGCGGGCGGGGTGGACGGGGGCGACGGGAGCGGGTCGAGCGGGAGGGCGGATGGGGGCGACGGGAGCGGCTGTGGCCCGGCGCAGGGGGCGGCCGCCGCCCCGCGGTGGCGGCTGGGCGGGCCGGCGAAGGCAGGGACGGTGCCCCCCGGACGGCAAGCCGCGCTGGGAGGTGAGCGGGCCGCAGCCCGCCGGCGCCGGGCCGCCGGCACCGGTGAACGGGCCCGCGCCGGGCCCGGGGCGACGGCCGCGGCTCAGGCCAGGCGCTGGCCTTCGTGCCGGCCGGTCCCCGCCGCCAAGAGGGCGTCCGCCTCCGCCAGGATCTCCCGGGCGAAGGCTTCCACCTGGGCCCGCAGCTCCGGCGTCGCATAGGCGGTCTCCAGGTCCTGATGGGCCATCAGCGCCCGGCGCAGGTACCAGATCCCCTGGTCGAAGGCCTGGCCGAAGAGGGCCTGGGCCACCTCCATCTCCTCCCGGTAGCGCTCCAGGGCCTCCACGTCGACGAAGGCCGCCGTGTCGATCACCAGGTCTCCCCGCTTGGGCTCGTAGGTGTGGGGGTAGGCATTGTGGACCACGGCGGCGCCCAGCTCGGGGATGATCACGTGGTCCAGCCGGCGCCCGT
Source organism: Thermaerobacter litoralis (assembly GCF_054654595.1). Lineage (NCBI taxonomy): Bacteria > Bacillati > Bacillota > Clostridia > Eubacteriales > Clostridiales Family XVII. Incertae Sedis > Thermaerobacter > Thermaerobacter litoralis. The sequence continues at coordinate 137,292 of NZ_BAAIES010000002.1, read as the reverse complement.
GGAGCCCGCAGTGGTAGGCCTCGATGTCCAGCCCCCGCCGCAGGGCCGCCTCCGCCACCCGTTCCACCAGGGTGGCGCAGCCGGTGCCGGGGTTGCCCCGGATGAACACCCGCCGCTCCAGGGGGTCCAGGAGGCTGTCCAGGAAATGGCGCGGTCCCTCGGGCGTCACCGCGCTGGCGAACAGCCGCCGCACCCGTCCCCGGCGGCCCGCCCGCACGACCCGGTGGCCTTCGAAGATGGTGGCCTCGATCTCGTGGGCGGAGTGGTCCAGGGCCGCCAGGTCCAGGGCCCCGGCGTGATGGTAGAAGTCCTCGTACAGGGTCAAGGCCTCCAGGGCCAGGCCCAGGTAGCGGTGGGCCAGCTGGAAGCGCTGGCGCACCCGGCGGCCCGTGGCGTCGATCTGCGCCTGGCGGGCGGCCAGGAGGTCGCGGTTGGCCGTCGCCTCTAGGCTGAGCAGCCGGCCGACCAGGCCCGGAAGGGGCGGTTCCACCGCGTGGGGCGGCGTGCCGTCCACCACCGCCAGGCCCAGGTCGGGGGCGTTGACCCCGTCCAGGGAGGCCGGGTCCGAAGGACAGTGGAACAGCTCGACCCCCACGCCCCGTTCCATCAGCCCCTCCGCCACCAGGCGGATCACCGCCGACTTGCCCGTGCCCGGGCCGCCCTTGAGGACGAAGACCCGCCGCGGCTCGGGCCAGGCGACGTCGTCGAAGAAGGATTGAAAGCCGTGACCGGTGTTGCCGCTGGCAAACAGATGACGCACCCAGCCGTGACGCGTGGCCATGCCGATGCCCCCCATCCTCGCCCCGGCGCGGCCCATCCGGGCCGCCGGGGCCCCTGCCGTGGCCGGTGAAAGGTCGCCGGTCGAAACCAAGTCCGCGGGCCGCCACCCGGGGCCCGCCGCCTGCCGGCCGCCGGCCGGCGCATCCCGGCGCGGGCCCGTTGCCCCGCCGGCCGGCCCCCGCTGCAACCCCTGGCGATGCTACACGCTATGGGGGCTGCGGGGCGTGGGGTGCCTGTCCCGGGGTGGGCGGATGCCCCGGCGTGTCAGGGAACCTGACGTGGCACGGTGGCCGGCGGGCGAATCAGGGAGGGGCGGGCTCCCAGCGGGGCCCAGGGGGGCGGTCCAAGCCAGGGCCGGGGTTTCAAGGGTCCGGCCCGCGGGGGCCCGGGTCCCCAGGGCCGGCCCAAGACCGGCGGAGCCTGGGATCCGGGTGTTGCCGGCGACCGGGACGAACCGGCCGCCGCGCCCGGGCCGTTCCCCGCCCGGGCTGGAACCGCCCGGGCCGGAACGGCCCGGGCAGGGAACGGACGCCGCCATCCCGCCATATGTATGAAGGAACCCACGGCAAGGGGAGGGGGCTGGCGTGTCGCGGCACCGCAACCTGCCCCTCTATTCCATCGGCGCCGTGTGCCACCTGACCGGCCTCAGCGAGCGGCGGATCCGCTACTACGAACAGGCCGGGCTGGTGCGCCCGGCCCGGACGGCGGGCAACCAGCGGCGGTACAGCCAGGCCGACGTGGACCTCCTGCTGGAGATCAAGTGGCTGCTCCAGCAGGGCCTGCACCTGGACGAGATCCGCCGCCGCCTGCTGGCGCGGCGAGGCCGGGACGAGGTCATGGGCCCGCCCGACGTGCCGGCTGCCCGGGCCGCCGCCGAGCCCTGGCCGCTGGCCGCCGGGGCGCCCGCCCACCGGGCCGCCGGAAGCGGCCGTCCGGGGGCGGCGAGCCGGCCGGGCGCGGGGACGGCCATCCAGGCGGCCCCGGGCCTGCGGCGGATCGACCGGCTCTTCCGCGGGCCGGCGCCGGCCGTGCCGGGCATGGGCACGGCCCGCAGCCTCTACCCGGCCCTGGATCCGGCCGTGCTCTATGAGGTCCGCCGCTGGCAGCGCCGGCATCGCCCGGCCCAAGGCGAGGGGGCGGGGCGGGATGCGCCGGCCGCCGGTTGAGCCGGTTCGTCCGGACGAGCGGGCCCGGCGGCTGGCGGAGCAGGGCGTGCACCTGGTGCAGCTGGTGTACGCCGACGTCCTGGGCGTGCAGAAGGGGCTGACCCTGCCCGTCGGGCAAGCCGCCGCCGCCTGGGACGGGGGCGTGCGGGTGGACGGCGCGTCCCTGGAGGGGTTCATGCGGGTCGAGGAGCGGGAGATGCGGCTGCGGGCCGGGGGCGACCAGGTGTTCATCCTGCCCTGGGAGCCGGCGGGCGGGCGGGTCGCCGTGGTGCCGGCCGGCATCTTCACCCGGGAGGGGCGCCCCTTCGACGGGTGCCCGCGGGAGCGGCTGGCGGCCGCGGTGCGCCGGCTGGAAGGGCTCGGGGTGGCGGTGGAACTGGCCTTCGAGATGGAGTTCTACCTGCTCCGGCGGCGCCGGGGGCGGCCGGAGGTGCGGGTGCCCGACCGGGCGGGGTACATGGACCTGTCGGTGCGGGACGCGGGCGAGCCCGTGCGCCAGGAGATCGCCCTGGCCCTGGACAGCATGGGGATCGTGGTGGAGTCGGTCCATCACGCCGTGGCGCCCGCCCAGCACGAGATCGACCTGGGCTGGCAACCGCCGCTGGCGGCCGCCGACCACCTGATGATCGCCAAGCGCGCCGTCTACGCCGTGGCGGAGCGCCACGGGATGCACGCCACGCTGCTCCCCAAGCCGCGCACGGGCAGCCACGGCTCGGGCCTGCACGTGCGCATGCGGGTGCGCCCGCTGCCGGGTTCGTCCTGGAGCCGGGCCGCCGCCACCCGCCACTGGCTGGCGGGGTTGCTCCACCACGCCCGGCCCCTTTGCGCCGTCACCAACCCCCTGGTGAACTCGTACAAGCGCCTGGTGCCGGGCTTCGAGGCGCCGGTCTACGTGGTCTGGGGCCGGGAGACCCATGCGCCCCTGGCCCGGCTGGTGGCGGGCTGGGACGCCGGCGAGCTGGAATGGCGGGCGCCCGATCCCTGCTGCCATCCCCACCTGGCCCTGGCCGCCCTGTTGCGGGCGGGGGCCGACGGGCTGGAGCGCCGGCTGGAGCCGCCTCCGCCCCTGGAGGAGAACGTCTTCGAGATGGACCCGGCGGAGATCGCGGCCCGGGGCCTGGAGCCCCTGCCCGGCAGCCTGGGTGAGGCCCTGGACGACATGCGGGTCAGCGGCCTCCTGCGCGAGGCCCTGGGCGAGTACCTCTTCACCCGGTACCTGGAGGCCAAGCGGATGGAGTGGGACATCTACCGCGTCCAGGTGCACCAGTGGGAGCTGGACCAGTACCTGCCCGTGTTTTGAGGGGGTCTCCTGTTCCGAGGGGGGACTGCGAGGGCCCGCGAGGGGGGCGGAGGTGGCGACCCCTACGCCCCGCCGCCCCCATCGTCCCCGCCGTTCCCAGTCCGGCCGGCGCCTCGAGTTGGGCCGGCGCCATCCTGGGTGCCCTCGGCGGCGCCCCGCCCGGCGCCCTGCAGGGCCCGCTGGATCGCCTCCCGGTTGCGCCCGAAGCCGCGGAACACCTGGCCGTCGATGACCACCGTGGCGGTGACCCGGCTCTGGTAGCGATGGACCAGCCGGTCGTAGGCGTCGGGGTCCTGCCGCACGTCGTAGGCGGTGTACTCGACGCCCAGCTGGCGGAGGAACTCCTCCGCATGGTGGCAGTCGGCTCAGCCGGGCTGGAGGTACAGCTCGACCTTGGGGGGCACGGTTCCACCTCCTCCGCAGGCATGGCTCAGCGTTCCACCCGGCCCGTTGGGGTATGCGTCAGCCGCCCTTGGCCGGGCGTCGGGGCGACGGCCGCGCCGGAAGGCCCGCGGGCGCCCAGGCCAGCCGGTCGCCCCGGCGCGTGCCGGTGGACTCCAGGGTGCCCGCCGGGAGCTCCAGCACGCTGGCGCCCCGCCAGATGGGGGGCCCCACCCGGCCGGGGGCCAGGCGGTAGGCGGCCACCACCACCCCCTGCCGGTCCAGGTGGGCGACGTCCAGGGCGAAGGCCATTCCCAAACTGTGGACCCAGCGGCACGGCCAGAGCCAGAGGCCCTCGCCGGGGTCCAGGCCCTGCCGGCCCAGCAGGCCGCGGCGCCGGCTGCGCCAGGTGGCGGCCACGGCCACCGCGGTGCCCAGGACGCTTCCCCGGGTGAGGTTGACCACCTGCACCCGGTCCCCGGGGCCGGGCGGCCGGAGGCGGTCGCCGGCCTGGGGTGCACCGGTCGCGGACAAGCCCTTCACCTCCCGGGACGAACCGGCCTGTCTCCCATACCCAGGGTTTCGGCGCGGAACGGGGACCGCGTTAGCCCCGGCCGATCCAGGTTCCGGCCGCCGGGGCGGCCGGCGATCATCAGGGGGCCCGGGGCCGCATAGGGTTGTCCCCAGCGGGGGCGTGGCGGGACCGACCGCGGCCCCCCAGGCCCCTGCGGCCGGACCGAAGGGGCGCCCCGCCGGCAGCCCTCCTGCGGCCGGCCGGCGGCGGCCGAGGAGGTGGCGGCCATGACCGGAGATCGCGAACGAGAACCGGCAAAGGCACGGAACGGAAGGGTCCCCGGTGGACCGGTGCCCGCGGTCCCGGGGCCTCCGGCGACGGATGGGGCGCCGGGAGGGCCGCGGGCCGGCGCGAGCCCGCCGGCGCCCCCGAAGGCGGCTGCACCCGAAGGACCCTCGACGGTGGAAGGGCCGGGGGCCGGCGGGCGACGGCCCGCCGGCGGCGCGGGGGCTGGCGGCCGGGGCTCCCCGGCGGCCCCGACGGTATGGCGCCCTGGCCGCTGGGGACAAGCCGTGCTGCCCCTGGAAGGACCCTGGCAGGTGGACCGGCCCGGCACCGGCCCGGGCCCCGCGGTGGTGTGGGTGCCCCGGGATCCTCCCAGCCCGCCGGGGACGCCGCCCCCGCCGGTGGTGGTGTACCGGCGGGTGGTGGAGGTGCCGGCGGATCTCGGCGGGGCTGCGGCCCTCCTGGAGCTGGCAGGCGTCCTCGGCCGGGTGCGGGTGCGGATCAACGGCGACGAATACGAGCCACCCGCCCCCGGCCAGGTGGCCACCGCCCTCGACGTCAGCCGTTCCCTGCGCCCCGGGACGAACCGGCTGGAGATCGAGGTGGCCGGCCCCGCGGCGGACGCCGCCGAGGGGCGCCGGCGGAGGCACCCCCTGGGTTGGGGAGAGGCGGGGCGGGTGGGCCGCGAGCCGCCCCGCGGGGCCCAGGCCGTGGCCTGGGGCGCCTGGGCCCGGCCGGAGGCGGTGCCGCCCGGCCACCTGCCGCCCGGCCTGGCCGGGCCGGTGCGGTTGCGGTTCGTCCGCGGGGTGGCGCCCGTCGGGTTGTCCTGGTTCATCGTCGGGGAGGGCCTGGAGCCGTTCCCTGCGCCGGGCGGCGCGGCGGGGCGCCGGGCCCGGGCTGATGCCGGCTCGGGCCAGCTGCGCCTGCCCATGGTGCGGGGCTGCGCCCGCGTCCGCTACGTGGCGACGGAGCCCGCCCGGGGCCGGTGCTGGGTCGCCATCGAGCCCGACGGCTTCGCGGCGCCGGGAGCTTGCGTCGCCTGGGACGTGGAGGCGGTCCCGCCCGGGGGGACGTGGGAAATCGGGTTTACCCTGCCCGCCCCGCGGCTCTGGACCCTGGGCGAGTGGGGGCGGCCCCACGTCTACCGGCTGCGGGCCTGGTTCGAACCCCAGGGCGAACCCCAGGACTCCGCGGGAGCCACCCCGGGAACCACCCCGATGGTTGGGCCGCCGGACGAACCCGGCTCCTGGCCGCCGGGCCTCCAGCCCGCTCCGGCACCTGCCGCCCTGGTGGGCGTGCGCTTCTGCCAGCGGGTCGACGGGGCCTGGTACCTGAACGGCCGGCCCCTCCGCTTCCGGGGGGCCTGCCTCGTGCCCTCCGGCCCCTGGCCGGGGGCCATCACCGCCCGCCAGGCCCGGGCCTGGGTGCGCCGGGCGCGGGCTCTGGGGCTCAACGCCCTGCGGGTCTACGCCCATGCGGCCCACCCCGCCCTGTATGAGGCGGCCACGCGGTGGGGGATCGCCATCTGGCAGGACCTGCCCCCGGTGGGCTCCCCCTCCCGGGACGCGGCTGCCGCCCTGGAGCACCAGCTGGCCGCCTGGGTGGAGGAGGTCGGCCGCTGGCCCGCGGTGATCGCCTGGTCGCTGGGCGCCGAGCCGGCGATGCCGGCCGGAGCAGGATCCGCCGGGTTGGGGATGCCGCCAGGCCGGGGGCGGGCTCCGGAACCGGCCCAGGGAGCGTCCCCGGGCCCGTCCCAGGGGCCGGCCGCCGGGCCGGCTCCGGGGGAGCCCGTAAGCGGTCGTCCCCACGGGGGCCCCATCCCCCGCACCTCCTTGGCGGGGTTGGGTGAGGCGTTGAAGGGACGGCCGCCGCTCCCCTGGCGGTGGCCCATCCCCGGGGACCGGGCCGTGGCCGGCCTGGCCCGGGAACTGGAGCGCCTCGACCCCAGCCGGCCCGTCCTGGAGCGGGTGGGAAGCCCGTCCTGGACCCGGGCCGGCGGCACCTGGCGCTATTTCCCGGCCGGCCACGACCCCGAGGGCAGGCACCTGGCCCGCCGGCTGGCGTGGATGCCCCACGTCACCGTGGTGTCCTCCCTGGGCTGGCCGGCCGCCGACCACACCGGCCAGGCGCAATTCGTACGGTATAGCACGGAGGTCTTGCGCCGGCGGCCCCATCCCGCCGGCGGCGGGTTCCTCTTCGCCCTCAACGATCCGCCGGGAGGACCCGCCTACGGCCTGTACACCGCCGAGGGCCGGCCGCGGGCGGCGGCCCGGGCGTGCCGGGAGGCCTGTGCGCCCGTGCGGCTGCTGCTGGGGACAAGACCCGGCCGCTGCCGGCCGGGACGGGCCTTCCGGCTGCCGGTCTGGCTGGTCAACGACCGGGACGAACCGGTGTCCGGCCGCTGGACGTGGCGCCTGCTGGCCGGAGGGCAGGTGCTGCAGGCGGACACCCTGGCCTGTGCCGCCGGGCCGCTGGATCTGGTGCCGGTGGGCTGGGTGACGGCCCGCTGGCCCCAGGAGGCCGTCGCCCTGCCGCCCACGACGGGCGGGGCCGAACCCGGCCCGCTGGCGGGAGGTGCGGGTTCCACCGCGGAGGACGGCCCCACGGGGAGCGCCGGGCCGGCCGCAGGGGCTGCCTTGCGGCTGGTGCTCGAGCTGCAGGCGGGCGGCCGGGTCGTCCGCGTAGAGTACCCGCTGCCGGGTTGGCTGCCGGCTCGGCAGGGCGCCGAAGGCCCCGGGAACCAGGGGGGTGCCGCTGCCGCCACCGGCCGGGAGGTGGAACCGGGCGGGGGGCGGGATGCCCGCCCGGGGGAACGGTCCCCGCGGGCCCCGGCGGGCCGCTTGGACGGCGGGAACCCGGTGCGCCTCCGGTTCGTCTGAAGGGCTGGGCGGCCGCCGCACGATGCCGCACGATTCCCATTGACGCCGCCCCCAGCCGGACTATGCTGGAATTCCGGAAGCGACCGGTGTGGGAGGGAGAACCGTGACGTACCTGGATCCGGCGGCCACGGTCATCGGGGCGCCGGCGTGGCCCGTATGGCTCTTGCGCGGCCTGGAGGCGGCCGTGGTGTTCGTGGTCGTCTACAACCTGGCCGTCTACCTGGGCGGGCTGCGCAATCCCCGTCCGGTTCCCCGGACGGCACCGCGGACCCGGTTCGCGGTGCTGATCCCTGCCCATAACGAGGAGGCCGTGATCGGGCCCCTGATCGAGAGCCTCTGGCGGCAGGCGTACCCCCGGCACCTCTTCGACGTCTTCGTCATCGCCGACAACTGCACCGACGGCACCGCCGCCGCCGCTCGGGCGGCCGGGGCCCACGTCTGGGAGCGGTTCGACGACCGGCGCCGGGGCAAGCAGTACGCCGTGGCCTACGCCCTGGAGCGCATCGCCAGCCTGGGCCGCCGCTACGACGCGGTGGTGATGTTCGACGCCGACAACCTGGTCCAGCCCAACTTCCTCCAGGTGATGAACGACCACCTGGCGGCCGGGGAGAAGATCATCCAGGCCTACGTGGACGCCAAGAACCCCGACGACAGCTGGGTGTCGGCCGCCTTCGCCTTCAGCTTCTGGATGAGCAACCGGTGGCGGCTGCAGGCCCGGCACAACTGGGGGCTGTGCGGCGCCCTGGCGGGGACCGGGATGTGCATCGCCTGGGACGTGCTGGAGCGGGTGGGGTGGGACGTCCACACCCTGACGGAAGACCTGGAGTTCTCCGCCAAGGCGCTGGCCCACGGCTACGTGACCACCTTCGCCCGGGAGACCCGGATCTACGACGAGAAGGTCACGGGCTTCGTCGCCTCCTGCCGCCAGCGGATCCGCTGGGCCCGGGGCAACGTCCAGGTCATGCTGATCCACGCGCCCCGGCTGCTGTGGGCCGGCCTGCGCCAGCTGGACCCGGTCAAGTTCGAGTTCGTCTTCGACCTGACGCGGCCGCTGCACCTGCTGCTCACCGCCGTGGCCTCCTTGCTCACGCTGGTGGCGGGCCCGGCGCTGGCCCAGTGGGGCTGGGTGCCCTTGCCGGAGTGGCCCATCCGCTTGACGGCCCTGTTCGCCGTGGTGGGACCGCTGCTGGTCCTGGTGCTGGACCGGTTGCCGCTGCGGCCGTACCGGTTCATCCCCTTGCTGCCCCTCTTCCAGTACTCGTGGATCGTCCTGGTGCTGTGGGCGCTGCTGACGCCGAGGAACCGGCAGTGGGTGCCCACCGTCCACACCCGGGCGGTGCGGCTGGGGGAGCTGTCCCACTGACCGCCCACCGGGGTGCCGCCACCGCTGCGTTACAATAGCGGCGTGAACGGCCATCGCGACGGAAACGGCGGCGGGAAGAAGGGGCGCCGGTTGACAGCGGGATCCGACAACCCGACCGGGCAGCCGGCGGGGGGCGGGCGCGGCCCAGGGACCTCAAGGCCCCTGCCGGCCGGGGCCGCCTACCGGGAGCTGCTCTGGCCCCACCGGCGCCAGGCGGTGCTGGCCGTGATCCTGCTGCTGATCCGCTCGGGCCTTGATTTGGGCATCCCGCAGATCTTCCGCTGGTTGCTGGACGTGGCCATCCCGTCGGGGGACCTCGGCCGGCTGGCTTCCGGAGCACTGGTGTCCCTGGGCCTGGTGACGGCCCGGGCGGCGGTCCACTACGCCGCGGTCTACGTGTCCTTCGACCTGACCCAGCGGGTGGTGCACGACCTGCGGGTCCGCCTGTTCCGCCACATCGAGTCCCTGCCGCTGGCCTTCTTCCACCGGGAACGCCAGGGGGCCGTGGTCTCCCGCCTGACCAACGACATGGGCGCCATCGAGCGGTTCGTCCAGGCGGTCTTCGCCCGGCTGGCCGGGGAGTTCGGCGGGGTGCTGGCCGTGGTGGGCACCGTGGTGGCCCTGCAACCGGGCCTCGGGGTGGCGCTGGTCCTGCTCCTCCCCGTGGCGGCGGGCTGGTTCTACCTGCAGACCGTGCGCATTCGCCGGCTGAGCCGCGAGATCCAGGCCCAGGCGGGATGGCTCGGGGCGCTGGCGACGGAGGTCGTGGGGGCGATGCCCACGGTCAAGGCCTACGGCGGCGAGCCCCATGAGGCCGAGCGCTTCGCCCAGGCCAGCCGGCGGTACCGGGCCCTCAACATGGAGCGCCGCCGGTTCATCGGGCGGATGGAGAGCGGCGCCGACCTGATGGGCAACCTGGGCCTGCTGCTGCTCTTCTTCGCCGGCGGCTACCTGACGATCCAGGGCACCCTGAGCCCCGGCCGGCTGGCGGCCCTGGTCCTCTACCTGCGGATGATGCTGGCGCCCCTGCGGAGCCTGGTGAACTTTCACCTGATCCTCCAGGAGGGCCTGGCGGCCATGGAGCGGGTCCAGGAGGTGCTGGCCCTGCCCACCGAGGGGGACCGGGCAGCGGGCGATGCGGTGACGGCCCGGGCGTCGACTGCGCCGGGCCCGCGGGCGGCCGGTTCGTCCCCGTTGCGGGCGCCGGCCCTGCGGGCGGCCGGGGCGACCGGCCGGGGGGCGGCCCTGGCGTTCGACCGCGTCCGCTTCCGCTACCGGCCGGAGGGCCCGCTCGTCCTGCGGGACGTCACCCTGGAGGTGGAACCCGGCGAGCGGCTCGCCCTGGTGGGCCCCTCCGGGGCCGGCAAGACGACCCTGCTCCACCTGGTGCCGCGGTTCTTCGATCCCGAGGCCGGGGTGGTGCGCCTGGACGGGCGCGACGTGCGCACCCTCCCCCTGGTAGACCTGCGGCGGCAGATGGCCTGGGTGATGCAGGACCCGGTGCTCTTCTCCGGGACCGTGGCGGAGAACATCGCCTACGGGTGCCCGGACGCCACCCCGGAGGCCATCCGCTGGGCGGCCGAGCAGGCCAATGCGGCCGGCTTCATCGCGGCCCTTCCCCAGGGGTACGACACGCCGGTGGGCGAGCGGGGGGTGCGCCTCTCGGGCGGGCAGCGCCAGCGGATCGCCATCGCCCGGGCCCTGTTGCGCCGGCCCCGGCTGCTGCTCCTGGATGAGGCCACCTCGTTCCAGGACGCCGAGTCGGAGGAGCGGATCCACGAGGCCCTGGATCTCCTGGCCGCCGGCGGCTGCACCTGCCTGGTGGTGGCCCACCGCCTGTCCACCGCCCTGCGGGCGGACCGGATCGTGGTGATGGACGCGGGGCGGGTGGTGGAGGTGGGGACCCACACCGAGCTGATCGCGCGGGGTGGCCTGTACGCCCGGTTGTACCGCACCTTCTTCACCCCGCCCGGCCGGGCCCGGCAGGCCCTGCGGTAGGCGATCCTTCGACCGCCTGGCGGAGGCGGGGCAGCACCGTCGAGCGCCACCCCTCGTCCATCCGGGCGCGGATCGCCTCGTGGGTCCACCCGGTCTCGGGGGCCACCTTGCCCGCCACACAGCCGTCGTGGGTCAGGGTGACGCGGGTTCCGCCGCCGGCCGGTTCCAGGTCGAAGGTCACAACCCAGTCCTCGCCCCAGGTGAAGCGTAGCCGGCGCAGGGGTTCGACGTCCGTCACCTGGCAGCGGGCCGCGCCAAAAGGCGTTTGCAGGGTGAAGGCGTGGCCGGCTTCGGCCTTGATGTCGCCGGGCATGAACCATGTCGATAGCCCCTCGGCGGTGGCGATGGCGGCCCAGACCCGCTCGATGGGGGCTGCGACCGTGACCGTGTGCCGGATGGGAGGCAGCGAGTGCCCTTGCCCGTCCGCCGTCCATGGCTCGTCCACCGTGAAAACCTCCTGTTCCCTCGTCTACGTTTCCCATTGATTTGTCCGCTTGCCCCGCCGCTTCTCGGCGGGAGCCCGTGGCCCGGGATGGGGTACCGCGGGCCCGGCACGCCGGGTGGAGCGGCGTGCCGACGGTCCTACCGTATGGGACCGGTGCTCGGTTCTCAAGGGTCTGCGGGGGAGGGGACCGGTTCGTCGGGGGATGGGGGAAGGGATGCCCCGGCGCGGTGCAGGGGCGCCTGGGACCCTTGGCCGCCTTCCCTTGCCGAGGAGCGCCCCCGGGGTGCTATCGTGGAAGGCGGTGGAGGCGATGCCCGTTGATGCCCGTGACCCGCTGGACCCTCCGGCTCCGGGTGCGCTACGGCGAGACGGACCGCATGGGCCGGGCCTACTACGCCCGCTACTTCGACTGGTTCACCGACGGGCGGACGGAGCTGATCCGCCGCCTGGGCCTCTCCTACCGCCGGCTGGAGGATGAGGGCGTGTTCCTCCCGGTCCTGGAAGCCGGATGCCGCTACCTGCGCCCCGTGGACTACGACGACGAGCTGGAGCTGGATGTGGCGCTCACCCGCTTGACCCCCACCCGCATGGACTTCGCCTACCGGTTGCGGGCGGCCGGCAGCAACCGGGTGGTGGCCGAGGGGGAGACCCGCCACGCCTTCATCGACCGGCGGGGCAAGCCCATCAACCTGCGCAAGGCACACCCCGCCATCTGGGAGCAGCTGGAGGCCTTGCAGCCCCCCGCCGCGGACCCGCCGGCCCCAGGGGACGAACCGGCCGGGGAGGCCGCCGGCCGGTGACCAGCCGCCGCCGGCTGGACCTCGAACTGGAGCTGGAACGCCTGGAGGCCGCCGACCCGTCCCTGTCCGGGATCACGCGGCGGCTGGGACCCTTGCTGGACCTGCTGGAGGCCGTCGACCGGGGGGCCACCCTGGACGTGTGGGTCGAATTCGGCGGCGGCCACGTGGTGGTGGCCGACGTGGCGTCCTCCTTCCGGGGCCTGGTCCGGGATGCGGCCGGGCCGGGCCTGGGCTTGGAAGGCGCGGCGGGGGAGCTGGTCGTGCTCCTGCACCATGTCGAGCGCGTCCGCCAGGAGCATGCCACGGGCGGGGTGCGGGTCCTGCTGTCGACGGGGGAGTCCCTGTGGTTCCGGGCGGTGCGGCCCGGCCACAGCGGGCTCTCCCGCCCGCCGCGGCCGTGAGCGGGCCGGCCCAGGGCGCCGGGGCCGGTTCGTCCCTTTCCCGGACCTGGGCTTTCCTGTTATCGTGGGAGCGGTGTGGACTACCCCTCGGGCGAGGTGATCCCCAACATGCCGCTGGTCACCGGCATCGAGCTTCTGGAGGACGCCCGCAAGCGCGACTACGCCGTGGGCGCCTTCAACGTCAACAACATGGAGATCATCCAGGCCATCATCGCCGCGGCCGAGGAGGAGCGGTCGCCCGTGATCCTCCAGGCCAGCCAGGGCGCCATCAAGTACGCGGGCATCCGCTACATCCGGGCCCTGGTGCTGGCGGCGGCCGAAGAGGCCCGGGTGCCCATCTGCCTGCACCTGGACCACGGCCCCAGCTTCGAGCAGGTGATGGAGTGCCTGCGCTACGGCTTCACCTCGGTGATGTTCGACGGCTCCCACCTGCCCTACGAGGAGAACGTGCGCCTGACCGCCAAGGCGGTGGAGGCCGCCCACGCCGTGGGGGTGTCCGTGGAGGGCGAGCTGGGCAAGATCGGCGGGGTCGAGGAGGAGATCCGGGTCGAGGACTGGGACGTGGTCCTGACCGACCCCGAGGTGGTGCCCGACTTCGTCGAGCGGACCGGCGTCGACTACCTGGCGGTGGCCATCGGCACCAAGCACGGCTTCTACAAGGGCGAGCCCAAGCTGGACTTCGACCGCCTGGCCCGGATCCACCAGCTGATGCCCGACCTGCCCCTGGTACTCCACGGCGGCAGCGGCATCCCCGAGGAACACATCCGCCGGGCCATCCCCCTGGGCGTGCGGAAGATCAACATCGACACCGAGCTGCGGGCGGCCTTCGTCGGCCGCGCCCGGGAGATCATGGCGGAGAAGCCCCAGGAGATCGACCCGCGCAAGATCCTGGGCCCCGCCCGTGAGGCGATGAAGGAAAAGGTCAAGGAGAAGATGCGGCTCTTCGGGTCGGCGGGCAAGGCTTGAGGCGGGAGACGGCGGCGGGGCCGGTTCATCCGGACGAACCGGCCCCGCCCCATGGGCGGCACGACGAGAAGGCAGGGCCGGGGGCCGGCGGGTCCGGTGGCGCCGGGGGAGGCCGGGCCGGCGGAAGCCAGGCGGAGGGCGGGCCGGCGGGAGCCGGGCGGGGGCCAGGCCGGACCCCACGGACCCATCAAGCCGGAGGGCGGTCCGGGAGGACCGGGCCCCGACGGATCGGCCTTTGGGAGCGGAGGCATCGGGGATGGAGCGGGAGCTGACCCTCGAGCTGGTGCGGGTGACGGAGGCCGCCGCCCTGGCGGCCGCCCGCTGGATGGGGCGGGGCGACAAGAACGCCGCCGACGGCGCCGCCGTCGATGCCATGCGGGCCGTCTTCGACACCGTGGACATCCGCGGCACCGTGGTGATCGGCGAGGGCGAGATGGACGAGGCGCCGATGCTCTATATCGGCGAGCAGGTGGGTAGCGGCCAGGGGCCCGAGGTGGACGTGGCCGTCGACCCGCTGGAGGGCACGAACCTGGTGGCCAAGGGCCTGCCCGGCGCCATCGCCGTCCTGGCCGTGGCGCCGCGAGGCTGCCTCCTGCACGCTCCGGACATGTACATGGAGAAGATCGCCGTGGGGCCGGCGGCGGCCGGCGCCATCGACATCGAGCGGCCCATCGAGGAGAACCTGCAGGCCGTGGCCCGGGCCCTGGGCAAGCGGGTCGAGGACGTGACGGTCATCCTCCTGGACCGGCCGCGCCACGCCGACCTGGTGGCCCGGATCCGCCGGGCCGGCGCCCGGATCCGCATGATCTCCGACGGCGATGTGTCGGCGGCCATCGCCACAGCCCTGGAGGGCACGGGCATCGACCTCATGGTGGGCATCGGCGGCGCCCCGGAGGGCGTGCTGGCGGCGGCCGCCCTGTACTGCCTGGGCGGCGAGCTGCAGGGCCGGCTGTGGCCCGAGGACGAGGAAGACCGGCAGCGGATGCGGGCCATGGGAATCGACGAGGCCCGGGTCCTGCGCATCGAGGACCTGGTCCGGGGCGAGGACGTGATCTTCGCCGCCACGGGCATCACCAGCGGCGAGATGCTGAAGGGCGTGCAGTTCACCAGCCGGGGCGCCTTCACCCACTCGGTGGCCATGCGCTACCGCACGGGGACGGTGCGGTTCGTCGAGGCCTGGCACCGGCTGGAGCGCAAGCCGGTGATCGGCCCCCTGGTGGGCGGCGGGGCCGGCGGCTGAACCCGGCCGCGCCGGGATGGACGGGGATCGTCGGGATGGATGGGGATCATTGGGACCAAGGCGGGGTGACGGCGATGGCAGATCGGGAGCGGGAGGAACCGGCCGGCGCCGTGGCCGGCGGCGACGGCGCCGCGGCGGCGCTGGAGGCCCTGCGGGCCCAGACCCTGGAGTGGCTTGAGGCGGAAGCGGCGCGCGGGGTGCCGTACCGGGAGCTGGCCCAGGCGGTTTGCACCCGGCTCTACCGGGACTTCCCCCACTACTCCTGGGTCGGGATCTACATGATCGAGGGCGACCGGCTCCGGCTGTGGGCGTGGGACGGGCCCCAGCCGACCCAGCACGTGGAGATCCCCCTGAACGCGGGGCTCTGCGGCTGGGCGGCGTCGACGGGTCAGGTGGCCAACGTGCCCGACGTGCGGAAGGACCCGCGTTACCTGCAGTGCTTCCTGTCGTGCCAGTCGGAGATCGTGGTGCCCATCGCCCGGGGCGGGACGGTCTACGGGGAGATCGACATCGACAGCGACCGCCTGGCCGCCTTCGACCGGGAGGACGAGCGGTTCCTGAACGCGGTCTGCGCCGTGCTGGCCGAGCGGGCGGCGGCGCAGCCGGAGGCGGCTGCCGCGGGCGATAGCGAACGCTGAACCGGGCCGCCGCCCGCTGCCCGGGAGAGGAGATGACGGCGGGCGGACCCCCCGCCGGATCGCCGGCCGGTGGCGGCGGCCACCCGGCGGCGGCGGAGGCCGGCAGGCCGGCGGCGGAGACCGGCAGGCTGGTGCCGCGGGCGCGCCTTGCTGGCGAGCACCGGGACGGTCCACCATGGGAGCGGAGGTGAGCGGGCGTGGCCAAGCGCATCGCCATCCTGGTCGACGACATGTACGAGGACCTGGAGCTCTGGTATCCCTACTACCGGCTGCTGGAGGCCGGGCACCAGGTCGAGCTGATCGGCAGCGAGCGGGAGCGGGCCTACACCAGCAAGCACCACTACCCGGCCAAGGCGGTCAAGTCCATCGCCGAGGTGCAGCCCGAGGAGTACGACGGCGTGGTGATCCCCGGCGGCTACGCCCCCGACAAGATGCGCCGCGACGAGCGGATGGTCCGGTTCGTCCGCCAGATCCATGACCAGGGCAAGCTGGTGGCGGCCATCTGCCACGCCGGGTGGATGCTGGTCTCGGCCGACGTCCTGCGGGGCCGCAAGGCCACCAGCGTCCGGGCCATCCGGGACGACATGCGGAACGCCGGCTGCGAGTGGGTGGACGAGCCGGTGGTGATCGACGGCAACCTGGTCACCTCCCGGACGCCGGACGACCTGCCGGCCTACATGAAGGCGATCCTGGCCAAGCTGGGGGAGGGGTGAGCCCGTCCCCATCGTTCCGGTTTCACCCTGCAGTCGGCCACTCCAATGCAGTCAGCCCCCCATGAAGGAGCCTTGGGGCGTCCGGGGCGCGGCAAGGTCCTTGCCGCGCCCCGCCGTTTTCGCCGGGGCGCCGATGGGGGGTCTTCGCCGGGGCTCCGGGGTTGGGGTGTGCGACGAGGCCCCGGGGTTGGGTCTTCGCCAGGGCCCCGGGGTTCGAGTCTGCGACGGGGCCCTGGCCTGGGCCGCCCCCCGGCAGGCACCCCCCGCCGGGTACCCCCTGGCGGGTCCCCCCGGTTTCCCTCAGGCCATCCGGCCGGTAGGGGCCACCGCGAGTTGCCTCAGGCAAGCAGGAATGACCTCCAGGCCATGGAAATCTTCCCCGGTGGGTGGACGTGATCTTCGCAGGCAGGCCGGCGAACACGGCGCGGGGGAAGGCGGGAGGCGGTCCCATGACGGAACCGGCGCCCACGGCGGGGGCGGTCCCCGCGGTGTCTGGAGACGAGCTTCCAGCCTCCACGGCGAAGGCCGCCGGCACGGCGCCCGGCCGTTCCGGCCGGCGGGGGCTGGGGAGCCGGCGGAGGCGGAAGGGGTTCCGCCCCTGGGCGATCAGGGCGGCCGCCATGGCCTGGGTGATGGCCCTGGTGACGCTGATCGCCGCGACCGGGTGCGGCGGGGCGGCTTTATCGCCGGACGAACCGGCCGCCCCCGGCCCCGGGGCTTCCGCCGGGGCCGGTACGGGGGCCGCTGCGGAACCGGGTGCCCCTGGGGCGGGCCCGGTGGCCTCCGACCCCGGCCAAATCCCCGCTGGGGGGCGTTCCGCCGGCGCCGGGGCGGGCCGGGCGGGGGAGACGGTCCTCCTGGTGGCGGCGGCCGCCTCCCTCCAGGATGCCCTGCAGGCGGTGGCCGCCGCCTTCCGGCAGGTTCGTCCCGACGTGATGGTCCAGTTCAACTTCGGCTCCTCGGGGGCCCTGGCGGCCCAGGTGGAGGCGGGCGCCCCCGTCGACCTGTTCGTGGCGGCCGGCCGGGAGCCGGTGGAGCGGCTGGTCCGGGCGGGGCTGGTGGCGGAGGGCGACGTCCGGGTCATCGCCGGCAACCGGCTGGTGCTGGTCGTCCCGGCGGCCGGGGACGGCGGCCCGCCGGCCGTGCCGGTCAAGGCGTGGGCGGACCTGGCCGGCGCGGCGGTGCACCGCGTCGCCCTGGGGGACCCGGCCCACGTCCCGGCGGGCCGCTACGGCCGGCAGGTGCTGGAGCACCTGGGCCTCTGGGGGGCGGTCGAGCCCAAGCTGGTCCTGGACCAGGACGTCCGGCAGGTCCTCCACCACGTGGCGGCGGGGGCTGCCGATGCTGGCATCGTCTACGCGACGGACGCGGCGACGGCGCCGGGGGTGCGGGTGGTGGCCCCGGCGCCGGCGGGCAGCCACGACCCCATCGTCTACCCGGCGGCGGTCCCGCGGGCGGCTCCCCATGGGGAGGCGGCCCGGGACCTGATGCGGTTCCTCGCAGGGCCGGAAGGCCAGGCCCTCTTGCGGCATTACGGGTTTCTGCTGCCTCCCTGATCGGGGCGTCAGGAGCCGCGGGATCGACAGCGTGATCGACAAAGGGCCGGCCCGGGACGGGCGGGTGCGGGGCGGCGGAAGGGGGAGGGAGAGACCGGTGGTCGATGCCATGGGTGCCTTGCGGGTGTCGCTGCTGGTGGCCACGGCGGCCACGCTGATCGTGGTGGCGGCCGGTCTGCCCCTGGCGGCCCTCCTGGCCCGGCCGGGGTGGCGGGGCCGGACCCTGCTGGATGTGGCCGTCACCCTGCCCCTGGCCCTCCCGCCCACGGTCCTCGGGTTCTACCTCCTGCAGCTGCTGGGGCGCCACGGGCCCCTGGGCTGGCTGGCCGGCCGCGGGCTGGGGACGGGCCTGATCTTCACGCCGGCGGCGGCGGTGCTGGCGGCGGCCGTGGTGGCCCTGCCCCTGTTCGTGCAGCCCGCCCGGGCGGCCCTGGAGGAGATCCCGGCCGACGTCCGGGAGGCGGCGGCCATCGACGGGGCGGCCGGGTGGACCCTGGCCCGGCGGATCGTGCTGCCCCTGGCCTGGCCCGGCATCGCCACCGGGGTCTTGCTGGCGTTCGCCCGGGCCCTGGGGGAATTCGGCGCCACCCTGATGGTCGCGGGCAACATCCCGGGCCGGACCCAGACCCTGCCCCTGGCGATCTACAGCGCCGTCCAGGCCGGCCGGGACGACGTGGCCGCCCGCCTGGCGCTGCTCCTGACGGCGGTGGCCGCCCTCTCCCTGGGGGCGGGCTACCGCTGGCGCCGGCCGCGGCGGGGGGAGCCGAGCGGAAGCCGGTTCGTCCGCCCGGTCCCCTCCCCGCCGCCCGTGCCCACCCCGGCCGGCCTGCTGGGTTGGGACGGGAGGAGGCCGCAGCCATGAGGGGCGAGCAAGGGGGCGGTCCCGGGCCGGGCGGGCGACCCGAAGGCGGGCCGCCGGTGGTGGCGGCGGCTTTGCGGGAGGCCCGCCTGCGGCTCGGCCTCACCCAGCAGGAGCTGGCCACCAGGGCCGGCGTGACCCGGCAGGCCATCGGCGCCATCGAGGCGGGCCAGATGACCCCCTCCCTGGCGGTGGCCCTGCGCCTGGCCCGGGCCCTGGGCTGCCGGGTGGAGGACCTCTTCCGGCTGGAGGAGCCGCCGCCGGAGGTGGTCGTCGAGCTGGCACCCGCACCGGATGGGGATGGCGGGGCCCAGGTCCCCGCTCCGGAGGCGCCGCCGGGCGGCCGGATCCTGGTGGGCCGGGTGGGCGGGCGCTGGGTCGGCCACCTGCTCCACGGCGACGCCGCCTTTGCCGCCGACCTGGTGCCGGCCGGGGCCCGGCTGATCGCGCCGGCCGGGGAGGGGCCGGTCGAGCCGCAGGCGGTGGAACCCGGCGCGGCCCCCGGTGACGCCCCACCCCCGGCTGGCGAGGGGCGGGTCGAGCCGGGAGCGGGCGAGCCCGCCGCAGCCCTCGGTGACGCTGCGGCCCCGGCCGGTGAGGGGCCGGTCAACCCGGGGGTGGTCGAACCCGCCGCACCCCCGGCTGGCGGTCGCCGCTGGCGGGCGGCCCTGCTGGAAGACCCCCAGGATCTGGACCGTTCCGTGCTGGTGGCGGGGTGCGCCCCCGAGCTCTCCCTCTGGGCCCGGACCCTGGCCGCCGGCCGGCACGGCGCCCGCTTGCACCGCCTGGCCGTCAACAGCCGCCGGGCCCTGGAGCTGCTGCGGGCGGGGACGGTCCACGCCGCCGGGGTCCACGTGGCGGGAGGACCCGGCGAGCCCGACAACCTGGCCTTCATCCGGGCGATGCTGCCGGGCCTGGCGGCGGTGGTCATCCGCCTGGGGGTCTGGGAGGAGGGCCTGCTGGTCGCGCCCGGCAACCCCCTGGGCTTGCGGAGCGTCGCCGACCTGGCCCGGCCGGGGGTGGTGGTGGTCAACCGCGAGCCCGGGGCCGGCTCCCGGCTGCTCCTAGAACGGTGCCTGGCGGCGGCGGGGATCCCGCCCCAGGCGGTGGCCGGTTTCGACCGGTTCGTCCCCGACCACCTGCAGGTGGCCCGGGCCGTGGCCCGGGGCGAGGCCGACGCGGGGGTCAGCACGGCGGCCGTCGCCGCCGCCTTTGGGCTCGGGTTCATCCCCCTGCGGGCGGTGGCCTACGACCTGGTCTTCCTCCGTCCCACCCTGGACGAACCGGCGGTGCAGGCCCTGCTGGGCACCCTGGGCGACGCCTGGGTCCGGCGCCAGCTGGCCGCCCTGGGCGGGTTCGACACGACGGCCACGGGCACCGTCATGGCCCGCCTCGACCCGGACCCGCCCGCCGCTCATGCCGCCGCCCCGCCCCCCATAGGTTCGGATTGGAGCGGGCGATCACCCCAGCCGGCGGCGCCGGGCCCGACGGCCCGCTCGGGGAGCGGTGGACCATGGCGGCAACGCGGCAACGGTGGCGGCGGGCGCTGGGATGGCTTCTGCTGATCGGGGTGGCGGTGGCCCTGGGGCGGCACGGCTGGTCGCCGGCCCGGCTTCTTCCCGGCAGGGGATCCCCCCGCGACCTGCCCGGCCGGGTGGCGCCGGGCGTCTGGGTCGGACCCGTGGCGGTGGGCGGCTGGCCCCGGGAGCGGGTGGAGGCCTGGCTAGGGCAGCTGGCCCCCCGGGTGGCCATGCCGCCGGAGGATGCCCGGCCCGATCCGGCCAACCGGGCGGTGATCCCGGGCCTCGCCGGTCTAGAGCTGGACGAACCGGCCAGCCTGGCGGCGATCCTGCGCGCGCCCCGGGGCAGCCGGGTCGACCTGGCCTTCCGCGCCATCCCGCCCCGCCGGGACCTGGACGCCTTCCCCCAGGCGCCGGTCTACCACGGCAACCGGCGCAAGCAGGCGGTGACCTTCCTGGTCAACGTGGCCTGGGGGGAGGAGCATCTGCCCGCCATGCTGGACGCCTTCGACCGGGGCGGCGTGCGGGTGACCTTCTTCCCCGTGGGCCGCTGGGCGGAAGCCCACCCCGACCTGGTGGCGGCCATGGCCCGGCGGGGCCACGAGCTGGGCAGCCACGGCTACTCCGACGCCCTGGACCTGGAGGGGGCGCCGGCGGCGAGCGTCCTGGCCGATCTCCGGCAGGGCGTGGCGGCCGTCGCCCGGGCCGCCGGGGTCGAGCCTGCGGCCATCCGGTTCTACAGCACCCACCGGGGGGTGCGCACGGCCGCGGTGGAACAGGCGGCGGCCGAGGCCGGCGTGCGCCTGATCTACTGGAGCCTGGACACGGTGGACTGGATGAAGCCGGCGCCCGCGGCGATGGCGCGGCGGATCGTCACCCAGGCGCGTCCCGGCGACCTCATCCTCATGCACCCGACGGCGGTCACCGTGGAGGCCCTGCCCGCCATGATCGAGGGCCTCCAGCGCCGGGGGCTGGCCATCGTCCCCCTGGGGCAGCTGCTCTCCCCCTGGCCCGTCGACGCGGCCCGGCCGGCCTTCCGGCCCCTGGGCCCGCCGGCCCCCGCCCTGGCGGCGGCCTCCGCCTGGGCGGCGGCGCCGGGGCGGGAGGGGGCACCGGCCCTGCTGGCCCCTCCAGGCCGGCCCTGACGCCGCGCTCCGCCCGCCCCGCCTTCCGGCCGCGACCCCCTCCCGGCACCGGCCGGAACCCCCGCTCGACACCAGCGCGGCCAGCACGGCCTCACGCCCCGTTAACAAATCCTTTACATTTGCCTTCCTCCCCGTCCGGCGGCGCCGGAAGGGCCGATGCTATACTGTTGCGCGGTGGCCGGGCTTTCCGGACCGGGAGGAGGGTTGCCATGATCGAGGTCTCCCACGTGAGCAAACGCTTTGGCGAGCACCGGGCGGTGACGGACCTGACCTTCACCGTCGGGCGGGGCGAGATCGTCGGCTTGCTGGGTCCCAACGGGGCCGGCAAGACGACCACCATGCGCCTCATCACCGGCTACATGCCGCCCAGCGCGGGCACCATCCGCGTCGCCGGGTTCGACACCTGGGAAGAACCCCTGGAAGTCAAGCGGCGGGTGGGCTACCTGCCCGAGAACCCGCCGGTGTACCCGGACATGACGGTGGAATCCTACCTGCTCTTCGTCGCCGCCTTGAAGGGCGTCCCCCGCCACCGGCGCCGGGCCGAGGCCCAGGACGCCGCCGAGCGCACCGGGGTGGCCCACGTGTGGAAGCGCCTGATCGGCAACCTGTCCCGCGGTTACCGCCAGCGGGTCGGCCTGGCCCAGGCCCTGGTGGGCAAGCCCGACGTGCTGATCCTGGACGAGCCCACGGTGGGCCTGGACCCCACCCAGATCGTGGAGGTGCGCCAGCTGATCCGCGACCTGGCCGGGGAGCACACGGTGATCCTGAGCTCCCACATCCTGCCGGAAGTGCGCCAGACCTGCCAGCGGGTGCTGATCATGAACCGGGGCCGCCTGGTGGCCCAGGACACGCCGGAAGGCCTGACCCGGGCGCTCCAGGGCGGAACGGCCCTGCAGCTGGCCGTCAAGGGGCCTGCCGAGGCGGTGGCCCGCCGGTTGCGGGAGCTGGACGGAGTGGAAGCCGTGCGGCTGCTGGAGCCCGGCCACGGGGCGGCGGCCCCGGCACCGGCCGGGGCGGGAGCCGCGCCCGGTGAACGGACGGGCCCGGAGCCCGAAGCGGTGGTCCGGCTGGAGGTGACGGCGCGGGGCCGGGACGTGCGCGAGCCGATCTTCTACGCCATGGCCGCCGAGCGCTGGCCCATCCTGGAGATGCGCCCCCTGGAGATGACCCTGGAGGAGATCTTCATGCAGCTGGTGACCGACGAACCGGCGCCTTCCGCCCCGGGCGAGCAAGGGCGGGGCAGGGCAGCGGCCGGCGACCGGCGGGGTCGCCGCCCGGCCGCAGGCGCCGCCAGGAGGTGAGGGCCGTGGGTTGGCACGGGCTTCTGGCCCTGTGGCGCAAGGACGTGCTGTCCTTCTGGCTGTCCCCCCTGTGGTGGGTGGTGGCCGCCGTCTTCCTGGCCCTGACGGGCTGGTACTACCTGGCCGTGGTGGCCAGCTTTCAGGCGCCCGACCTGCGCTTCCTGCTCGACCACATGGTGGTGCTGCTGCTGTTCGTGGTGCCCGCGCTGACCATGCGCTCCTGGGCCGAGGAGCAGCAGCGGGGCACCGCGGAACTCCTGCTGACCTCGCCCATCACCCTGAACCAGGCGGTGCTGGCCAAGTTCCTGGCCGTGCTAACCCTGCTGACCGTCCTCCTGCTGGTGACGGGGATCTACCCGGCCGTCACCGCCGCCTACGGCGGGGTGGAGTGGCCCATGCTGCTGGTCGGCTATCTGGGTGTGTGGCTGGTGGCCGCCACCTTTGCCGCCGCGGGCGTCCTGGCCTCGACCCTGAGCGACAGCCAGGTGATCGCCGCCGTGGCCGGGTTCGGCATCCTTCTGGCCCTCTACATGCTGGACTGGGCCGCCGGCTCCGTCGGCGGGACCACCGGCGACGTGCTGCGCGCCGCCTCGGTCTGGGAGAACCTGAGCGATTTCATCAACGGGGTGCTGGACACCCGGCGCCTGGTCTATTTCGTCACGCTGATCACCGGCTTTTTGTTCCTGGCCGTGCGCAACGTGGAGCGGCGCACCTGGGCCGCTTGACGGCGGGTTCTGCGCCGGCCGGCTGCGTCCGCCGGGACGCGCAGGCGACCGGAACGGCCGCGGGATGGCCGGCTGCAGCCCGCCCGGCAGGACGCGAAGCGCGGCGTCAAGCGGGGCGGCTCCGCTGCGGAGCAGCACGACGAGGACGTGAGGCGGAGCCGCGACGTGATGCGGAGCACCACGACGTTCATGAGCACTGGTTGAGGAGGACCGCCTATGGCCGAACGGGCCGATGCCCATCGCCGCCGGGTGCTGTGGCGGGGGACGAACACGGCCGTCCTGACGGTGGCCGTCCTGGCCCTTCTGGTGCTGGCCAACGTGTTCGCCGCCCGCTACTCGTGGCGGTACGATGCGACGGCGCAGAAGATCTACTCCCTCTCGCCTTCAACCCACCAGGTCTTGAGCGAGCTCGACCAGGACGTCACCCTCTACGGGTTCCTCCAGTCCGGATCGGCCGAGGGTGACACCCTGCGCCGCATCCTGGAGCTGTACGACCGGAACTCGGACCGGATCCGGCTCGAGGTGGTCGACCCGGAGCGGGAACCCGCCACGGCCCGCCGGTACGAGGTGGACACCTACAACACCGTGGTGGTGGAGTCGGGCGACGACTACCGCAAGATCGACCCCCTCAGCCTGTTCGGCTACGGTGCGGGCGGCGGCCTGGAGATCCGCGCGGAGCAGGCCATCACCCGCGCTCTCCTGGATCTGACGGGCCGTGGCGGCAAGAAGGTGTACTTCCTGACGGGCCACGGCGAGGGCACGCCCGGCGGGGAGCTGGCGACCCTGGGCCGGTTGCTGGAGGGTGAGGCGCTGGCCGTGGAGACCCTCAACCTGGCCCAGAAGGGCGAGGTGCCTGCCGACGCCGCCGTGGTGGCCATCGCCGGTCCCACCCGCGATCTTCTCGAGGAAGAACGCCAGCGCCTGGAGGAGTACGTCCGACGCGGCGGGCGGCTGCTGGTCCTCTACGGCCCGGTGCCCAACCAGCCGCGCCTGGAGCAGCTGGAACGGTTGCTGGCGACCGTGGGGGTCGACGCCGCGGCGGACGTGGTGGTCGACCCGGAGCGGGCCTTCCTGGGGCAGGATCCTCTCTCGCCCATGCCGCTTTTGGGCAGCCATCCCATCGTCGACCCCCTGCAGCGGGGCGACCTGGTGCTGGTCCTTCCCGGCAGCCGCAGCCTGGCGCCCAGGGAGGACACCCAGCTGACCACCACCGAGCTGCTCCATACCAGCGACGCAGCGTGGGGCGAGACGGATCTGCGGGCCCGGGCCGTCCGGCAGGACAGCCAGGACCGGCCCGGCCCGCTGGCGCTGGCCCTGGCGGTGGAAGGGGAGCTGGGCCAGGGGACGGCCGGTACCGGTGGGAACGGGCAAGAGGGCGGCGCCGGCGATCAGGAGGCCGCCTCAGGAACCGCCGGGCAAGGGGAGGATGCGGGGTCCGAGGCGGCGGAGCCGACCGGCGGCCCGCGCCCGGTGGCGGTGGTGGTCGGCAGTGCCGCCTTCGTCGCCAATGACTACCTGGACCGGGTGCCCGGCAACCGGGACTTCGTGGTCAACGCCGTCAACTGGCTGGTGGGGTCCGAAGAGCGGCTGACCATCCGGCCCAAGGAGCTGGCGTCCACGCCCATCGTCCTGACCCCCAGCGCGGTGGTGGGCATCTTCTACGGCCTGGTGCTGGGCTTCCCGGCCCTGGTGGCGCTGGTGGGGCTCGGCATCTGGTGGAGGAGGCGGCACGCATGAGCCGCCGCAGTCGCCGCCGCGGGCCGGTTCAGCAGGCCTTCCTGGGGCTGTTCCTGCTGGTGGTGGCGGCCGGCCTGGCGGTGTACGCCTGGGCCACCCGGGACCGGCAGCCCGGCGACGGGGAGGCCGGTGAGGGCGAGACGGCCGTCGTGTGGGATGCCGGCGATGCCGCGGTGCGCGAGGTGGTGATCGAGGGCGAGGACGGCCGGATCGTCCTGCGTCCGGGCCCGCCGCCGGAGCTGGTGGTGTCGCCCGACCGGCCCTTCGCCGGCCAGGGGCCGGTGGCCGCGGATACCATCGACGGCCTGCTGTCCAGCCGCCGCTGGTGGATCCACCAGCCGGGCCCGTACCCCGTGGCCGACGAGTATGCCACCACCATCGCCGACAACCTGCGCCGGCTGGTGGCCCAGCGGGTGGTGGCCGAGGACGTCCCCGAAGGCGAGCTGGCCCAGTACGGCCTGGACCGGCCGGCCACCCGGGTCACGGTCCGTTTTGCCGGCCAGGGCGAAGCCCGGGTGCTGGAACTGGGGGCCCGGAGCCCCCTCACGGGCGGCGGCACCTACGCGCGTCTTGAGGGCGGCCGCCAGGTGTACCTCATCGCCCCGGGGGTGGCGGACACCCTGCAGCTGCCCCCCGGCCAGCTGCGGGAAACCATGTTCCTCCCCTTCAACGACGAGCGGGTCCGGCGGGTGGAAGTCGACTGGAACGGCCGGCGGCTGGTGTTCGTGCGGGAGGAAGGGGGCACCAGCTGGTCGATGGAGCGGGACGGCCGGCCGGTGGGCAAGCAGGACAGCAGCCAGCTGTCGGAGCTCTGGTTCGCCCTGCACCAGTGGCGCGCCGCCGGCTTCGCCGCCGACCAGGGGGACGAACCCGCCGCCCAGCGGCGGTACGGCCTGGCGGAGCCCTACGGCCGGATCCGCCTGGAGTTCCAGCCGGCGCCGGGGCAGCAGGCGGCACCGTGGCTGGAGATCCGGGTGGGCGCCCCGGCGGAGGAGGGCGGCCGCTTCGTGATGACCAGCGAGGGGCCGTGGGTGTACCGGCTCGACCCCGACGACCTGTCCTACCTGGAAGATCAGGTGCTGCCTGCCCTGGAGAAGCCGGTGGAAGAGGGCAAGGCCGGCGGCCAGGCGGGCCAGGGGCAGGACGACGGGCAGGCGGGACAGGAGGCGCAGGAGGACCAGGTCGGGCAGGGGCAGGGGGCTGGAAGCGACTAGCGGCACCCCAAGGATCCCCCAGGGCGGCCCGCCGCGGCCGGGGAGGAAACGGGCCGGGCGCGCCGAATCTCTGTAACACCCGCCGCACAGGGCGGGCGTCCGGAGGGCAGGCGGGCGGCCCCCAGGCCGCGTTCGTCCTGAGCCCGTCCGCGCCGCCCTTTTTTATGCCCCCGCCCCGACCGAACGGTCGGTCGGGGCACCCGAGCCGGGAGGGGCCTGGGGCCACCGCTGCGGGCGGGCGGAAGCCCCGCTGCGGCGCGGGACGGGGCAGCGCAGGAGGCGACGGCATGGCCAGCCGGGAGCAGGAGATCCTGGACGCGGCGCGCAAGTTGTTCCGCCAGAAGGGCTACTACGCCACCACCATGCAGGACATCGCCGAGGCGGTGGGCCTGCAGAAGGCGTCCCTCTACCACTACATCCGCAGCAAGGAGGCGCTCCTGCTGCAGATCGCCGGCGAGACCATGCGGCTCTTCCACGCCGAGCTGGACCGCATCCAGGCGGCGGGGGGCAGCGTTGCCCAGCAGCTGGCGGCGGCGATCCGCGCCCACGTCAAGGTGGTGGCCGAGCACCAGGAGACGCTGACGGTGCTGTTCCGCGAGTCCCACGCCCTGCCGCCCGAGCACGCGGAGAAGGTCCGCGGCGAGACGGGCCGGTACACGCGGCGGCTCACGGAGCTCATCGCGCGCGGGGTGGCCGCCGGCGAGCTGCGGCCGGTCGACCCCGGCGCGGCCTGCCTGGCGATCCTGGGTGCCTGCAACTGGATGTACCGCTGGTACAGCGCCGACGGCCGGCTGACGCCGCAGCAGATCGGCGACCAGTTCGTTGAGGTGATCCTCCACGGCCTGCTGGCGCCGGGCGGGGCGGGGCGCGAGGCCCGGACGCCCGGCCGGTCGCCCTGAGGCGGGCCGTGGCCGAAACCCTTTGACAACCCCAGGGAAAGGTGGGGAAGCCGGATGGGTTGGAACGTGGTGGTGCTGCTCAAGCCCATCCTCGACCCGGAGCTGCCGGCGCGGAAGTTCCGGGTGGCGGCCGACGGGCGCCGTCCCGAGCGGGGCGACGCGCCGGTGGTGATCAACCCCTTTGACCAGAATGCCCTGGAGCTGGCGCTGCAGCTCAAGGACAAGGGCGCGGCGGACTCGGTGACGGTGATCAGCGCCGGCGGCGCCGAGGCCACCGACGGGCTGCGCAAGGCCCTGGCCCTCAAGGCGGACCGGGCCGTGCGGGTCGACCTGGGCGGGCTGGACCTGCCCGACGCGGCCACCACCGCGCGGGTGCTGGCGGCGGCGGTGCGCCAGGCGGGCTCGGTGGATCTGGTCCTGGCCGGGCGACAGGCGGGCGACTGGGACCAGGGCCAGGTGGGGTACCTGCTGGCGGAGGAACTGGGCTGGCCCTGCGCCGCCCTGGTCCAGCAGGTGGAACCGGCCGGCGGCGGCCTGCGCCTGGTGCGGGAGGCGCCGGGGGGGCGCGAGGTGCTGGAAGCCTCCCTGCCCCTGGTGGTCACGGTGACCAACGACGACAGCAACGTCCTGCGCCTGCCCAAGGTGCGCGACGTGATGATGGCCAACCGGAAGCCCATCGACCAGTGGACCCTGGCCGATCTGGGACTGGACGAGGGGGCGCTGGCCGGCGAGGCGGCGAGCGAGGTGCTGGCGCTGCGCATCCCGGAGCGCAAGACCGAGTGCGAGATGATCCAGGGCGACGATCCGGCGGAGGTTGCCGCGACCCTGGTGCGGCGGCTGCGGGAGCTGAAGGTGCTCTGAACCGCCCTTGGGAGGAGGACATGCCATGATCCTGGTAGTCCAGTGGAACGGAAAGGGCCTGACCCAGGGGACCGCCGAGCTCCTGGGTGGCGCCCGGCAGCTGGCCGGCGACGGTCCCGTGGCCGTGGCCGTGCTGGGACCCGGCGCCCGCGAGGCGGCGGCGGAGGCCGGCGCCTACGGTGCCCGGGCCTACGCCGCCGACGGGGACCTGGAGAGCTACGGCGGCGAGGCGTACGTGGCGACCCTGGCGGCGGCCTGCCAGAGCCTCCAGCCCCAGGTGGTCCTGTTGCCGGCCGACCCCCGCGGCCGGGAGGTGGCTCCGCGGCTGGCGGCCCGGCTGGGGGGTGCTGCGGTGACCGACGTGATCGAGGCCCGGCGGGACGGGGACCGGATCGTGTGGTCGCGACCGGTGTTCGGCGGCAAGGCCGTAGCCGACGTGGTGCTGAAGAAGTCGCCCCAGGTGGCCACGGTGCGGCCGGGGTCCTTCCCGCCGGCGGAGAAGGCCGGTTCGTCCCCGGCGGAGGTGGAGGATCTGCCCGTCAGCGGCACCGACCGGCCGCTGCGCCGGGTGGAGGTGCGGGTCGCCGACGAGGGCGGCGTGCGCCTGGAGGAAGCCCGGGTCATCGTCTCGGGCGGGCGCGGCCTGGGCGGTCCCGAACCCTTCAAGGATCTGGAGGAACTGGCCCGGCTGCTGGGTGGCGCGGTGGGCGCCTCCCTGGCGGCGGTGGACGAGGGCTGGGCGCCGCCGGAGCGGCAGGTGGGCCAGACCGGCAAGATCGTGGCGCCGGACCTCTATATCGCCATCGGCATCTCCGGCGCCAGCCAGCACCTGGCCGGCATCGCCGGAGCCAAGACCGTGGTGGCCATCAACAAGGATCCCGAGGCGCCGATCTTCGAGGTGGCGCGCCTGGGGGTGCCCATGGAGTACCAGAAGGTGCTGCCCCACCTGATCGAGGAAGTACGCAAGCTCAAGGCCGGCTGATGCCGGCCCGGACGCCGGTGCCCGGGCGGCGCGGCCGCCGCCCGGGGCCGGACCGCCTCCCGGCGGGCGGGGGCGGCAAGGAGCGAGGGGGGAAGGAGCATGCCGGAGGCGATGCCTGCCGTCGCCGAGGCGACCCGCCAGGTCCAGTGGAACGTTCCCCACAGCTTCGTGTGGATCATGTACATCAGCATGACCGTGGCCCTGGCGGTGATGGCCTATGGTGCCTGGCAGCGGGTGCGCACCTGGATGGCGGGCAGGCCCGAGGTGCGGTGGGATCGCCCCGGGCAGCGCCTGCGCCGCGTCCTGATCCACGGGCTGGGCCAGGGGCGGCTGCTCAAGGAGCGGCTGCCGGGCATCGCCCACGCGCTGCTGTTCTTCGCCTTCATCGTGCTGTTCATCGGCACCCTGGTGGTGATGATCCACCATGACCTGGGGATCCCCATCCTGCGGGGCCGGTTCTACCTGTACTTCCACAGCCTGACCCTGGACGTGTTCGGCGCCCTGGCCACGGTGGGCCTGGCCGTGTTCTTCTGGCGGCGGTACGTGATGCGGCCGGGCCAGCTGGAGAAGGGCAAGCGGGCCGACTTCCTGCTGCTCCTGGGGCTTCTGGTCATCATGGTGACCGGGTTCGTCCTGGAGGGGATCCGGCTGGTGGTGACGGCCGATCCCTGGGCCCTCTGGTCGCCCTTCGGCTACCTGACGGGCCTGGCCCTGGCGGCCCTCCTGCCGGCGGAGGGCGCCCTGCGGGCGGTCCATGCCGGGACCTGGCTGCTACACATGCTGACCTGGCACGCCTGGCTGGCTGCGCTTCCGTACAGCAAGGCCTTCCACCTGGTGACGGGGCCGCTGAACATCTTCTTCAGCAACCTGGACGCCAAGGGCGAGCCCAAGCCCATGGACCTGGAGGACGAGACGGCCAGCCTGGGGGCCCGGACGGCGCTGGACCTGACCTGGAAGCAGCTGCTGGACCTGGACGCCTGCACCGAATGCGGCCGCTGCGAGGCGGCCTGCCCCGCCTTCGCCGAGGGCAAGCCCCTGTCGCCCAAGCGGGTGATCCTGGACCTGCGCGATCACGTGCGGGCCTACCGGGACGATTTGCTGCGGGCCAAGGCGGCCCAGCTGGCCGGCGACCAGGAGACCTATGACAGCATCGTCGAGCACCTGCCCATCCTGGCGGGCGGCGTGATCAAGGAAGAGACCCTGTGGGCCTGCACCACCTGCCGCGCCTGCGAGCAGGCGTGCCCGGTCTTCATCGAGCACGTGCCCACCATCCTTGACATGCGCCGTTACCTGGCCATGGAGAAGGCGGAGATGCCCGAGACCCTGGCCAGCGCCATGGAGAGCCTGGAGACGCGCCAGCACCCCTACCGGGGCGCCACCGCCGACCGCACCGACTGGTACAAGGACCTGCCGGTCAAGACCATGGCGGAGCTGGACGACCCCGAGGACATCGAGTACCTCTACTGGGTCGGCTGCGCCGGCGCCTTCGACGAGCGGGTGCAGAAGGTGGCCCGGGCCCTGGCCCGGGTGATGGACCGGGCCGGCATCAAGTTCGCCGTGCTGGGGCCGGAGGAGCAGTGCACCGGCGACCCGGCCCGGCGCAGCGGCAACGAGTACCACTACGAGATGCTGGCCCAGGCCAACGTGGAGACCCTGAACGGCTACAAGGTCAAGCGCATCGTCACCCACTGCCCCCACTGCCTCCAGCAGCTCAAGCACGAGTACAAGCGCTTCGGCGGCCACTACGAGGTGATCCACCACAGCGAGCTGGTGTTCAAGCTGATGGAGGAGGGCAAGCTGGAGCTGGCCCGCGAGCTGCACCGCTCGCTGCAGGTCACCTACCACGACCCCTGCTACCTGGGCCGCTACAACGACGTCTACGACGCGCCCCGCCAGGTGCTGGACGGCCTGGGGACCCGGCGGCTGGAGATGGGGCGGTCGCGGGAGCGCAGCTTCTGCTGCGGGGCGGGCGGCGCCCACATGTGGTACGAGGACAAGTCCGGCGGCAAGATCAACCGCAACCGGGCGGAAGAGGCCGTGGGCACCGGAGCGGATGTGGTGGTCACCGGCTGCCCCTTCTGCCTGGCGATGATGGAGACCGGCGTCAAGGCCGTGGCCGGTGCGGAAGAACGCGGCGTGCGCGTGCGGGACTTCGTCGAGCTGGTGGACGAAGCGCTGGCCGATCCCGCCGGTGCCGCCGCAGGAGGAGAGGCCCGGCAGGGTGCGGGCGATTAGCCTTGGCCGGTCCGGCCGGCGGCCCGGCCGGTCGCTCTGCAGGTGCGTACAACGCCCCCGGCCAGGAGAAGCGGAGAGGCTGGGGGCCAGGGAGGGGAGTACCGTGGCGGAATCCCTGGCGGGAACGGGGACCCCGGCGGGACAAGCCCAGGCGGGGGAGTTCCCCTGGCTGCGTTTCTACCCCGAGGGGGTGCGGCATCGCCTGGATTATCCCTCGATGCCGCTCTACGGCTTGCTGGACAAGGCGGCGCGGGAACGGCCCGAACACCCGGCCGTGATCTTCTTCAACCGGACCCTGACCTACGCCCAGCTCAACCACGCCGCCGACCGCTTCGCCCGGGCCCTGGTGCGGCGGGGAGTCCGGCCCGGCGACCGGGTGGCCATCATGCTGCCCAACTGCCCCCAGTTCGTCATCGCCTACTACGGCGTCCTCAAGGCGGGCGGCGTGGTGGTCAACCACAACCCGCTCTACACCGCGCCGGAGCTGGAGTTCCAGCTCAACGACTCGGGCTGCCGGGTGCTGGTGGCGCTGGACATGACCTATCCCACGGTGCGCCAGGTCCGGCCGCGGACCCGCCTGGAGACGGTGATCCTGACCCGGGTCAACGAGTACATGCCGGCCCTGCTCCGCCTGCTCTACCCGCTGAAGGCCCGGCGCGATGGCACCTGGCCGGAGATCCGCGAAAACGACGACGTCCTCTGGTTCCAGGACGTGCTGGGCGAGGGTGGGGAGGCCGGCGGCGGAGCGCCCCCGGTGCCGGTGCCCGTGGAGCCTGATCAGGTGGCGCTGCTGCAGTACACCGGCGGTACCACGGGGCGGCCCAAGGCCGCCATGCTCACCCACCGGAACCTGCTGGCCAACGCCTTGCAGACGGCGGAGTGGGTGCTGCAGGGCAAGGTGGACGACGGGCCCCGCCACCGCATCATGGGGGTCATCCCCTTCTTCCACGTCTACGGCATGACCACCGTGATGAACCTGGCCATCGCCATCCAGGGCACCATGATCCTGCTGCCCCGCTTCAACGCGGGCGAGGTGCTGAAGGCCATCGCCCGCTACCGACCCACCATGTTCCCCGGCGTGCCGACCATGTACGTGGCCATCCTGAACCACCCCGACTTGCGCCGGTATGACTTCTCGTCCATCGAGTCGTGCGTCAGCGGCGCCGCCCCCCTGCCGCTGGAGGTCCAAGAGCAGTTCGAGCGGCTCTCCGGCGGCTCGCTGGTGGAGGGCTACGGGCTGACGGAGGCCTCGCCGGTCACCCACGTCAACCCCACGGGCCCCGGCAAGCGTAACGGCACCATCGGCATTCCCCTGCCCGACACCGAGGCCCGCATCGTGGACATCGAGACCGGGACCCGGGTGCTGGGGCCGGGCGAGGAGGGCGAGCTCGTCATCCGCGGCCCCCAGGTGATGAAGGGATACTGGAACCGGCCCGACGAGACCGAGCGCACCCTGCGGGACGGCTGGCTCTACACGGGTGACATCGCCACCATGGACGAGGACGGCTTCTTCCGGATCGTGGACCGGAAGAAGGAGATGATCATCACCGGCGGCTACAACGTCTACCCCCGCGAGGTGGAGGAGGTCCTCTACCAGCACCCCAAGGTGCTGGAGGCCGCCGTGGCCGGCGTGCCCGATCCCTACCGGGGCGAGATGGTCAAGGCCTATGTGGTCCTCAAGCCGGGGGAGACGGCCACGGAGCAGGAGATCATCGAGTTCTGCCGCCAGCGGCTGGCCAAGTACAAGGTGCCGCGGGCCGTGGAGTTCCGCAGCGAGCTACCCAAGAGCCTCATCGGCAAGGTCCTCCGCCGGGTCCTGGCCGAGGAGGAGCGGAAGCGGGCACCGGCGGCGGGCGAGCAGGCGACCCCGTCCGGGGAAGCACCGGCCGGGCCGCAGGCCGGGGTGGCGGGGGACGGGGAGGAACCCGGCGACCCGCAGCCCCGCTAGGGCCGAGCCCGGCGGGGGCAGGGAGGCGACCCGGCGGTCGAGCTGGGCGTGAAGTCGCACTGGGCGCAAAGAAGATGGCTGCCGCCCGCCGGCGGCCGGGACCGGGGCAGGTCGTGGGATCGCGGCAGGGCCGTGGTATCATGGGCAACGAGAGCCAGGACCGTGGGGGAGGGGCCGGCCGACCGGCCCCTCCCGCGCAGCGGGGTGAGCCCATGAACGGCCAGCAGCCGCAGGATCCCGAAACAGGCCAGGCCCGGGAAGCCGGCCTGCCGGGGGCGCGCCCGTCCGGGGAGCCCGGCCGGCCGGAGCCCGCCGCCGAGAACCCCCCGGCGGCCCCCGATCCGGATCCCGTGCCACCGGCGCGGCCCGCCCGGGAATCCCGGGTGGAAATGACCGAACTGGTCCTGCCCAACGATGCGAACCCCCTCGGCAACATCCTGGGCGGGAAGGTCATGCACCTCATGGACATCGCCGGGGCGCTGGCGGCGGCGCGCCACTCGCGGCGGATCTGCGTCACCGCCTCGGTCGACCGCATCGACTTCCTGCACCCCATCCGCGTGGGCGAGGCGATCCTGCTGGAGGCCCAGGTGACGGACGCCGGCCGCACCTCCATGGAAGTGCGGGTGAACGTCTACAGCGAGAACCTGCGCACCGGCCAGCGGCGGCACACGGCGACGGCCTTCTTCACCTTCGTGGCCCTGGACGACAGCGGCCGCCCGGCCCCCGTGCCCGCCGTCATCGCCGAGACGCCCGACGAGCAGCGCCTGCAGGCGGAGGCTCGGCTCCGGCGGCAGGAGCGCCTGGCCCGGGCAGGCCGGGCGGGAACCGGCCTGCCGGAGGGGGCGGCCCAGGGGGTGGCGGCTGCGGCGGCGGGCGCAGGCCCCAAGGGCGAGACCCAGGCCGGCCCGGGAGCCCGCGGGATTCAGGCCGGCGGGACACCGTCCGGCGGCCTGCCCGCCGGGACGGCGCCGGACCCGGAGCCGGCCGGGGGCGCGACCCCGTAGCCGTCCCGGGCCCGCTCCGGGGACCGGCCCAGGGCCGGCCGCCTGGCGCCGGCGGAACTCCCGGTCACGGGAGAAGCGGTCAGCGGAGAAGGGGGACGAGCCTTGGAACTGGTCATCCGGCCGCTGGAAGGGCATGCCGAGCTGGCCCAGGCCGAAGCCCTGCAGCAGGCGGTGTGGGGCGGGCCGCCCCTGGTGCCGTCGGCCACCATGCGGGCGGTGCTGGAAGTGGGCGGGTCCGTCCTGGGGGCCTGGCTGGGCGGCGAGCTGGCCGGCTTCTGCTTCGGCTTCCCGGGGTGGCGCCAGCGGCAGCCCGTGCCTCCCGGCCTGGAGGAACCGGCCGGCGGCGCTGCCGCGGCGGCCGGGCCACCGGCCGGGCCGCCGCCCGTTCCGGGCGAGCCGGGCCGGCGGGAGCCGGTCTTCCATTCGGACTTGCTGGCCGTGCGGCCCGAGCTGCGGGACCGGGGCATCGGCCGCCGGCTCAAGCTGGCCCAGCGGGAGTGGGCGCTCCGGCAGGGGCTGCACCTGATCACCTGGACCTACGACCCCCTGCAGGCCCGCAACGGCTATCTCAACCTGACCCGCCTGGGCGGCGTGGCGCGGCGCTACGTGCGGGAGTTCTACGGGGTGCTGGACGACGAGCTGAACCGCGGCCTGCCGGCCGACCGGGTGGTCATCGAGTGGTACCTGACCAGCCGCCGGGTGGCCCGGCGGGCCGGGGCCGGCGAGGGCCCGGGGGACTCGGGGCGGTCGGGCCTGGCGGTCCCGGCCGGCGCACCAGGCCCGGGGGCCGGCGCGGAGACGGCGGCCGCCGGGGACGCCCCAGGCTCCGCTCCGGAGGGCTCCCGGGCACCGGATCCGGTCCCGGGGCCGCCGGCGCCGGGACCGGCGGAGCTGCCCGTGCTCAACCGGGTGCGGGACGATGGGGGGCTCCCCGTGCCTCTGGACTGGCAGGCGCCCGGTGGTGAACCCGAGGTGGCCGTGCTGATCCCGGCCCGCTTCGCCGAGTGGCGGCAGAACCGGTTCCAGTGGGGCCTGGAGTGGCGGTTCCACCTGCGCCACGTGCTGGAGGCGGCGCTGGGGGCGGGTTACCTGCTGGACCGGTGCCTGCCCGGGCCCGGTGGGGCCACCGTGACGTACGTGCTGGCGCGGCGGGCCTCCCCCTGACCCGCCGCCGGGGAGAGGAGGAACCGCCGTGGAGCAGCGGGACAGGGTGGAACGGGGCGAGTGGCAGGAGGCGGCAGCGGAAGCCGGGGCCGCGGCGACTGCCGCGCAGCGGGATGAGGTGGCACCGGCGGCGGGATCAGAAGGTCCGGGCGTTCTGGACTTTCCCCCCATGCCTGCCGAGCCGGGGGCGGAGGCCGTGCCGCTGACCATCACCGGCGTCCAGCTCTTCTGGCTGCGCATGCCCCTGGTGGCGCCCTTCGAGACCAGCTACGGCCGGGTCGACCGGCGGGAGTGCCTGCTGGTGCGGCTGGAGGCCCGTCATCCGGAGGCAGGGGTGGTGGAGGGCTGGGGCGAGGTGGTGGCCGACGCCGACCCGGGCTACAGCTACGAGACCACGGGCACGGCCTGGCACGTCCTCACCGAGTTCATCCTGCCCGCCCTGCCCGGCCGCACCTTCGCGACGCCCGGCCAGTGGCGGGCCGCGTGCGAGTGGGTGCGCGGCCATCCCATGGCCAAGGCCGGGGTGGAGATGGCCCTGCTGGACGCCCGTTCCCGGGCCCGGGGCGTGCCGCTGTGGCAGGAGTACGGCGGTGACCCGGCCCGCCGGCGGATTCCCGTGGGGGTCAGCGTGGGCATCCAGCCCAGCCTGGATGCCTTGCTGGCCACGGTGGAGCGGTTCCTGGACCAGGGCTACCGGCGCATCAAGATCAAGATCAAGCCCGGTTATGAGGTCGAACCGGTCCGGGCCTTGCGGCAGCGGTTCGGCAGCATCCCCCTGATGGTCGATGCCAACGCCGCCTACACCCTGGCCGATGCCGGCCGGCTCCGGGCCCTCGACGACTACGGCCTGATGATGATCGAACAGCCCCTGCACGAGGACGACCTGCTGGACCACGCCGCCCTGCAGCGGCAGCTGGCCACGCCGGTGTGCCTGGACGAGTCCGTAAAGCACGTCCACGGCGCCCGGGAGGCCCTGGCCCTGGGCAGCGGCCGGATCGTCAACATCAAGCAGGGCCGGGTCGGAGGGCCGATGGACGCCCGGCGGATCCACGACCTCTGCCGCCGCTACGGCATCCCGGTGTGGTGCGGGGGGATGCTGGAGACCGGCGTCGGCCGCGCCCACAACATCGCCCTGACCACCCTGCCCGGCTTCACGCTGCCCGGCGACACGTCGGGAAGCGACCGGTACTACCACGAGGATGTCATCGACCCGGCGGTCCGGGTGGGGCCCGACGGCACGGTGGAGGTGCCCCAGGAGCCCGGCCTGGGGTACCGGGTGGTGCCGGAACGGGTCGAGAAGTACACCGTCCGGCACCGCTCCTGGCACGCGTCCTGACCGGCCCGCTCAACCAGGCCGGCGCTCCGCGCCGGCCTGGTTCGGGGTCATGGCCGGTGGGGCCAGCACCGCCACCACCTGGCCCCGGGCGCAAAGGGTCTCGCCGGCGTAGAGCTCGCTCTCCACCACGGCCTTGCGCTGGCCCAGCTCCACCACCCGGCCGCGCACCACGAGGGGAACCCCCAGGGGCGTGGGCCGCAGGTAGTCGACCTTGAGCGACGCGGTGACACAGCGCGGCACGGGCTCGGGATCGCCCAGCCGGTGGCCGTCCCGGCGATAGAGGGCCAGCGAGGCCGTGGCCATGCTGTGGCAGTCGATCAGGGAGGCGATCAGCCCGCCGTAGACGAACCCGGGCACCGCCATGTGTTCCGGGCGGGGTTCGAACACCGTGACGGTTTCGTCGCCGTCGGGATAGGTCTTCAAGTGCAGGCCCGCAGGGTTGTGCCGGCCGCAGCCGTAACACCAGGCGAAGTCGTCCGGGTAGCGGTCCTGCACGGCCGGCCCGCGGTGGGCGGGACCTGCATCCGGCTCCATCGGCACCGTCGCTCCAGCTCCTTCCTGTCCCCCCAGCCGGGGCAAGTTCCTCGACCCGCCGGCTCCGGCCGCGGATCGGGCGGGCTGGCTTCCTTTCGCAGGTTCAACGCTTCCCGGCGGGTGGAACGGCCCGGCGGGGGCGTCCCGGTGGGACAGCGTTCCGGTGGGGCAGCGTCCCTCACGCCGCCCCGCCTCGCCCCATCCCGCCCGGATTCCCTGAAGCTTGCGGCCTGCGCCCTGACGGCCGCCACCGGTGCTTTTCCCCCGGGCCGCCGCCTTCCCTGCCGCCTCTCGCCGCCCGGCCGGGCGGGCGGCACCGCAGGCCCCCGCCCAGGCTGAGGGAGGTGGCCTGCGAGTCCCCCTGCCTCCGGATCCCCCACCGTCCTTGGGGCCCGTGACGGAAGGGCCCGCTGCTGCACACCCGCCCATGGCCACGGCATATCGTGGGGTAGTCGTCACGGCCGGTGCGTCAGGTTTCCTGACGCCGGCCGGCGGCAATCCATGCGGGGGGTCGAGTATGGGAGGAAGTATCTGGAACAGCAGGCGGTGGGGCCGCGTTCTTCCCGCCCTGGCAGCCCTGCTGGCAGCGGCTCTGCTGCTGGCGGCTTGTGGCGCCGGTGGGGGCACGGGCAGCGGGACCCCGTCCGGCGCGCCGGCCGGCGGAGCGGCCGGCGGCAGCGGGGAAGGGGACGGGGGCGGAGGGACGGCCGCCGGCGACTGCAGCCAGCGGCCCGGCCTGGCCGGCGTCCCGCCGCTGCCCCAGGAGGTCACCGTCAAGATCGCGGAGGACGGAGCCCCGTCGGGGGCGGGCTTCTACATCGCCACCGAGAAGGGGTACTTCCGCGACCTTTGCATCAAGCCCGAGTTCGTCACCTTCGAGTCCAGCGCCTACATGCTGCCTGCCCTGGCCGCCGACCAGGTGCAGGTGGCCGGCGGGGTGCTGAGCGTCGGCCTCTGGAACGCCATCCAGAGCGGTCTTGACCTGCGGCTCATCGCCACCAAGGGCGAGAACGTCCCCGGGCGTTCCTACTTCAACCTGACGGTGGCGGCCGATAAGGCCGGTGAGATCAAGGACTACCGCGACCTCAAGGGCAAGCGCATCGCCATCACCGCCGAGGCGTCGCTGGACGAACAGTTCGTCGACCTGGCCCTCCGGCACGCGGGCCTGACCCGGGACGACGTGGAGTACGTGATCATCAAGTCCTTCGGCGACATGAACGCCGCCCTGGCCAACGGGGCCGTCGATGTGGCGATGCACATCGAGCCCCTGATCACCCAGGCGGAGGAACAGGGCATCCTCAAGCGCTTCGGCGACGCGGCCCGGGACTACGCGCCCGGCTTCCAGATCGCCGAGGTGCTGGCCAGCCCCAAGTTCGTCGCCGACAAGGAACTGTCCCAGCGCTTCATGCTGGCGTACGTCAAGGCGCTGCGGGACTACAACGACGCCTTCGTCAAGCGGGATGAGGCCAAGATGGCCGAGATCATCCCCATCATGACCAAGTACACCGCCCTGAAGGACCCGGAGCTGTGGAAGAAGGTCTACGTCCCGGGGCTGAACCCCGACGGGCGGCTGAACGTGGAAAGCCTGCAGGCCCAGCTGGACTGGTACCGGGAGCGGGGCTACTTCACCGGGCAGATCGACCTGAACAAGGTGGTGGACCAGTCCCTGGTGGAGTATGCGGTCCAGGTCCTTGGTCCGTACGACGGGGGTCAATAGGGAAGGCGGGGCCTCCCTGAGGGGCTGCCGGTGAACTTGGGGGCGGTCGCAAGCGGCTGGGGGGTGTCCGGGTCCCACTCCCGCGGTCCGGCGACCGCTCCCTTTCCCGGCCACCCTGCGCGGTCCTCCGGGGCGGGCCGGGAGGCGGGTAGCCGGGAGTCTGGTCAAGGAGGGAATGCCATGCTGAACCGGCGACAGGTGCAGGGCGACGGCTGGGCGCGGCGGCCGGGGCTGGAAGCGCCGGCGGCCGCGGGGGGCCGGCAGGACCGGCAGGCGGTGGTCCCCGCGGGGGCCACCGCGGAAAGGGGGCCCGGCGGGCCGGATGACCGCCGGCCCGAAGCCGGTGCCCTGGCTCCAGGCGCCAACGGCACCGGCCGGCGCCGGGCGGGGATCCTGCCCGGAAGGGGATCCCGGCGGGGCCGGGCCGGCGGTGCCGGGGCGGTTCCGGGGCGCCGCGTCCCCTGGCTCGATCGCGAGCGGTGGCTTTCCGTGGTCAGCCCCATCGCCCTGCTCCTCATCTGGGAGCTCATGGTCCGGGCGGGCATGCTGGATCCCCGGTTCTTCCCGCCGCCCAGCCGGATTGCCGTGCGGTTTGCCGCCATGGTGGCCGACGGGACCCTGGTCCAGCACCTGGGTATCAGCCTCCTGCGCGTCATCCTGGGGTTTGCCGTCGGCGCCATCCCGGCGGTGATCCTGGGCCTGACCATGGGGCTCTTCCCCCTGGTGCGGGCGGTGCTGGAGCCCATCGTGGCGGCCATCTACCCGATCCCCAAGATCGCCCTGCTGCCGCTTCTGCTGATGATCTTCGGCGTGGGCGAGGCCTTCAAGGTGGTGACCATTGGCCTGGGCTGCTTCACCCTGGTGCTGGTCAACACCGTGGCCGGCGTGGTGAACATCGAGCGGATCTACGTGGACGTGGCGCGCAACTTCGGCGCCTCCCGCCTCGACTTCTACCGCACCGTGGCCTGGCCGGGCGCCCTGCCGATGATCTTCGCCGGCCTCAAGCTGGGCATGGGCGTCTCGCTGCTGCTCATCGTGGCCGCCGAGATGATCGGCGCCCGCAGCGGCCTGGGCTACCTGATCTGGAACTCCTACCAGGTCTGGGACATGGCCGCCATGTACATCGGCCTGGTGCTGATGAGCTTCTTCGGTTACGCCTTCACCATGGCCCTGAACGAACTGGAGCGGCTGGTGCTGCCCTGGCGCCCCCGGTAGGCGGGGCCCAGGGCCGGCGATGCCGGAACGGAGGTTGCGGGGCGGCGGCCTGCCGCGAGGGGAAGCCGGGGTGACGGGACGGCTTCAGGGGGGATGAGGATGTCCGAGCGGTGGAAGATCCGGATCCGCGGCCTGCGCAAGGAGTTCGTCGCCCGCCGCCGGGTGGTGACCGCGCTGGACGGGGTCGACCTGGAGGTGCAGGAGGGCGAGTTCGTCTGCCTGGTGGGGCCGTCGGGCTGCGGCAAGACCACGCTGCTGCGGATCCTGGCCGGGCTGGAGAGGCCCACGGCGGGCGACATCCAGGTGGCGCGCAGCGATCCCTCCCGGCCTCTGCAGGCCATGGTGTTCCAGGAGCAGTCGGTGTTCCCCTGGATGACCGTCCGGCGCAACATCGGCTACGGCCTGGCCCTGCGGCGGGTGCCCCGGGCCGAGCGGGAACGCATCGTCGACCACTACCTCAAGCTGGTGGGCCTCGAAGCCTTCGCCGACGCCTATCCCCACCAGCTCTCCGGCGGCATGAAGCAGCGGGTCAGCGTGGCCCGGGCCTTTGCGGTCGACCCGGAGATCCTGTTGATGGATGAACCCTTCGCCGCCCTGGACGAGCAGAACAAGCTGCTGCTGGCCCAAGAGCTGCTCCGCCTCTGGGAGGCGAACCGCAAGACGGTGCTCTACGTCACCCACTCCATCGACGAGGCGATCCACCTGGCCGACCGCATCGTGGTCTTCACCGCCTCGCCGGGGCGGATCAAGGCCCAGGTGCCGGTGGCCATCCCGCGCCAGCGGGACCTGGACACCCTGCGCAGCCACCCGGCCTACGCGGCCACCTACCAGCGGGTATGGGAAGCCCTGCGGGACGAGGTGCTGGCGGCGCGGGAGCGCGACGAGCGCCGGCTGGTGGCCGGGCGGCGCTAGTGGATGCCGGCCCCCGGCCGCGGCAGCGCCCGCTGATCCCGGGCGCTTGGGGAGCGGCAGGAGCACCCGGGGTTCACCGGACCGGTGGCGGAGGCTATACTGGAACCGTTGTGGGAGGGAGGCCGCACCCCTGGGTGGCGGGCCTCCCTCCCCGCGTGTCGAGGGATTTGCACGACGGCAACCTT
The DNA here is from genome assembly GCF_054654595.1 of Thermaerobacter litoralis. Lineage (NCBI taxonomy): Bacteria > Bacillati > Bacillota > Clostridia > Eubacteriales > Clostridiales Family XVII. Incertae Sedis > Thermaerobacter > Thermaerobacter litoralis. The sequence goes on along the minus strand of NZ_BAAIES010000002.1, from coordinate 96,374 downwards.
GTTGTGGGGAGGAAATCCGGTGACGGCGCAGGCGCGGGCTCACCGCCAGGGGCAGGACCAGGCCGTTCGGGCCAGCTTGAAGGGGGCCTGGCTGAGCGCAGCCAGCTACGTCGTGTTGAGTGCGGTGAAGATCGGGGTAGGCTGGCGGGCCGGGTCGCGGGGCATGCTGGCCGACGGGCTCAACAACCTGACCGACGTGCTGGCATCGGTGGCCGTCCTGTGGGGCATCCGGGCCGCGGCGCGGCCGGCCGACGCCGAGCACCGCTACGGCCACGGCCGGGCGGAGACCGTCGCCCAGCTGGTGGTGGGCACGGTGATGGGTATGGTGGGGCTGAACGTGGGCCTGTCGGCCCTGCAGGCCGCCCTGGCGCCCAACCTCGAGCCGCCGGAGCCCTATGCGGCCGGGGTGGGCCTCGCTGCGGCAGCGGTGATGGCCGCGGTGTACTTCTACAACCGGGCCCTGGCCCGGCGCACCGGCAGCCCCGCCCTGCGCGCAGCCGCCCGCGACCACAGCTCCGATGCTCTGGTCAGCCTGGGCACGGTGGTGGGCATCTGGGGAGCCGGCCGGGGCTGGACCTGGCTCGATCCTGTGGCGGGCGTGGTGGTGGGGCTGCTGGTGGTGCGGACGGCCTGGCGGCTGGCCAGTGAGGCGACGCATGAACTCCTTGACGGCTTCGAGCCGGAGCGCGTGCAGCGGCTGGGCCGGCGGGTGGCCCGCGTGCCCGGCGTGGAGACGGTCCGGGACGTCCGGGGGCGCCGCCTGGGCAAGGCCACGGCCATCGACGTGACCATTACCGTCGACCCCGGCTTGACGGTGGAGGAATCCCACGCCGTGGCCGACCGGGTCGAACAGGTCCTGCGCCAGGATCCCGACGTGACGCACGTCCACGTGCACGTAGAGCCCCACCGGGGAAAGGGTCCAGCCCGCCGCCGGGCGACGGACCCGGAGGCCGGCGCGAGGGCCGGGCCGGCCGGTTCGTCCCCGGAAGCCGGGAGGCCGGGCCGCCCGGTGACGCCGGTGGGACCTGCCGGCCGCAGGGGAGAAGACCCGGGGGACGGCCGGAAGGGCTGAGGGATCCGGCGCCGCAGCAGGCCGGTTCAGGCCGGGTCAGGCCGGCCCGTCGCCGTGGATGGCGTCGTGGTGGGTTCCCGGTGCCTGCTTGATGTACCTTTCCGGGTCCTGCTCGAACTGCTTGCGGCAGTAGGGGCAGCAGAAATAATAGGTGGTGCCGCGGTACTGCACCGTCTCGATACCCATCTCCTCGGCGGTCGACTCGTCGATGGTCATGCCGCATACGGGATCGACGGCCACGTCCCATGCGCCTCCTCGGTGCAGGCTGCAGGCCGCGCAGGCGGTGCCCGCGGGCCCGTTGCATGTGTATGTACAGAATTGGCCGCCCGCCCGGGCATCCCTGCCCCGGCGGGTTGGACCGGCCCGGGAGGACTGGTCATGCCACAAGATTCGCACCACCGCCCACGAGCCCGCTCCCGGCGTTCCGGGACCCGGTTCCCCGGGCAGCCCGCGGACCGGCACCAGGCTCACCGCCGGCCCGCTTCGGGGGGCCGGCCGCAGGGTGCCGAACCGCAGGGGCACCGGGCGGCGGCCGCTGATCCGGCAGGGCACGGGCCGCCCACCGTGTCCCCCGCGTCCCCCCAGGCCGCCCCATCCCCCGCGCCCCTTCAGGTGGGCCAGGTGGTCGAGCTGGAACCCCATGCTCTGGCGGCCGGCGGGGACGCGGTGGCCCGCTATGGCGGCATGGCCGTGTTCGTCCCCTGGGTCGCCCCGGGGGACCGGATCCGCGTCCGGGTGACCGAGGTGAAGCCCCGCTACGCCCGGGCGGCGGCGGAGGCCGTGCTGGCGCCGGGGCCGGACCGGGTAAGCCCCGCCTGTCCTCTCTTTGCCCGCTGCGGCGGTTGCCGGCTGCAGCACCTGTCGTACCCGGCCCAGCTGGCCTGGAAGCGCCGCCTGGTGGTCGACGCCCTGGAGCGGGTGGGGCGGCTGGAGGCGCCGCCGGTAGCCGAGACCCTGGGTATGGACCCGCCCTGGTTCTACCGCAACAAGGCCGCCCTGCCCGTCCGCCGGCTGCCCGGCGGGCGGGTGGCCATGGGCTTCTTCGCTCCCGGCACCCACACCGTCGTCGACCTGGAAGAACACGGCTGCGCCATCCAGCACCCGGTGATCAACCAGGTGGCGGCCGCCCTGCGCCGCTGGCTGGAGGAAGACCCGGACGGCCGGGCGACGAGCACCTATGACGAGGAGCGGCACCAGGGACTGTTGCGGCATCTGGTGGTGCGGGTGGGGCTGCGGACGGGCGAGGCGCTGGCCGGGCTGGTGATCAACGGCGACGGCCTGCCGGGGGAAGAGCGGCTGGCCCGGCACCTGCAAGAGCAGGTGCCGGCCCTGGCGGGTGTGGTGAAGAACCTGAACCGGCGCCGCGGCAATGCGATCCTCGGCCCGGAGACGGTGCCCATCGCCGGCCGGCCGTGGATCGTCGACCGCCTGGGCGGGCTGGAGTTCCGCATCTCCCTGGAGTCCTTCTACCAGGTCAACCCCGTCCAGGCCGAGCGGCTCTACCAGGTGGCCCTGGACTACGCCCTGGCGGGCCGGGAGGCCGGGTCCGCCGCCACGGGTTCGAACCCGGGGGCGGCGGTGGCCGAACGGGATACCGCGGCCGGCCGGCCGGCCCGGGACGCCGGGGCCACCGGGGCGAGGCGGGACCCCGGGACGGGGGACGGCGGGACTGCGGCAGGCGGCCGTCCTTTCTGGCTGATCGATGCCTACGCCGGCATCGGCACCCTGGCGCTGCTGGCGGCGGCCCGGCTGGCCGCCGGCACCGCCGGCCGGGGGGCGGCCGGCTCCGGCTACCGGGTGACGGCCATCGAGGTGGTGCCCGAGGCCACGGCCGACGCCCGCGTCAACGCCGAGCGCAACGGCCTGCAGGGCGTGGAGTTCATCACCGGCGCCGTGGAGGACGTCCTGCCCCGCCTGGCCGCGGAGAGCCAGGGCGGCGCCGGAGGCGGGGACGGGGCCGCGGCCCGCGGCGGCCGGCCCGACGGGATCCTCCTCGATCCGCCGCGCAAGGGCTGCGCGCCCGCGGCGCTTGCAGCGTGCCTCGAGCTGGCGCCTCCCCGGATCGTCTACGTTTCCTGCAATCCCGTCACCCTGGCCCGGGACCTGGCTGTGCTTTGCGACACGGGCTCGCCGGCGGCGCCCGCCGTCCACGGCAGCGGCCGGCGGCGGGGGCGGCGGGCCCGCTACCGCCTCGAGGCCGTCCAGCCGGTGGACATGTTCCCCCATACCGCCCACGTGGAGTGTGCCGCACTGCTGGTCCTGGAGGACGGGTGAGGGCAGGGGACCCGGTGCAGGGCTGCAAGTTGGGGACGGGCCGCCCGGTCCGGCCACGCCGCCCTTGTAGCGCGCGGCGCCTTCTGTCATGCTCGTGGCGGTGAGGTGGATGCCCATGCACCCCGGTGGAACCGAAACCAGCCATCACTCCGCCAACCCCCAGTCGACCCAGAATGCACCGCCCTTCACCCTGGAGGGCTGGTTCATCCTGCACGATTTCCGGCGGCTGGACTGGCGCCGCTGGAAAGCCCTGGATCCCGCCCGGCGGGCCCAGATTGCCCGCGAGGCGGCCGCGTTCCTCCGGCACGTGGAGGCCGCAGGGGACACGGGCGAGGGGGCCAGCGCCCTCTATCGCGTGGTGGGCCACAAGGCGGACCTGCTGTGGCTCCACTTCCGCCCGGCCCTGGCCGACCTGGGCGAGCTGGAGGCGGCCTTGGCCCGGACGGCCCTGGGCGACTATCTGGAGCCGGCGTACTCCTACGTCTCGGTGACGGAGCTGAGCTTTTACCGCTCCGGACCCGGCGGTCCCGAGCGGGACGTGCGCCAGGAGCCCTTCGTCCGCGCCCGCCTGTACCCCGCCATCCCCCCGGCCCGGCACGCCTGCTTCTACCCGATGAACAAGAAGCGGGACGGCGCCGACAACTGGTACACCCTGCCCTTTGAAGAACGCGGCCGCCTGATGCACAGCCACGGGCTCATCGGGCGCAAGTATGCGGGCCGGGTCACCCAGATCATCAGCGGGTCCATGGGGCTGGACGACTGGGAGTGGGGCGTCACCCTCTTCGCCGACGACCCCGTGGACTTCAAGCGCGTGGTCTACGAGATGCGCTTCGACGAGGCCAGCGCCCGGTACGGCGAGTTCGGCCCCTTCTACGTGGGTGTGCGCCTTGCGCCCGGCGAGCTGGTGCGCTTCCTCAGCCCCGAGACGCCGGACGGGGCGGCGGGGGCCCAGGCGGCCGCCGGCTCAGGGCGCTGAGCCGGGTCTCCGGCCGTTCCCACGGGCCCGCACCTCGGCGCCGTCGAGGCCGGGCCGCGGGCATCAGCCCCTGGGCCCAGGCGGTCATCCTCCGGCGGGTCCGGCGGCGGCGAACCCAGGCTGCCGGGCCCGCCCCGTTTTTTCCCCCGGCCCCTTGCCGCGGCCGGGTAGGGACGGGCCGGCCCGTCACGAAATCCCCGGCAAAGCAAAGGCAACAGGGGGTGCCCTCTTGGAAGAGCTGGTCCGTTCCATGGCTGAAGAGCTCCTGGGCCGCGGCGCGGTGGAGGACGAGGTGATCCGGGAGACGGCCGCCCGCCTGGAGGGGCTCGTCGCCCGCCTGCGGGCCTTCGGCGAGGAGGTGCTGGGCGAGACGCTGCCCGCCATCGCCTTCGACCCCGGCCACCCCGCGTACCATGCCGCCCCCGGCCTGCCGGTCGAAACCCTCGAACGCCTGGGCACGGCGGGCGGGACGGGCTACGGGGCGGCCCGCCCGGTGGCTTCGCCTTCCGGGCCGGAAGGCGCCGGGACCGGGTCCACCCGCGAGGCAGCAGGCGGGGACCGGGCACGTTCCACCCGGGCCGCCGGGTCCTGGGCGGCCCCCGGCCGGCGGGTCATGGCCGGCGGGCCGTTGGCCGGGGTGAGCGCGGGGGAACTGGTCGAAGCCTTCCGCCGCGGCCGGATGGGGGTCGAGGAGGTCACCCGGGCCGTTCTCGAGCAGGTGGAAACCCTGGACCGGGACCTTCGCGCTTTCGTCACCGTAACGGCCGAACAGGCCCTGGCCACGGCCCGCCGCCGGGATGAGGAGCTGGCCCGCTGGCGGCGCGGCGGGGGTGGGGCAGGGGATGGGGCCGGCGGCGGTCCGGGTCCCCTCTTCGGGGTGCCCGTGGCCCTGAAGGACCTGATCGACCTGGCCGGGGTGCCCACCACGGCCGGCTCCCGGGTCCGGGCCGGCCACGTGGCCCGGGAGAGCGCCACGGTGGTCCGGCGGCTGGAAGCGGCGGGTGCCGTGATCGTCGGCAAGACGGCCACCCACGAGTTCGCCTTCGGTGCCACCACCGACACGCCCTTCCACGGCCCGGTGCACAACCCGTGGAACCTGGAGCACTCGGCGGGGGGGTCCAGCGGCGGCTCCGGTGCGGTGGTGGGGGCGGGCCTGTTGCCCGTGGCCCTGGGCACCGACACCGGCGGCTCCATCCGCATTCCCGCCGCCGCCTGCGGCACCGTGGGGCTCAAGCCCACATACGGCCGGGTGAGCCGGCACGGCACCGTGCCCCTCAGCTGGTCCCTGGACCATACCGGGCCCCTGGCGGGCACCGTGGCCGACGCCGCCCGGGTGCTGGAGGTCCTGGCCGGACCCGATCCCCTGGATCCGGCCACCGTGCCTGCCGCCGCCCAGGGCCTGGTCGAGGCCGCCGCAGCGGGGGCCGCCGGGGACCTGGGGGGCGTGCGGGTGGGCGTGCTGGCCGCCTGGGCCCGCGACCGGATCCACCCGGAGGTCGAACAGGCCTTCGCCGCCGCCCTCGAGCATCTGCAGGCCATGGGGGCCGAGCTGGTGGAGATCGGGGGAACGGGGCCCGGCGAAGCAGACTTTCCCGCCGCCGGGGTGCTGACCCTGGTGAACCGCCTGCTGGCCCTGGCCGAGGGGGGCGCCTACCATGCGGCCACCCTGGCACGGCAGGGCGGGGACTACAGCCGGGAGGTGCGGGTCCGGTTCGAGCTGGGCCAGTTCCTCCTGGCCCGGGACTACCTGCTGGCCCAGCGGCTGCGGACCGAGCTGGCCCGCCGGGCGGCGGCGGTGATGGCGCGCTGCCATGTGCTGGTGGCGCCCACTCTGCCCATCCCGGCGCCGCGGCTGGGGCAGGCCACGTGGCAGCCCGAGGGGGCGGATGCCGAGCCGGTGCCCGAAGCGCTGATCCGGCTGACGGCGCCCTTCAACGTCACGGGCCAGCCGGTGCTGTCGGTGCCGGTGGCCATCGGCCCCAGCGGGCTGCCCCTGGCCATCCAGATCGCGGGCCGGGCCTTCGACGAGGCCACGGTCCTGCGGGTCGGCGCGGCCCTGGAACGGGCCCGGGGCCCCCTGCGGGGGTGAGGGGCGCCGGGAGGACCGGAGCCCCTGGCGACCGGCGGCTGGACCCGACCCGGGGCGTGGCGCCTGCGGCCGGCGGTGGGATGGGGCCCGGCCGTTGCACGCGACCCGTGGGCCAATCCGGCCGCCGGCGGCGGGACGCGCCCGGCGCCGGCCGGCAGGGGGTGGCGCCTCCGCCCGGCAGTGCCCAGCGGTTCCGTTTCATCGCAACCGGCGAGAGGGAGCCCGGAGACCACAGGCGGGGCCGGGACGCTGCGGCGTCCCGGCCCCGCCTGGTTTTGCTTTGCTTGCTTTGCCCTGGAATCCGGCCCCGCTCGTCTTGACGCCCCGGGCGGCGGCCGTTATACTTGGCCGCGGGTCACCATTATTGACACTCATTATCAACAAACCAACCTCCTGCGCAACGCGACCGGAGTGGAGGCGTGCCCGTGAAAGCGGCATCGGCCTTTGAGGTCATCGCAGCCCGCGGCTGGAACCTGCTCAACGAGGGCAAGAGCTTCTACCCGATCTTCAACCTGGGCCTGCTGGCGGTTCTGGTGGCGGCCGACCCGGCCTGGCGCCGGGGCGCCCTGGCGGGGGGCGGGACGGGTCTGGCTTTGGCCCTGCTGGCCAGCCTGCCCCTGGTGCTGGCCTACATCCGCTGGGACTTCCCCCTGCACCTCCGCTGGTTCCTCTGGCCGCCGCTGCTGGCTTTCGGCCTGTTCTTCGGCTGGCCGCCGGCCGCCGCGGTGGTCCTGTCGGCCGGGCTGTACTTCTTCTTCACCGTCATCGTCTGGGGAACGATCTACTACCACCTGCGCACCGGCACGACCCTGTGGAACTTCCTCCGCTTCTGGAAGCTGGTCCTGAAGAACGCCGATTCCACCAGCGGCAACGCCCAGGAGCAGTTGCCCAAGTCCTTCCTCACCCTGGCGGTGTGGCACCACCTGCTGGCAAACCCGGCCACCGCCTCCGCCGCCGCGGCGGGTCCCGTGGAGGACCTTCTACCCGTGTTCCTCTTCGCCCTGGCGGTGGCGGCCTACGGGGCGGTGGTCCACCGGCTGGGCTTCAACTGGCGGCCGGCCGAATACCCCAGCTACGCCCCGGCCCCCCCGCCGCTGCCGCAGCCGTCGCAGCGGGTGGTGGTCATCGTCATCGACGGGTGCCGCAAGGACAAGCTGGAGCGGGCCGAGACCCCCTTCCTGGACTGGCTGGCGGCCCGGGGGACCCGGTTCGACCGGATGGAGACGGTCTATCCTGCCCGGACCGTGGTCTGCTTCAGCTCCATGTTCACCGGCACCTACCCCCGGGAGCACGGCATCACCAGCAACCTGGTGCTGCGGCTGGGGGTGCGGGTCGAGAGCGTCTTCGACGTGCTGGCGCGCCACGGGCGCCGGGGCGTGCTCCTGGGCATCGCCCACCTGATCGACGCCTTCGGCGGGGACGTGCGGGCCATCACCAGCGTGCAGAACGGGGACGAGGTGGACGGCAACATCATGGCCGCGGCCCGGGAGATCCTCCAGCGGGACGACCCGGACCTCCTGATCGTGCAGCTCATCGCCACCGACCAGACGGGCCACGCCCGCGGGGTCCACTACCCGGAGTACCTCCAGCGCATCCGCGAGGCCGACGCCCACATCGAGGCCTTCTTCGCCTGGATGCACCGCCACGGCTACACCCGCGACGCCACCTTCCTGATCTGCGCCGACCACGGCCAGGGCGACGGCATCGGCGGCCACGGCCACCTGGGCGAGGGCGAGCGCTGGGTGCCCTTCTTCCTGGCCGGGGCCAACGTGGCCCGCGGCCGGCGGGTCGACCGCCACCACAGCATCGTGTCGGTGGCCGGCACCCTGATGCACCTGTTGGGCCTGCCCTTGCCCCGCCGCGCCCGGGGGCCCGTCCTGGAAGAGGCCCTGCAGCCCGGTGCGCCCGACCTGACCGGCGACCTGGACCGCTACTTCCACACCGCCGGGGCAGCCGCCAGCGCCGGGGACGAACCGGCAGCGGCCCGGCCGGCGGCCCGCCGCGGCCACGGGACCGGCCTGCGGCCCCGGGCTGCCGCGGGGAGGGGGCGGCGGTGAGGCGGTCGCCGGCGGCGGTCCGGACGGGAGGCGGACCGGGAGGCGGCGGGCCGGTTCGTCCCGGACCCGGGGCCGGGGGACAGGGGTCGCAAGCGCCGCTGGTGGTCGTCTTCCTGCCGGCCCTGAACGAGGCCGAGGCCATCGGCGACGTCCTCCGCCGCATCCCGCGGCCCGCCTGGCCGGGCTGGCGCACCCTGGTGCTGGTCTTGGACGACGGCTCCACCGACGGCACCGCCCAGGTGGCCCGGGCCGCCGGCGCCGATCTGGTGGTCCGGCACCCCCGCAACCGGGGCCTGGGCTACACCGTGCGCCAGGGCTTGCGCCTGGCCTACCGCCTGGGGGCCGACGCCGCCGTGATGATCGATGCCGACGGCGAGTACCCGCCGGAGGCCATCCCCGATGTGCTGGCGCCCATCGCCGCCGGCCGGGCGGACTACGTGCTGGGCTCCCGCTTTCGCGGCCGCATCGAGGGCATGCGCTGGTACCGGCGGCTGGGGAACCATGCCTTCACCCTGCTGCAGGCGCTGATCCTGCGCCGGTGGATCAGCGACGGCCAGACGGGCCTCCGGGCCTTCAGCCGCCCGGTCCTCCGCCGCTGCCGGATCGTCCACGACTACAACTACGCCCAGGTCATGACGCTGAACATCCTGCGCCAGGGCTTCCGGCTGGCGGAGGTGCCCATCGCCTACCGGTTCCGCCGGACGGGCCAATCCTTCATCCGCTTCCGGGACTACGCCCGCCGGGTGCTGCCCGCCATGGTGCGGGAGCTGCGGCTGCCGGTGGAGGGGAGGGCGGAGGGTCCGCCTGCGGGATCCCGCCGGGTGGCGGTGCAGGCGGCCCCGTCCCGGGGACGGGCGGTCGGGGCCCGGGCGGCTCGGGCTCCGGTGGTCGCAGAGGGGCCGCGCACCAGGCCTCCGTCCGGCGGCCGGGCCCCCGGGCCGGCGACGGCGGCCGGGAGGGGTTATGCGGGCTAGCGTTTTCAGCGATCGCGCCGCGGCGGCGTCGGAGCTCGCCGCCTGAGGCGCCTTGGTCAACCGTTGGCCAGCGACAACCCAGGCCGGACGAACCGGCCCCCCAGGGGCCGGTAGGACCGGTTCCCAGAGAGGGTCCCAGAGAGGGCCGAAGGACGGCCCCGAAACGGGCCGGGAGGAACCGGCCGAAAAGGGAGGGTTGCAGGATGGTCGGAGGGATCCAGGCAGGACACTCCCGGCGCCCCCGCGCCGGGCGAGGGTGGGGACGGCGGATCGCCCTGGCGGCGGTCCTCGTGCTGGCGGTGCTGGCCCTGGCCGCATGCGGGCGCGGGGAGGACCGGCCGGGCAGCGTGTCGGTCGACCCCGAGAGCTCGACCCCGTCGGTGTCGGGGACGGGCACCCATAGCGGCAGCGCCTCGGGCACCCACAGCGGCAGCGCTTCCGGGACCCACAGCGGCAGCGGCTCGGGCACCCACAGCGGCAGCGCCACCGGGAGCCATGCCCACGCCGGCGCCGAGGCGGGCCACGTGGAGCCCAAGCCTGCCGGGGCGAGCCAGGTCGACGTCACCCTGAAGGAGTGGGCCATCGAGGTCGAACCGGCCCAGGTCAAGGCCGGCCAGGTCTACTTCCTGGTGACCAACGCGGGCCCCGTGCATCCCCACGAGCTGGTGATCATCCGCTCCGACGCCGAGCCCGAGGAGCTCCCCGTGGTGGAGGGCCGGGTGCCCGAAGACCAGGTGGAGTTCGTCGGTGAGGTGGAGGCCTTTGCCGCGGGCAGCCAGGCTTCCGGGGTGTTCGACCTCGAGCCCGGCCGCTACCTCCTGATCTGCAACATCGTGGAGGGCGAGGGCGAGCACGCCGTCAGCCACTTCGAAGAGGGCATGGTGGCCGAGCTGACCGTGACGCCGTGAGGCCGCCCGGTGGCGGGCGAGATCCCGTGGTCACGAAGGGGATGAGGTGCTTGCGAGCCGCGATGCGACGGGTCCTGGCGCCGGCGGCCCTGCTGGCGCTGGCCGCGTTCGTCCTGTCGGGGTGCGGGTCCCTGGGCGGCGGGGAGACGAAGGAGCTGGTGGTCTACTCCAGCCGGACCCAGAGCCTGGTCCACCCGCTGCTGGAGCAGTTCGCCCGGGAGACGGGCATCGACATCAAGGTCCGTTACGGCAGCACGGCGGAGCTGGTCAACACGATCCTGGAAGAGGGCGACCGCAGCGCGGCCGACGTCCTGTACCTGTCCGACGCCGGCGGCTGGGGGCCCCTGCGGGAGGCCGGCCTGCTGGTGGAGCTGCCCCAGGACGTGCTGGAGAAGGTCGACCCCCGGTTCCGCTCGCCCGACGGCCAGTGGGTCGGCGTCTCGGGCCGGTCCAAGGTGATCGTCTACAACAAGAACAAGATCGACCCCGAGCGCGACCTGCCCGATTCGGTCCTCGACCTGACCGACCCCAAGTGGAAGGGGCGCTTCGGCTGGGCCCCCACCCACGGCGAGTGGCAGATCCTGGTGACCGCCATCCGCCTGACGAAGGGCGAGGAGGCGGCCCGCCAGTGGCTGGAGGGCATGAAGGCCAACGAGCCCAAGGAGTACCCCAACCTGATCAGCATCGTCCGGGCCGTGGCCGACGGCGAGATCGACATCGGGGTCGCCAACCACTACTACGTGCCGCGCCTCATGGAGGAGCTGGGCCCCGACTTCGCCGCCCGCAACTACTTCCTGAAGAACGGTGACCCCGGGGCGGTGATCGACGTGACCGGGGCGGCGATCCTGAAGGCCACCGACAACCGCGAGGCGGCCGAGCGGTTCGTCCGCTTCCTGCTGAGCGAGGAGGCCCAGCGCTACTTCACCCAGGAGACCAAGGAGTACCCGATGATCGCCGGCATCCCCCTGCCGGAAGGGGTCCCGCCCATGGAGGAGCTGGACCCGCCGGCCATCGACCAGAGCGACCTGGGCCAGTTGCGCGAGACCGTCAACCTGCTGCGGGAGACCGGGGTCCTGCCGTAAAGGGCTGCGGCGTTGCCCGCCCGGTGGGCGCGGGGAGAGCCCGGCGTCTCCGGGGAAGGGCCGGGGCCGCCCGCACCAGGGCTTGGCTCAGGATGCGCCCCGATGCGCCCCGGCGACGCACCTCGAGGAAGGAACCAAAGCCAGCGCCCACGGAGCACCCCACGGAAGCGCCCCGGGGGAGGAGGTGGCCGGGATGGCCCGGCGGGCCGTGCTGCTGTTCGTCCTGCTGGCGGTGGTGTACGGGCTGTCGGCGGGCCTGCGGGCCAGCCGGGGGGCGGCCATCACCGGCGACGAGCCCTTCTACCTGCTGACCACCCAGAGCCTGCTGGAGGACGGCGACCTGGACCTGCGGCAGCAGTACCGCCGCCACTCCTACCGGGCCTTCTTCGACCACCCCGACGGGCTGTGGATGCAGTCGGTGCCCACCCCCGACGGCCGCATCCTCAGCCCCCACAACCCGGGGCTGTCGGTCCTCCTCATCCCGGGCTTCGCCCTGGGCGGGCTCCGCGGGGCGCAGCTGGAGCTGCAGCTTCTGGCCGCCCTGACCTTCACCCTGGTGTACGTCTGGGTGGCCCGGGTGACGGGGGAGGCGCGCTGGAGCGCCTGGGCCACCCTGGCGGTGGCCTTGAGCGCCACGCCCTTCGTCTACGCCACGGAGATCTACCCCGAGGTCCCGGCGGCCCTGGTCCTGGTGGGCCTCCTGCTCCTGCTGGAGCGGGCCCAGCCGGCGGCACCAGGCCGCCGAGCGGCCACGCCAGCGGACGAACCGGCGGCGGCCGGACGGGGGCAACCGGCCCCCGCGGGACCGGAGGAACCGGCGGGGGCGGGGCGGGGTGAATCGGCCTCCCCGGAGCCGGGACCGGACGGACCGGCGGGCGCGGGGGCTGGCCGGCCGGCAGCAGCGCCGGCCAGCGGGGGGCGGGGGGAGGTGGCCTGGGGCCTGGCCGTTGCCCTGCTCCTGGCCGTTCTGATGTGGCTTGGCATCAAGTACGCGCCCCTGGCCTTGCCGGTGGCGGCCGTCGCCTTCTGGCGGCTCGGCCGGCGCGGGCGCTGGACCCTGGCCCTGGCCGGCGTCGCCCTGGCCGTGCCCTACGTGGCCTTCCACCTGCTGGTCTTCGGGGCCCTGACGCCCTATTCGGTCAATGTGGTCTGGGCCGGGGCGTCGACCCCGGAGGTGCTGCAGGCCCACGTGACCGACCTGGCCAACCGGTTCTACCGCCTGTGGGGGCTGTTCGTGGACCGGCGCTTCGGCCTGGTGCGGTGGGCCCCGGTGCTGCTCCTGGCCCTGCCGGGTTTGGTGGTCATGGCCCGCCGCCGCGGCACGCCCCGGCTGGCCCTGGTCCTCATCCTGATCCAGCACCTGATGGCGGTGTTCGTCGCCATCACGATGATGGGCTGGTGGTTCCCGGGCCGCACGGTGATGACGGTGCTGCCGCTGTACGTCCTGGGGCTGGCCCTGGTGCTCGAGCGGGGCGGGCGGCGGGCGCGGGCTGCCTTCGTCCCCCTGGCGCTCGGGTCGCTGGCCGTGACGGCGGCCCTGGTGCGGTCGGTGGGGCTGGGGCAGGTGACGGTGGCCGTCGACCCCTTTGCCATGCCCGTGGGCTGTTTCCAGGCCCTGGGCCGGGTCTTCCCGGACTACCGGGCCTGGACCCTCCCCACCACCGTCCTGACGGGCCTCTGGCTGGCGGTGCTGGCGCTCCTGGGCGGGTGGGGCTGGCGCCTCGGCAGGCGGGAACTGGGCGCCTCCAGCGGGCCTGAACCCTGGTCCCCGGCGCGGCGGGCGGGGGCCGCGGCCGGGATGGCGGGTGCCGCGGGTCCCGCGGGCGCAGCGGGCGACGGGGGCGAGGCGGGCGCCGCGGGCGGCGCGGTCGGGGTGGCGGCTACGGCGGGTTCCGCGGGCGCAGCGGGCGAGGCGGGCGCCGCGGGCGCGGCCGGCACGGCGGGGACCGCGGGTGCGGTGGGTGCGGCGGGCGGGGTCGCGGCGGGCGCGCCCCCGGGCGGCCTCCGCGGCCCGGTGAAGGGCCGCGGGACGGGCGCGGGGGTGGCGCAGGTGGCGAAGGGCCTTCGGAAGGCGAAGGGCGTGACGAAGTTCTGAAATAGAGAATTTCTATCAATTCATCCTCCGCCCGTGCTAAAGTGAAGCCGAGGAGGCGACCCCTGGTGGCAGAGGCCCGGTCGACGGCCTGGCTCGAGGAACCGGCCCGGTGTCCCGCCGGCGACGGGGCGGCGGTGGAACCCCGCCGGCCCGGTCCCCGGGGCGAAACGTCTGGCCCGCGCCGACCCGGCATCCCCGTCCGGGATGCCCGGCGTCCCTGGCGCCTCCTCGAGGGGCGGCGGCCTTCCGTTGGGCCGCGGCCGCCCTGGTGGCTCGTCGTGCCCGCCGCCCTGGTGGCGCTGACCATGGTGCTGCCGGTGGCGTACCTGTTCATCCGCACGGCGGGCGCCTGGGACCGGGTGGCGGAGCTCTTGCTGCGGCCGTCCACCTGGGCCACCGCGGCCCGGTCCCTGGGGCTGGTGGCCGCCGTCACCGCCACCGGGATCGGGCTGGCGGTGCCCCTGGCCTGGCTCGTGGTGCGGACGGACCTGCCCGGCCGGCGGTTCTGGTCCGTGGCCACGGTGCTGCCCCTGGCGATCCCCAGTTACGTGGGCAGCTTCCTGTACGTGGTTGCTGCGGGGCCCCACGGCCTGCTGCAACGGCTCCTGGTCCCCCTGGGTGTCCAGCGGCTGCCCGACCTGCACGGGTTCTGGGGCGCCTACCTGGTCATGACCTTGTTCACCTATCCGTACATCCTTTTGCCGGTGCGGGCGGCCCTGGCCCGGCTCGATCCGGCCCTGGAGGAGGCGGCCCTCAGCCTGGGGCGTGGGCGGGCGGCCACCTTCTGGACCGTCATCCTGCCCCAGTTGCGGCCGGCCATCCTGTCGGGAGCGCGGCTGGTGGCCCTGTACACCCTGGCCGAGTTCGGCGCCGTGGCGACCCTGCGCTACGAGACCTTCACCTGGGCCATCTACGTCCAGTACCAGGCGGCCTTCGACCGCGCCACCGCGGGGGGGCTGGCCCTGGTGCTGGTGGCCGCCGCCCTGGGCATCCTGGGCCTCGACGCGCTGCTGCGGGAGCGCTGGCGCTATCACCGGGACACGCCGGGGACGCCGCGGCCGCCGGCGCCGGTGCCCCTGGGCCCGTGGCGCGGGCCGGCCCTGGTCTTCTGCGGGGCCGTGGTCCTGCTGGCCCTCGGCATCCCCCTGGGGGTGCTGGCCTACTGGGCCGTGCGCGGCGCCCTGGAGGGCAGCTGGTGGGAACTCCTGGGCCCGGCCACCCTCAACTCCCTCGGGGTGGCCGCCCTGGCCGCCGCCGGCACGGTGGCCGCCGCCCTGCCGGTGGCCATCCTGGGAGCGCGCTACCCGGGCTTCTGGAGCGGGGTGGTGGAGCGGGCCAGCTACGTGGGCTTCGCCATCCCGGGCATCGTCATCGCCCTGGCCATGGTCTTCTTCGGGGTCCGCTTCCTCGGGCCCCTGTACCAGACGGTGGCCCTGCTGGTGGCCGCTTACGGGATCGTCTTCCTGCCCACGGCCCTGGGCCCCCTGCGGGCCTCCTGGCTGCAGGTGGACCCCAAGCTGGAGGAGGTCGCCCGCACCCTGGGCCGCCGGCCCTGGCAGGTCCTGCGCGAGGTGACCTTGCCCCTGGTGCGCCCGGGGCTTCTGGCCGGGGCGGGCATGGTCTTCCTGGTGACGTTGAAGGAATTGCCCTTGACCCTGATCTTGAGCCCGGCGGGATTCAGCACCCTGGCCACCTCGGTCTGGAACTCCATCTCCGAGGCCTTCTTCGGCCAGGCGGCGGTCAAGTCGCTGCTGCTGGTGGCGGCCTCGGCCGCCTCCGTGATGCTGATCCTCCGCCGCGAGGGGGAGTGGGAGGCGTGAAGGACACCTCGACGCCGGTCATCCGCTGCCGCGGGCTGGTCAAGCGCTTCGGCGCCACCGAGGCGGTGGCCGGCCTGGACCTGGACGTGGACCGGGGCGAGGTCCTGGTCCTGGTGGGGCCCAGCGGGTGCGGCAAGACGACGACCCTGCGCCTGATCGCGGGCTTCGAGACCCCCGATGCCGGCCGCATCGAGCTGGCCGGGCGGACGGTGGCCGGCGCCGGGCGGCCCGTTCCTCCCGAGGCGCGCCGCGTCGGCCTGGTCTTCCAGGAGTACGCCCTCTTCCCCCATCTGACGGTGGTGGAGAACATCGCCTTCGGCCTGCCCCGGGGGCCGGAACGCTGGCGCCGGGTGCGGGAGATGGTCGAACTGGTGCGCTTAGAGGGCCTGGAGGACCGCTACCCCCACGAGCTCTCGGGCGGGCAGCAGCAGCGGGTCGCCCTGGCCCGGGCCCTGGCCCCGCGACCGGCCATCCTCCTCCTGGATGAGCCCTTTTCCAACCTGGACGCCGACCTGCGCCGGCAGGTGCGGGAAGAGGTGCGGGACATCCTGCGCCGCACCGGCAGCACGGCCATCCTGGTCACCCACGACCGGCGGGAAGCCCTGAACCTGGGCGACCGGGTCGCCGTGATGCACCGGGGCCGGATCGAGCAGGTGGGGACGCCCGAGGCGATCTACTACACGCCCCGGACGCCCTTCGTCGCCGAGTTCATGGGGCCCGCCACCCTGCTGGAGGGCCGGGTCGAGCCCGGCGGCATCGCCACCGAGCTGGGGTTCTTCCGCCAGGGGGTCGGCCTCGCCCCCGGCGCGCGGGTGCGGGTGCTGATCCGCCCAGACGACGTCACGCTGCAACCTCTGGGCGCCGCGGGTCCGGCGGGCTCCGGCGGGTCGGGTGCCACCGGCGCCACCGGGGTCATCGCCGGCCGCGAGCGCAAGGACGGCTACTACCAGTACCGGGTGCGCCTGGACAGCGGCACCGTGGTGGGCAGCGAGCTGGTCCACGTCCACGACTATCCCGTAGGTACGCGGGTGCGGGTGACCGTGGACCCCGGCCATCCCCTGCACTGGTTCCCCGCGGCGGACGAACCGGCCCCCTCCCGAGAGCCGGCCGCCGCCGGAGCGCCTGCTCCCGAAGCCGGCGCGCCCGAGGGGACGCCGCGGCCACGGGCAGGGCGGCCGGCAGCGCCCGTCGCGGCAGGGTTGGCCGGGGGGCGGCCACGGGGGGAGCGGCCATGAGCATGCGGCTTCTCATCACCGGCGGCGCCGGCTTCATCGGCTCCCACCTGGCCGAGCTGGCCCTGCTGCAGGGGGCCTACGTGGTGATCCTGGACAGCCTGGCCGCCAACTACGACCCGGCCCTCAAACAGGCCAACCTGGAGCTGGTCCGGCTGCGGGCCAGCCGGGCGGCCGGGGCGTTCCGGTTCGTCCGGGGGGACGTGCGTAACGGCGAGCTTCTGGACCGCCTCTTCGCCCGCCACCGGTTCACCCACGTCGCCCACCTGGCGGCCCTGCCGGGAGTCCGCCCGTCGCTGGCCGAGCCGCGGCGGTACCTGGAGGCCAACGTCGGCGGCACCGTGGCCCTGTTCGAGGCGATCCGGCGCTACGGCGGCCCCGTCCAGCGGGTCGTGGTGGCCTCGTCGTCGTCGGTGTACGGCGCCCAGCCCGGCCCCTGGCGGGAGGATCTGCCGCCGGCGCCCCTGTCGCCCTACGCCGCCTCCAAGGCGGCGGCCGAGCAGTACGCCCTGACCTACCAGCGGCTGCTGGGCATCGGCGTGACGTGCCTGCGGTTCTTCACCGTGTACGGGCCCCGGCAGCGGCCCGACATGGCCATCGCCCGGTTCACCGCCCGGGCCCTGGCGGGCCAGCCGATCCCCGTCTTCGGCGATATCCGCAGCCGGCGGGACTACACCGAGGTGGGCGACGTGGTGCGCGGCACCTGGGCGGCCCTCCAGGAGCCTGCCGAAGCCGGGTACCAGGTCTACAACCTGGGCAGCGGCCGGCCCGTGACCTTGCAGGAACTGATCGCCGCCCTGGGGCGGGTGCTCCACCGGCCCATCGCCCTGGACCTGCAGCCGCCGGCGCCCGGCGATGCGCCGGCCACCTGGGCCGACATCCGCCGGGCCCAGGAGCGTCTGGGCTACGCGCCACGGGTGTCGCTGGAACAGGGCCTGGCCCGCTACGTGGCCTGGGTGCGGTGGAACCTGCCGGCCGGCCGCACCAGCCCGGGGCTGGGGCGGGGCTGGGGCCGGCGGCGCCGGCCCCGGGGCCTGGAGGGCCGGGAGTCGGGCGGCGGCGGATGACGGCCGCCGCCCGCGGGCGGGCCGAGCAGGTCGAAGACCGATGCGGTTCACGCAGTACAGCCGGTGAAAAGGGCCGCGGGGCAGGACGGGCGACGTCCTGCCCCGCGGCCGTTCTGCGCACCCGTTGGATCAGAGCCAGAGGGACGCCACGATGGGCGCGATCAAGAGGGCCACGATGTTGATGATCTTGATCATCGGGTTGATGGCCGGACCCGCCGTGTCCTTGTACGGGTCGCCCACGGTGTCGCCCGTGACCGCGGCCGCATGGGCTTCCGTGCCCTTGCCGCCGTAGTGGCCCATCTCGATGTACTTCTTGGCGTTGTCCCACGAGCCGCCGCCGTTGGTCATCTGGATGGCGATGAACAGCCCCGTCACGATGGAGCCGACGATCAGGCCGCCCAGGGCCTTGGGCCCCAGGGCCAGGCCCACCACGATGGGGCCCAGCACGGGGATCAGCCCGGGCAGCACCATCTCGCGCAGCGCCGCCCGGGTGACGATGTCCACGGCGCGGCTGTAGTCGGGCTTGGCCTTGCGTTCCATGATGCCGGGGATCTCCCGGAACTGGCGCCGGACCTCCTCCACCACGTCGAAGGCCGCCCGGCCCACGGCCTCCATGCTCATGGAGGCGAACAGGAAGGGCAGCACGCCGCCGATGAGAAGGCCCGCCAGCACGTAGGGGTCGCCCAGGTCGAAGGTCAGGGCCTGGGCGCCGGCCTTGCCCAGCTCCTCCACGTAGGAAGCGAAGAGGACCAGGGCCGCCAGTCCCGCCGAACCGATGGCGTAGCCCTTGGTCACCGCCTTCGTGGTGTTGCCCACGGCGTCCAGCTGGTCGGTGACCTCGCGCACCGAGTCCTCCAGGTCGGCCATCTCCGCCAGGCCGCCGGCGTTGTCGGTGATGGGCCCGTAGGCGTCCATGGTGACGATGATGCCGGTCAGGGACAGCATCGCCATGGCGGCGATGGCCACGCCGTAGAGCCCGGCCAGGTTGTAGGCCAGCAGGATCGCCACGGCGATCACCAGGGCGGGGACCGCCGTCGAGCGCATGCCCACGGCCAGGCCGGCGATGATGTTGGTGGCGTGGCCGGTCTGGGACGCATGGGCGATGTTCTGCACCGGCCGGTAGTTGGCCGAGGTGTAGTACTCGGTGATGATGATCATCGCCACGGTGACGCCCAGGCCGATCAGCGAGGCGTAGAACAGGCTCATGTCGAGCCCCAGCCACCGGGTGACGGCGAAGAAGCCCACCGTGCCGATCAGGCCGCTGGCCAGGGCGCCCTGGTACAGGGCCCGCATGATGCCCCCGGGCCGCGCCGGCGGCGTGGCCAGCACGCCGACGATGGAGCTGACGATGCCCACGGCGCCGACCAGCAGCGGGAAGTAGACGAACCGGGCGTCGCCGGCGAACTGGGGGGTCAGCAGGCCCAGCAGGATGGCGGCCACCGCCGTCACGGCGTAGGTCTCGAAAAGGTCCGCCGCCATGCCGGCGTCATCGCCCACGTTGTCGCCCACGTTGTCGGCGATGACCGCGGGGTTGCGCGGGTCGTCCTCCGGGATGCCGGCCTCCACCTTGCCCACCAGGTCAGCGCCGACGTCGGCGGCCTTGGTGTAGATGCCGCCGCCCAGGCGGGCGAAGACGGAGATCAGGCTGGCGCCGAAGCCGAAGCCCACCAGGGCCGAGTTGTTCTCGGCGCCCGTCAGCCACACCAGGGCCGTCACGCCCAGCAGGCCCAGGCCCACCACCATCAGGCCCGTGACGGCGCCGCCCTGGACCGCGACGCGGAAGGCAGCCGCCAGGCCCTTGCGGGCCGCCATGGCCGTGCGCATGTTGGCGCGCACCGCCACGTTCATCCCGATGTAACCGGCCGCCGCCGACAGCACCGCGCCGACGACGAACCAGATGGCGGTGGTGAGGCCGAGCCCAGGCGCCACGGCCAGCACCACGAAGAGGACCAGGGCCACCAGGGCCAGGGTCCGGTACTGGCGATTCAAGTACGCCGTGGCGCCGGCCTGGATGTGCCCGCCGATGTCGGCCACCGCCGGGTTCTCCACCGGCAGCCGGGTGATGCGGGTGGCAAAGAAGAGTCCGGTGAGGAGCGACAGCAGGCTCCCGGCCAGCGGGATCCAAAGGTAGCTATTCATGGGCGTTGCCCCGCTGCGAGGCGGGTCCCTCCTTTCTTCTCCCGACAAATGCTGACGGTCCGATGAACATGATAAAAGTGTTGGAGGAACCGGACCAGTCCTTGCATGAAAAGTGGCCTCCGGCAGTCTGTGCCGGCGCGGGCGGCCCCATGCGGGCCGCGGCCGCGGAAGGGACGGCCGGTGCCGCGAACGGGACAGGGAGCAAGCCGGCGCGCCAGCGGCGCGCCCGTGGGGAAGGAGGGCGGGCGGTGGAGCGGGGGACCCAGGCCGGCGAAGCCCCTTCCCAAGGCATGGACGCCCCTTCCCAAGGCATGGACGCCCCATCCCAGGGCCCGAAGGATGTCGGATCCCGCCGAGAGGCCGGGCCGCAACCCGCCGCGGAGTCGACCCCCGACGAACCGGCGGGAGGGCTGCGCGACCCCGAGCCGCCCGCACCGGCCCCGGCGCCCTCCGGCGCCGGGGAGACCGGTTCGTCCAAGGAAGCCGCCCGCCGCCTGGTCTACCGGCGGCTGCGGGAGGCCGGCGCGGCCCGCTTCCCCTTCCCCATCGAGGGCCGCATCCCCAACTTCCGGGGGGCCGAGCGGGCCGCCGCCCGCCTGCGGGAACTGGACCTCTACCGGCGCGCCCGCGCCCTCAAGGTCAACCCCGACACGCCCCAGCTGCCGGTCCGGGCCATGGCCCTGGCCGACGGGAAGACCGTCTACATGCCCACGCCGCGCCTGCGCGGCGCCTTCCTGCGCTTGCGCCCCGAGGACGTGCCCAGCGGCGAGGAGCGCCGGGCGGCCCAGCTCAGCAAGGCCGCCGAATACGGCCGGTTCGTCACCCTGGACGAGCTGGCCCCCGAGGCGGCGCCCATCGACCTGGTGGTGGCCGGCGCCGTGGCCGTGACCCGGGACGGGGCTCGGGCGGGGAAGGGGGAGGGCTACGCCGACTACGAGTACGGCCTTTTGCGGGAGCTCGGCCACCCCGAACTGCCGGTGGTGACCACCGTGCACCCCCTGCAGATCGTCGAGCGGCTGCCCGTCGAGCCCCACGACCTCTCGGTGGACGTGATCGTCACGCCGGACGAGGTGATCGCGACCCGCACCCCCTATCCCAAGCCCCAGGGGATCCGCTGGGAGGCGGTGACGCCGGAGGATCTGGAGGCCATGCCGGTGCTGCGCGAGCTGCGGGCCCTGCGCTGGGAGCGGATGGGGGTGCCCGACGTCCTGGCCCCCGGCCTGCGGGCCGTGTTCGTCGGGCTCAACCCGGGCCGGGCCAGCGCCACGGCCGGCCATCACTTCGCGGGGCCCAACAACCACTTCTGGCGGCTGCTGCACGAGGCCGGTTTCGTCCCGCGGGCCCTGCGGCCCGAGGAGGACGGGCTGCTGCCCCGCTGGGGCCTGGGCGTGACCAACGTGGTGCCCCGGGCCACCCGGGGCGAGGCGGACCTGACCTGGGACGAACTGGCCGCCGGCGGCGCCGCCCTGCGGGCGAAGATCGCCCGGTACCGGCCGCGGCTGGTCATCCTGCTGGGCAAGCAGGTCTACCGCGCCTACGCGGGCCTGCCGCGCACGGCCCGGGTCGGCTGGGGCCTGCAGGCCCGCCAGACGGTGCCGGGGGTGAGGGAATTCGCCGCTCCGAACCCGTCCAGCCGCAGCACGGTGCCCTACGCCGAGCGGCTCCGCCTGTTCCGGGAGGCCCGATCGCTGATCGACCACGGGCTTGTTTCATCCTGAAATTATTTCACTTGACAATGACCTCGGGCCCGCCTACGATCCCGATTATGAACGGTTGGGAGATCCTCCAGCACATCTGGCGCCTGCAGCAGGTGGTCCTGCGGGAGGCCTCGCCGTGTCTGGAGCGGCACGGCCTCTTCCGCATGGCTCCCTTCGCCCTGGCCATGGTGCGCCGTTGCGGCACCCCGTCGGGGGTGGCGGCGGCCCTGGGGCTGCCGGCGCCCACCGTCAGCCACATCCTGCGGCGGCTGGAGGCGGAGGGGTGGGTGACCCGCCAGGTCGATCCGGACGACCTGCGCCGCCACCGGCTGGCCCTGACCCCCTCCGGGCTGGAGGCGCTGCGGGCGGCCCGCAGCTGCCTGGAGGCGGCCATGGAGGGGCGCCTGGAGGCCCTGACACCCCCGGAGCGGGAGCAACTGGCCCGGCTGCTGGCCCGCCTGCATGGAGATCTCCCCGATCCTCCCGGAGAACCGCCCCGGGACCTTCGGGACGGGGCGGAACACGACGGTACGGAACGCGAAGGAGCGGTGTCCCGTGAAGGAGCGGAAGAAGCTGGTGACGCCGGCCGCCCAGGCCGGTGAGCCGGCGGCCGGGGCCGCGGCGGGGGGCGCCGGGACCGCCAAGACGGCGGCCGGGGCTACTGAGGTGACCAGGGCGGCGGAGGCGGCCGGTGCCGCGCCGGCCGCCGGGCCGCGCCCCGGCGAGCGGCGCCTGGCCATGATCGGCGTCATGCTGTGCATGTTCCTGGGTGCCCTGGACCAGACCATCGTCGCCACGGCCATGCCCCGGGTCGTCGAAGAGCTCCACGGCCTGGACCGCTACGCCTGGGTGGCCACGGCCTATCTGCTGGCCACGGTGGTCGCCCTGCCGGTCTTCGGGCGGCTCAACGAGCTGTTGCCGGGCAAGTGGGTCTTCACCACCGCGGCCAGCCTGTTCCTGGCCGGCTCGGCCCTGTGCGGCCTCTCGCCCAGCATGGATGCCCTGATCGCCTTCCGGGCCTTCCAGGGCATCGGCGGCGGCGGCCTGTTCGCCACCTCCATCACCACCATCGGCCTGCTCTACCCGCCCCGGGAGCGGGGGCGCGTGCAGGGCGTGTTCGCCGCCGTCTTCGGCCTCTCCAGCGTGGTCGGGCCGTGGGTGGGCGGCCTGCTCACCGACCACCTCAACTGGCGGTGGGTGTTCTACGTCAACATGCCCGTCGGCATCGTGGCCCTCTACTTCCTGCTGCGGCACATGCCGCTCTTGCCGCCCGTGCGGCGGTCGGCCTTCGACCTGCCGGGCGCGGTGACCATGGGCCTGTGGACGGTGCCGCTGATCCTGGCCTGTGCCTGGGGCGGTTCGACCTATCCGTGGAGCTCGCCGGTCATTGTGGGGCTCCTGGCCCTGGCGGCGGTGGGGCTGGGCCTGTTCATCGCCGTCGAGCGGCGCAGCCCGCAGCCGCTGTTCGACCTGACCCTGTTCGCCAACCCCACCTTCCGCTGGTCGGTGCTGGCCCTGCTCTTCTTCGGCGGCACCTTCCTGGGCAGCGTGATGTTCCTGCCCCTCTACCTGGTGCAGGTCAAGGGTTTTTCGGCCTCCAACTCGGGCCTGGCCCTGACGCCCCTGACCTTCGGCACCATGGCCGGCAGCCTGCTGGCAGGCCAACTGGCCACCCGGTACGGGCGCTACAAGCCCATGCTGCTGGTGAGTTCCGTGGGCTCGGTGGCGCTGTTCCTGGTCTTCCACGAGGTGCTGCGGGTCGACACGCCCCTCTGGCAGGTGCTGGTGCTGATGGTCCTCCTGGGCTTCGTCTTCGGCCCGTCCATGCCCCTCTACGGCATGGCCGTGCAGAACAGCGTCTCCAGGGAGCGCCTCGGCACCGCCAGCAGCGCGACCCAGTTCTTCCGCCAGGTGGGGTCCACGGTGGCCGTGGCCTTGCTCGGCACGGTGCTCAGCGGCGCCCTTCACGACGGGATGATCCGGCACCTGCCGCCAGCCTACCAGGCGGCGACCCAGGCCGTCCAGATGCCCGCCGAGGGCATGGCGGGCGGGACGGACCTGGCGGCCCGGGTGCGCCAGGGGTTCGAGGCGGTGCTGGCCGACGTGGAGAAGGCGCTGCGCGGGGACGAACAGGCCTACGCGCGGCTGCAGGCCGACCCGCGGGTGCCCGCGGCGCTCAAGGAAAAGCTGCCCGAGGGCGGCGTGCGCGCCCAGGTGCGCCAGCAGGTGGCGGGCCTCAAGGCGGCCCTGGCGGCGGCTCTCCAGGGGGACGAGCAGGCCCGGCAGGCCCTGCTGGCCAACCCGGCGCTGCCCGCTTCCCTGCGCCAGCTGGTGGAGCACCCGCCGGCCGAGCCGGCGGTGCGCCAGGCGGCCCTGGCGGCAGCGGAGCAGGCGCTGGACGGCCGGGTGGACGCCATGGCAGCCCAGGCGGAAGAACAGGCCATCGCCCAGATCCGCCGGGCCATGGAGCAGCAGGTGGACCAGGCGGTGGCCACCTTCCGCAACGCCTTCAACCAGGCCGTCACCGAGGCCCTGCGCCAGGTGTACCTCTACACGGCGGCCATGGCGGTGATGGGGCTCTTCTGCCTGTTCTTCCTGCCGGATGAGGAGCTGAAGCGAAGCTACGCCCAGGCGGAGGCGGTGCCGGCGCCGGCTCGGCAGTGACGGGCCGGAGCGGGAAGGTTGCTCCCCGGCGGCCGGGGGCCAGGTTGCGCTGAGGCTCGGTGGCGTGAGGTCAAGCTGCGGCGGCTCCGGCCCGGCAGCGACGGGGCGGAGCGCCGGGACTGAGCCGGTGACCGTCCCAGGAGCCGGCGGCGGGCGTCTCGCCGGCGGCGGGTTGCCGGTGCCACCACCGCGACGAGGCTCTAGCTTCGCGGCAGCCAGATGCGCACCCGGTCGCCCTGGGCGATGCGGCCCGGCCGCTCCACGGAGAGGACGATACCCCGCCGCCCCCGCGCCACCTGGACGAACCGCACGGGCAAAGCCTCCCGCTCGGGGTGCAGGGGGTGCAGCGCCGCCAGCACCTCGCCCGGACGGCGGCAGGGGCGGTTCTCGCCCTCGCAGACCAGCCCGGCGCCGCCGGGAAAGAGCAGCC
Source organism: Thermaerobacter litoralis (assembly GCF_054654595.1). Taxonomy (NCBI): domain Bacteria; kingdom Bacillati; phylum Bacillota; class Clostridia; order Eubacteriales; family Clostridiales Family XVII. Incertae Sedis; genus Thermaerobacter; species Thermaerobacter litoralis. The sequence continues at coordinate 71,798 of NZ_BAAIES010000002.1, read as the reverse complement.
GGGCCCCCGCCGGCAGGCGGGTCAGCTCCGGCAGGCCCTCCAGCAGCAGGTTGGCGCCCAGCCATTCGGGCAGGACCGCATCGAGCCCGAGGCCGGTGGCGATGGCGGCGCACTCCTCCACCGACACGGCGCTGAGCTGGCGCCGGTTGCGGATGGGGGTGCCCCGCGGGTACATGGGCTCCCGGCTGCCCGCCGGGCGGGTGAGGCCGTGGTGGCGGTCGCCGGGGATGCCGCCGAAATCCACTTCCACCGCCTCAACCCGCTGTGTCACGAAGGTTCCGGCATCCCAGGCTCCTAGTACGGCCTCAACGCGGGTGGTCAGCACGACGGCCACGGTGTTTCCTCCCATCCGGAGGGCATGTTAGAATGGCGTTATGGGCGGTAGGGCGCCGGTCAAGGCGCTGTCCGTTGATGCCTGTACTTGTACCACTCCTGCCCAGCAGCCTCAACCCGCGGCGGCGACGCCGGCGACGGCGGTCATTGGGCGACGAAGACGAAGCGGCGGGGACGAGGAGGATCTGCGTGGAACGGTGCCCGTTTTGTCACCTGGCCATTGACCCGGAACAACGGGTCGTGCTGCAGAACGAGCATTGTCTCTTCCTGCAAAAGCCGCAAAAGGTTCTGATCGGGTCTGGCGTGATCGTCCCGAAGCAGCACCGGGAGACGGTCTTGGACTTGACCGAGGAGGAGTGGGCGGCCACTTTTTCGTTGCTACAGGACGTGAAGCGGCTGCTCGACGAGCAATGCCGTCCCGATGGGTACAACCTTGGGTGGAATTGCGGTCCCACCGCCGGGCAGCACATCATGCATGCTCACCTGCATGTGATCCCGCGCTTTCGGGACGAGCCCCTGGCCGGCAAGGGAATCCGGTACTGGCTGAAGAGCGAGGATAACCGGCGGCATCACACCGGGCCGCATTGACGAAGTCCTCACGCAAGGACGCATTCACGAATCCGCAAAACGTATCTCGAGTTTGCGTCCCTGTCCCGTCACTCCCGCAACCGGCCCAGCAGGCGTATCGGGCCTCCCGCCAGCCGCCAGGCGGGCTCCAGCCCGGCGGCGAAGGCGAAGAGGTACTTGGCCAGGTGGGTGGCCAGGGCGATGCGGAAGGCGGCGGCGGGTTTCACCGCGTAGAGCTGGAGCGCCAGGGTCATGTTCGCTTCGTAGGTGCCCAGGCCGCCCGGGGTGATGGCCAGGACCTGGCCGGCCACCGCCACCAGGGTGGCGGTGAGGGCGGCGGCCGGGTCCAGGGGCGCGCCAAGCCCCCGGGCCACCACCACCAGGATCCCCGCCTCCAGGGGCCAGCTGAGGGCCGAGAGCAGCCACGCCAGGGCCAGCCGGCGCCCGGAGACGGCGGCCAGGGCGCCGGCCACCGGTGCCAGGCGGGGCCAGCGCCGGGCCAGGCGCGGTGCCAGGCGGGCTCCCGCCGCCAGCCCCACGGGGACGGCGAGACCCAGGGCCACCGCCGGCACGGCGGCCGCCTGGGCGGGCGACAGGAACAGGGCGGCGGCCGCCACCGCCAGCAAGGCGGCCGTGTCCACGGCCCGCGCCTGCACCACCGACACCAGGGCTTCCGCCCGGGGCAGGCCGGCTCGCGCCGCCAGGGCGATGCGGGCGACTTCACCCAGCTTGCCCGGCGCCAGGTGGTTGACCAGGTTGGCCGCCAGGGTGAGGCGCCAGAGCAGCAAGAAGGGCGGCCGGCGGCCCCCCGGCGGCAGGAGCACCTGCCATGCCCAGGCCCGCAGGGCAAAGGCGGCGGCGTACGCGGCCACGGCTGCCAGGGCCGGGGCCGGTTCGTCCCGGAGGAACCGGCCCAGCGTGGCCAGGTCGGCGGGCCGTATCACCCGCGCCGCCACGGCCACCAGCCCGGCCAGCAAGGCCAAGCGCAGGGCCAGGAGCCCGTAGCGGGCGGCGGGCCCGGGCCGGGCGGTGGAGCGGAGGGCGGGAACGCGCATGGGGGTCATGACAACCGCATTGTACTACGGATGACGGGGTGCCAGGGGAACGGGCGGGCGCCAGAGGGACCGGGAGGCTACGGGTTCCAAGAGGACCGCCGGCGCCACCCGGTGAACTCTAGGGCGGAACCCATCGGGGTGCGTGATCCCATCCGGTTTGCGAGGCGCGATCGATGACGGGAACGTTCCATATTTACATTTACCGTTCTGGATCGGACGCGCGGGGCGGTGCCGCCTCGGGAGCGCACGCGCGGGGCGGTGCCGGTGTCGGTGCCGCCGGCACCGCCGGCAACGACAGGGGTGGCGCCTGGCCCGCCGGCGTCCCCAGGGGCGCCGCCCGGCCCGCCCAGGACGGCGCGGCCCCCGCAGCCTCCCCGCCCCCCGCCCGGCCGGGCGAGGAGCCCGTGGTGGCGGGGATCGACCTGGGGGGCACCAAGATCGCGGCCGGCCTGGTCGACCGCCAGGGCAGGGTGCTGGCCAGCCGGACGCTCCCCACCGACGCGCCCTCCGGCCCCGCGGCGGCCATGGACCGCATCGCTGCAGCCGTCCGGGACCTGGCGGAAGAGGCCGGCCGCCGGCCGCAGGCGGTGGGGGTGGGCGCGCCCGGTCCCCTGGTGCTGCCCGAAGGCCGGTTCGCGGGCACGCCCAACCTGCCCGGGTGGAACGGGTTCGCCCTGCGGGACCAGCTGGCCGCACGCCTCGGCTTGCCCGTGGCCGTCAACAACGACGCCAACGCCGCGGCCCTAGCCGAAGCCCGGCTGGGTGCCGGCCGCGGGGCGGAGGTCATGGTGTACGTCACCGTCGGCACGGGCATCGGCGGCGGCCTGGTGATCGGCGGGCGGCTGTTCAGCGGCGTCAACGGCAACGGGGTGGAGATCGGCCATACCACCGTCGACCCCGACGGGCCGTCGTGCGGCTGCGGCAACCGGGGCTGCTGGGAGGCCGTGGCCGCCGGGCCCGCCCTGGGGCGTCTCGCCACCGAGCGCCTCGGCCCCCCGCCGGGCCGGCCGGGCGGCCGCTGGACCGCCCGCGACCTGCTGGACGCGGTGGCTGCGGGGGACGAGCGGGCCCGGGCGGTGGCGGAGGAATACGCCCGGCTGCTGGGGATCGGGCTGGCCAGCGCGGTCAACCTGTTCAACCCCGACCGCCTGGTGCTGGGGGGCGGGGTGATGGCCCGCTACCCGTTGCTGGCGCCGACCATGGAGGCCGAGATGCGCCGCCGGGCCCTGCCGGCCAACCTGGCGGCGGTTACCCTGGTACCCGCGGCCCTGGGCAAGGACGCGGGACTGGTGGGGGCGGCACTGCTGGCCTGGGACCTGCTGGACGAACCGGCGCCCCGGCGCTGACCGCCCTGCACCGGCGGCCCGTGGTCCGCATCCGCAGGGTGCCGCCTGGACGTCCGCTGGCCGGCCGAATGACGCGCCGGCTGAAGCAAGCCCGGAGCGGCGCCTGCGGGGGGGGGGCCCGCGGCTTTGCCGGCCGCCCGCCCCGCGGACGGTCCGGCCCGCGGCCTGGCCTTCCGGAGCCGGTTGCGGCTTGTACGAGGGTGGCGGAGGGGAGGGGGAAACCGTGGCCCAGTGGTGGCTGCGGCTGGAGGGGTTGCTGCTGGCCGTGGCGGCGGTGGCGGCCTATGCGGCCGCCGGCGGCGGCTGGGCGACCTTTGCTGTGTTCTTCGCCCTGCCCGGGCTGATCGGAGGGATTCCCTTCCGCAGGGCGGCACGGCGCCTGGAGCGGGATGGGGTGCAGGGCCCCGCCCCGGCCCAGGGAGCCCGCGGCCGCCGGCGCCCGGCGGGCCAGGCGCCCGAACCGCTGGTCCCGCGCCGCTGGTTCCTCCTGTACAACGCCGTCCACAGCACGGTGCTGCCGCTGCTCCTGGGCCTTGGGGGGTGGTGGCTGGCGGGCCGGGTCTACCTGCCCCTGCTGGGCTGGCTGGCCTACATCGGGCTGAACCGGGCCCTGGGCCGGGGGCTGAAGCTGTACCCCTACCTGCGGTCGACCCACCTGCAGCTGGAAGAGGCGCCCCTCCGGCCGCGCTGGTAACCTAGCCGGGGGCGGCCCCGGGGACGGGGTGCACCCCCGGGGGGTCGGGGCGCTCCCGCAGGCGCTTCCGCATGCTCCCGTAGATGGTGCGGAGGCCCTCAAGCGGCCCTCCCTGGCCACTCCGGCCGGTCTCCCGGCGGGAACCCGGCACGGGGTGGTTCGTCTTCTGGGCGGGGGATGGAGCGGCCCTCGCTGAGGGAGGAGGAGCGGACCGTTGGAAGGCGGCGGGTATGCAGCGGAGATCCCATGGCGGCTGCGCCACGGGGAGCCACCGCGCCCCGCGCGGCAACCGGCCCGGGACCGCAGGGACGCGGCCGGCACCGGCCCGGCCGGTGGGGCAGGGCTGGGGGCCGGGGAAGGGGATGGCGGCCGGCTCCAAGCCCCCGCCGCACGGGCGGGCGGGCTTCCCGGACGGGCCGTCATGGGGGTGACCTTGGACCCTGGGATCCGAGACGCCGGGGCTCTTGCCGGCGCGGGTTCCCCCTCCCGGACGCCTTTCCGCGAGCCGGAGGTGGATGCCTCCTGGGAGGCCGGCCTGCGGGCGGGCGATCCGGCCGCCCTGCAGCGGCTGGCCGAGCACTGGGCACCCCGCCTGTACCGCTATGCCCTCCGGCTGGGAGCGGATCCCGAAGCCGCCCAGGACCTGGTGCAGGACACCCTGGTGCGGGCGCTGGGCAGCTTCCGCGCCGGCCGCATTCCCGGCCGCCTGGGCCCCTGGCTCTACACCATCCTGACCAACCGGCTGCGGGACGACGCCCGCAGCGCGTACCGCCAGCGGGTGGCCCTGGCGGCCGCCCTGCCCGAGGGACCGCCGCCATGGCACGCCGGATCTTCCCCTGACGGGGCCGCCGTGGACGGCCCCGGCTGCGATCCGGCGGAGGTGGTGGCCTGGCGTGCCGGCCACGCGGCCCGGGCCGAGAGGCTGCGGGCGGCCCTTGGCACCCTGCCGGAACCCTGGCGGCAGGTGGTGGTCCTGCGGATCCTGGAGGAACGGCCGGTGGCCGAGGTGGCGGCCATTCTCGGCGTGGCCGAAGGGACCGTCAAGTCCCGCCTGCACCGGGCGCTGAAGAGCCTGCGCCAGGCGCTTGAAGAGCTGGACCGGGAGCCGGAACCGGCGGGCCAGGGGGAGGTGACGCGCGATGGCGAGCCCTGACGCGGCGGCTCGCCGCAAGGGCGAGCGGCGGGAGCCCCCGGCGGCGAACCCGCCCGCACCCGCTGGGGAAGAACGGGCTGCGGCGCCCAACCCGGCCGCCGGAGTCCCTGCCGGGGCACCGCACCACCGTCCGGCCGCAGGCTCTGCTGACCCCCGTCTCCCGCGGGCCACGGCGGCTCCCCAGGGCGCGGCGCAGGCCTGGGAGATGCTCTGGCAGGAAGCGGCGGAAGGGGCCCGCCGGGAGGGGGACGATCCCCTCTCCCCGGCGGAGGTGAAGGCCCTGTGGGCGGACTTCGCAGCCCTGCGGGCCGAGCCCGGACCCGTTCCCCAGGACCTGGTGCCCCGGGTGACCCGGGCCTTGCTGGCGACGGCGGGCGGGCAGGAGGAACCCGAGCCCGTTGCCGCGCTGCCCGCCGGCCCGGTCCCGGCCCGGGCCGGCGGCGGGCCCCTGGACCGGGACGCCCTGATCCCGGCCGGTACGGTGCGGCCTCGTATGGTGCAGCTGCTGAGGCTTCTGGCCGCGGAAGCCCGCTGCTTTCCCCTGCCGTTTCTCGCCCTGCAACTGCTTTTGATGGCCGGCGGCCTGCTGCTGCACCTGGTGGCGGTGGAGACGGCCCGGGGGCTCATGCCGGACTGGACCCCGGCGCTCCGTGCGGCAGGGGATGGGGCGGGAGCCCTGGGTCCCGCAAGCCGGCCGGTGCTGGACGGCTGGCGCCTCATCCTGCTCTCCGCCGACAGCCTCGCCCTGGTGGCGCCGTGGCTGGGCACCCTGGTGGCGCTGGCGGCCGTCTGGCCCCGGCGGCAGCGGCTATGGGCCGATCTGGAGACCCTGTCGCCGTTCCCTGCGGCCAGCCGGCTGCTGGCCCGGGCCGGCGTGGCGGGCCTGCTGGCGACCCTGTTCATCCTGGTGACGGGGTGGATCCAGCCGGCCGCGGTGCAGGCGTTCATGGGCCTGCCGCCCGGGGGTCCCGCTCCAGACACCGTGCTGGCGTGGTCGGCCGCGGGGGCGGCGGCCGGTGTGCCGGGCGGGAGCCCCGGCGGGACGTTGGGGGTGATCCTGGCCCGGCTGGCGCCCCTCTGGCTGGCGGCGGCGTGGGCCCTGTGGTGGCACATGCGCGCGGGCACCCTGGGCGCGATGTTGGCCTCCGCCGGGCTTTGGACGGCCGTGACCCTGGGGGGGCACTGGCTTGGTCCCTGGAACCCGCTGGCCGCGGGCCCCGTGCCGGCGGTGGCCGTGCAGGTCGCCATGCTCCTTCTGGCGACCCTGCTGGGGTGGGGACTGGCCAAGCAGGCGGGTGCCGGGGAGGTCGCCGCATGAATGGGGCTCCTGGCGTGGGGGGATGGATCCCGTGCCCCTGACCCTGGCCGGGGTGCAGCGCCTGGCGTGGGAGGGGCTGGTCCTGCCGGGCCGGCAGCCCGTGGCGGTCCCGGACACGGTGTTGGCTCCCGGGGTGGTGCTGGTCACGGGGCCGCCGGGGGCGGGCAAGTCGCTGTTGCTCCGGGTGCTGGCGACGCTGGCCGTTCCTCGCCGGGGGCAGGTGCACTACCCCTGGCCGGCTCCCGGCGGGGAGCCGGTCTCCTTCCCCGGGGCAGGGCCCGGCGCCCTGGCCGCGGTCCGGGGATGCACCGGCTACGTGCCCCAGGAAGGCCGCGTGGCCCGGCGGATGAAGGTGGCCGCCGCCCTGGCCTACCTGGCCGCCCTGCGGGCCGTGCCCGAGCCACGGCAGGCGGTGGCCGCGGCCCTCCGGCGGTGGGGCCTGGACGGTGCGGCCCGCCAGCGCCTGGAGGAGCTTTCGGGTGGCCAGTGGCGCCGCTGGTTGCTGGCCCAGAGCCTGCTGGCGCGCCCGGCCCTCTGGATCCTGGACGAACCCGCCCGTGGCCTGGACCATGACGGCGTGACCCTTTTGCGGGCCGCCCTGGAGGAATACCGGGCGGCGGCCGCCGGCGGGCGGCCGGTGTGGGCGGTGGTGGTCGACAGCGAGGGGCGGCTGGTGGACCTGGCGGACCAGTGCCTGGTCCTGCCGGCGCGGTGAGCGGGGCTGCACGCAGCCAGCTGCCCGGGGTCGCAAGGGAAAGCCTGCCTCCTGGAGGCGGCCGAGTTCGTCCTGGGGAGCGGTTCCTGGGACGTCGACGACCTGCTGCTGAACGGCCCCGGTGCCGTGATCGGCTACGGGGCCGCCCGGGCCGCCGGGTTCGGGTTCAAGCATGCCTGACCAAGATCCTGAGCAAGAGGGCCAGCGGCCCTGGGCAGGCGCCAGGGCCAGGCACGCCGGCCGGATCCTCCCGGCCGGCGTGCTGCTAGCGGGGAACGCCCGGCCGTCTCGCCCGTCCCTCCGGGTGGAAGCGACGGTGCGGGGAGGATGGAGGATGGACGCGACCCGTCACGCTGCATCACGGCGCCCGGGCGGTCCCGCGGCGGCCGCCACGGCCAGCGCGGGAGAGGAAACGGGCATTCGGCTGCACCTGACCGGTGTCAGCAAGGTCTACGGCCGCCGGAAGGTAGCCCTTGACGGCGTGAACCTGTCCTGGGGACCCGGCGTGCTGGGTCTTCTGGGGCCCAACGGAGCCGGCAAGAGCACCCTGCTGGGCATCCTGGCCACCCTGGTGGAACCCAGCCAGGGGCAGGTCCGCATCGGGCCCTGGACCCTGCCCCGGGACCAGCACGCCGTTCGCCAGCACCTGGGCTACCTCCCGCAGGAAGGCGGCTGGTTCCCCCAGCTGACGGTCTACGAGACCCTGGACTTCGCCGCCATCTTCAAGGGGATCGCCGACTCGGCCGCCCGCCGGCGGGAGATCGAGCACCGGCTCGAGCAAGTGGGACTTCTGGACGTGCGCCATGTCCGGGCCGGCCGCCTCTCGGGCGGCATGCGCCGGCGCCTGGGCATCGCCATGGCCCTGCTGGGGGATCCCTCCCTGATCCTGCTGGACGAACCCACCGCGGGGCTCGACCCCGAGGAGCGCGTCCGCTTCCGCCAGCTCCTGGGCGGCCTGGGCCCCGAGCGGCTGGTCATCTTCTCCACCCATGTGGTGGAGGACATCGCCGCCACCTGCGAGGAGGTGGCCGTCATCGCCGGCGGGCGGCTGCGCTGGCTGGGACCGCCCCAGGACCTGGCCGCCTGTGCCGCGGGCCTGGTCTGGGAAGTGGAAGGGAGTGCGCCCCAAGGGGCCGTGGTGGTCTCGTCCCGCCGGGAGGGGGGCACTGCCCTGCTGCGGGTACTGGCGTGGCACGAGCCCCCGGGAGCACGCCCCGCCGAACCCCGGGTGGAAGACGGCTACGTGGCCCTGCTGCGGGGCCTGGCGGCCGGTCGCCGGGGGGTCCCGGGGGACCCGGCCGGGGCGCCGCCGCCGCAACGGGTGACCGGTTCGGAAGCGCCGGATGCGGAGGAACCGGCGAGGACGGCGGGGGGCGACTCCGCCGGTGGGGCCACGGGGAGCCGTGGCGCCGGTTCGCCCTCCGGCGGGAAGGAGGTCAGGCCGTGAGCTGGCTCGCTTCCTTCCGGACGGCGGCCCGCTTCACCTGGACCCGGGTGCGGCGCAGCTGGTGGTTGCCGGCCGCCGCGGCCGGCGGCCTGGCCACGGGCCTGGTGACCGTGACCCAGACCGTGGCGGAGACCGGAGCCGGCGTCCTCCAGCAGTCGGCCCAGTTCCTCGCCTTCCTCCAGGTGGGGGTCATGGTGCTGGCGGGGCTGGCGGCCGATCCCGAGCGGGATGAGGACAGCGCCGCGGTGCTGTGGTCCTGGCCGGTGGACAAGGCGGCCCTGGTCCTGGGCAAGTTCGCCGGGACGGCACCCCTGGCTCTGCTGGCGGCCCTGGGGGCGGTGGTGCCGCCGGCGGTGCGGATGGCCATACTGGCCCGGTCGGCCGGACTACCATGGGGTTACGTGCTCGCCGAGTGGGGCCTGCTGACGCTGTGGATCGTTTCGGGAGCGCTGTGGGCCGGTGTCCTCGGCGGCGCGTTGGGGCTGGGCTTGCGGGGTCTGCCGCTGTTCGCGGCGATCCTGGCCACGTGGCTGGCGGGCCTTGTGGGACCATATGTCTTCCAATCTCTCGTCAGACCCTTCATCCCCGTGGCGTGGCTTCTACAGTGGACCGGCTCGGGGATGCTCCCTGGGGATTGGCAGGACGTCGCGTTGGCGGCCCTCGCCGAAGACGTGCCCCTGTTTGTCGCCCATCGGGTGCTGTACCTGGCGGCGGCCGGGGTCGTGGTGGTGACCCTGGCCCTGGCCTACCGCCGGGGCCGTTGGGTCAAGACACGGGTGCGATGGGGCTTGCGAATGACCGCAGCCGCCCTTGTGCTGCTCACCCTGGCATCGTCGGCAGGCTTCGTCGCCACCTTGTATGCCCAGGCGGACGCCGCCCGTGCTGAGCTGCTGCACTACGCCCGGAACGGGGTTGCTTCCCTTTATGCTGGTCCTGAGCCGGATCCGGCGCCCCCGTTCGCCATCAGCCGCTACGAACTCGACGTCGACGCCCGCCGGGCGCCGGAGGTCGTCGTCCATGCCCGGCTCCGCCTGGAGAACCGCGGCCGCGAGGCCGTGGAAGATCCCGTCCTCACCCTTCGCCACGTCTTCACCGTGACCCGGCTCCAGGTGATGGCGCCGGGCGGCGATGCCGTCCGCTGGTCCCAGGAAGGCGATGTCATCCGCATCCAAGACCTGGTCTTGCCACCCCGCGGGGCGGCGACGGTCGCCCTGTCCTACCGGGGACGGGTCGACCAGTGGTTGTTGCCCTTCGAATACCCGCCGGTGCGGACGGCGGGCATGACCATCGCGCCGCCACCCATGCGAGGTGCCCAGGTGGGGCCCGCCAGCCTCAGCCTGCCGCCGTCCTATGGCTGGTACCCGTTGCCGGGAGCGGTGACCTTGGCTCGGGTCCTTGCCACCCGTGCTGATCCGGACGGCGGCGGTCAAGAGGTCTGGTGGTTTGGCGAAGGTCCGGACAGGACCTCCGCCGGCGCCATCCGGTGGGCGGGCGTCGCCGCGCCCCGGCCGCCGTACGTCCCGGAGAGCTTGCGGGCATCGTTCCAGGTGACGGTTCGCCATGCGGGTCGGTATCCCGTGCTGTCGAATCTGCAGACCGTGGAGAGGCCCTGGGGACCGGTGACCGTGATGCGAGGCACCACGGCCTTCCTGGAACTGGTAGGTGGGCACCTGGTGCAAGCGAACGACTCTAGCGCGGAAATCTGGTACTCCCCTGAGGACTTGGGGAGCCGCGACGATGCCCTGCGGTGGGCCCGCGACCTGGTCGAGGCCTACCGCTGGGTCGGCCGGACCGTCCGACCCCGGGTGGTCACGCTGCCCCCTGGTCGCGGCGACGCCCATTGGGTCCACCTCGATCCGGACACCGGCACGGTCATCGAGCGTGGCTCCAACATCTTGGTTCCGCAACAGGTGGCGCAAGCCGTGCTCTACGGACGCCGGGAGGTGGCAGGCGACGCCGAGGGGTGCCTGCTCGCCGTTCTCGCCGATGTGGTGGGTGCGTCCTCAGGTCGGACGCCGGCAGGCCCGCCGTTTCCGACCCCCGGCGGCGACGCGCCGACCGCCCCGGGGGCCGGGGGGGCGCCGCCGCAGGGACCCTGTGAGAATCTGCCCGACGGACCGCGGTACGAAGAGGTGCAGCGCTGGCTCCTCGGCACCCCCCGTTCTGAGGTGACGGCCCGGTTGAGCCGACTGCGTGAGATGGCCGCCCAGCGGCCCCTGACGGCTGCTGACCTGAGGGAGGTCCTGGGGCGATGAGCGCCGGTCTGGTGCGATTGCACCTCCGTTTGGCGCGACCAGGCCTGGCGGTCACCGCGGTGTTGGGCTTGGCGTTCGTCCCGGTGTTGGTGTGGCCCGAGCGGCTGATGGGCCACCCCCTGGCGCTGCACACCCTGTTGCGGCTCGTCGAGGAGTTCCTGGTCCTGGCCGTCCTGCCCGTGACCGTGTCCCTGTGGGCGGACGTGGAGGGGCGGCGGCCGGGACTCTGGCGGGCGCTGCCGTTTCGCCGGACGGTGGTCGTGCTAGAGCGGATCGGCTTGGCGCTGGCGACCTACCTCCTGGTCGCCCTCGGGATGACCACCGTGGCCGTTCTCCGGCTGGCCCCAGCCGGGGGAGCCCCCTGGGGGACCGGCCTACGGGCGGTGGGCCTCGCGCTGCCCGCCGCGGCCTGGCTCGGCGCTCTGGCAGCCTTGGTGGCCGTGCTCGTCCGGACCCCGGTGGCCGGCGCCGGGGCGGCCGTGGCCTGGTGGGCGCTGGAGGCCGTCACCCGCGGCGACCTCACCGGGTCGCTCTACCTCTTCGCGGCCAGTGGCGGCTTGCGCGCGGCCGGGGTCGATCCCGCTGCCATCGTGGAAGCCCTGGCCCTGGGACAGCCGCTGCCGCCCGCCTTGGTCGCGAACCGCTGGGCGCTGGTGGGCCTGGCTGGCCTGGCGGCGCTGGCGACGGCCGAACGCTACCGGAGGAACGAGCGGTTCCTCCGTCAAGGATGACGCGATGACGCGGGGCCTCGCGAGCTACGGAGGCACGTCCGCGAATGCCGCGCTGTCGAAAGATCGATTCCTGACGCCGACGAACATTCGCAAAATCCCCGCGACGCCGCCTTGCCTGGCCGGGGCGCCTGTGCTAGAATCCCGCCCAAACCTGAACGATGGTCGAGGCGCCGTTGAAGGGGCTAGTACCCTGCTGACGCTGCCGCCAGAGAGCCGGCGGATGGTGCGAGCCGGTGGGGCGGGCAGGGGAATCCACCCCGGAGGTGGCCCCGAGGGTCCGGCAGGGATCGGAAGGGGTCCGGCAGGCCGCCGTTAACGGCCGAGAGGGGGCCTCGCCACCGGGCGGGCGCCGGCCGGCAGCGAAGGGCATCCATCGGGCGGATGCCGGTCGCGAGCCGCCCGGTCCGATGCGCGCGAGGTCAAGCGGGGTGGCACCGCGGGTGAGAACCCGTCCCGGAAGGGACGGGTTCTCGTGTTTTCCTGCCCCGTCGCCGGCCCGTCGCCGCGGGCCGCGCGGGCCGGAACGTCCCTTCCGGGCCCCCTGGCCTGACGTGCCGGAGGCTCGGCTGCAAGGGGCCGCGCGGGCCAAGACGTCCCCTCCCGGGCCCCCCTTCGCGTGCGGTGGTCGGGGCGGACCCGGGAGCGTCGCTCGGGGATCGCCTCTCGGGGCGAGACCCGGCGTTCTGGGGGCTGCTGCGGGGGCGTAGTCCCCCGGTCTCCCGCGCCCCGGGGTCCGACCCGGTACGCGGCGCGCGGCGTCGCCGGGGGATCGAGAGGGTGCTTCGACCGTCCGGGCACCGCTGCCCGGCTCGCCCAAAGGAGGGTGTCGCCATGCACCAGCCGCTGGAGAGGGTGGCCGGAACCTTCCCCGCCCAGCCGGCCGCGGGACCGGCCGGCGAGACCGATGCCGAGCGGGTCGACAGGCGTCGTCGCGAGCCGGTTCGTCCGGCGAAGGTGTTCCTGTCGCCGGGACCCACCGCCGTCCCCGATGAGGTGCGGGCCGCCTGTGGCCGGCAGGTGGTCCTGCACCGCAGCCGCGAGTTCGACCGGGTCAGCGGCTTCGTGCTGGAGGGGCTGCGCCGGCTCTTCCGCACCGAGGGCCGGGTGGTGGTGTTCCCCTGCTCGGGCACGGGTGCCCTGGAGGCGGCGGTGGTCAACACCCTGTCGCCGGGGGACCGGGTGCTGGCGGTGGTGATGGGCCTCTTCGGCGATCGCTTTGCCGCCGTCGCCGAAGCCTACGGGCTGGAGGTCGACCGCCTTGAGGTCCCGTGGGGGCGCGTCCCCACCGCCGAGCAGGTGGCCGAGCGCCTCGAGGCGGCGGCCCGGCCCTACCAGGCCGTGTTCCTCACCCATTCGGAGACCTCCACGGGGGCGTTGCTGCCCCTGGACCGGCTGGTGCCGGCCATCCGCCGGGTGGCGCCCCAGGCCCTGGTGCTGGTGGACATGGTGAGCTCCTTTGCCGCGGTCCCCGTGGCCATGGACGCCTGGGGCATCGACGTGGCGGTGACGGGCTCCCAGAAGGCCCTCATGACCCCGCCGGGCCTGGGCATCGTCGCCCTGGGGCCCCGGGCCCTGGAGGCGGTGGAACGGGCCCGGCTGCCCCGCTTCACCTGGGATGTCAGGCCCTACCTGGCGGGTGGGGGCGACTTCCCCTACACGCCGGCGGTCACCCTGTGGTTCGGCCTGCAGGCGGCCCTGGAGCGGATCGCCGCCGAGGGGGAGGAGAACGTCTACCGCCGCCACCGGCTGCTGGCCGCCATGGTGCGGGCGGGCGTGCGGGCGCTGAGGCTGGAGCCCCTGGCCCGGGACGAGGACGCTTCGCCCACGGTGACGGCGGTGGAACTGCCCGGGGGCGTGCGGCCGGGCGCCGTGATCCGCCGCCTGGAGGAGCGCGGCGTGGTGGTCGTCGGCGCCCAGGGCCGGCTGAAGGACCGGGCCTTCCGCATCGGCCACATGGGGGCGGTGGAACCGGACCAGGTGCTCGCTGCCATGGCCGCTCTGGATGCCGTGCTGGTGCCCATGCTGGAGGAGGCCGGCCACGGGCCGGTGCCGGGGTCGGCGGCCGCGGCCGCGGCCGAGGTGGCCCGCCGGGCGGGGGTGGGACGATGACGGACGGGACGCGGGACGCCGGCGGCCGGCCCGCCCGGGGCCCGGAGCGGGAGCCCGGGGCGGCCACGGGGGCGGAGGCGCGGTTGCACCCGGCACCGGTGACGAAGACGGAAGGGGGGAGGGGGACGGCACCGGGGGCGCCGGCGGCCCCCAAGCCGTGCGTGGTCCTGGCCGACCCCTTGCCCCGGGACGGCCTGGCGCCCCTGGAGCCTTTCTGCGAGGTGATCGACGCGTCGGGGGCGAGCCCCGAGACCCTGCGACGGGAGTTTCTGCCGCTCGCCGACGCCCTGATCGTCCGCAGCCGGGTCAAGGTGACCGCGGAGTTGATCGCCGCCGCGCCGCGGCTGCGGGTCATCGGCCGGGCAGGGGTGGGGGTCGACAACATCGACCTGGAGGCGGCCACGGAGCGGGGCATCGTGGTGGTCAACGTGGCCGACGGCAACACGGTGGCCGTGGCCGAGCACGTCTTCGCCCTGCTGCTGGCCCTGGTCCGCCGGCTGGTCCCGGCTGCCGCCTCCCTGCGGGAGGGCCGCTGGGAGCGGTCCCGCTGGGTGGGCGAGGAGCTACGGGGCAAGGTGATGGGCCTGGTCGGCTTTGGGCGCATCGGCCAGGAGGTGGCCCAGCGGGCCCGGGCCTTCGGCATGGCGGTGCTGGCCCATGACCCCTACGTGCCGGAAGCCCGCATGCGCGAGCTGGGGGCCGAACCCGCCCCGCTGGACGAGCTGCTGGCCCGGGCCGACGTGGTCAGCATCCACACGCCCCTGACCCCGGCCACGCGCAACCTGATCGACGCCGAGGCCCTGGCCCGCATGCGGCCCGGCGCCTACCTGATCAACACGGCCCGGGGCGGGATCGTGGACGAACAAGCCCTCTACCGGGCGCTGGTCGAGGGCCGGCTGGCGGGGGCGGGGCTCGACGTGTTCGCTGCCGAACCGCCGGGGCAGAACCCCCTGCTGAGCCTGCCCAATGTGGTCGCCACGCCCCACCTGGGCGGCTCCACCCGGGAGGCCCAGGCCTACAACGCTCGGGCCATCGCCGAGCAGGTGCTGCGGGCGCTCCAGGGCCAGCCCGTCCGCGGAGCCGTCAACCTGCCGCCCCTCTCGGACCGGGACTGGCGGGCGGCCGGGCCGCTGGCCCCGGTGGCCGAGCTGGTCGGCCTGATCTACCGCGAGGGGCTGGGCGGCCCGCTGGAGGACCTGGAGCTCCGGGTGCTGGCCCGGGAGCTCCCGTCCGAGCGGGGGTTCGAACTGCTCGCGGGGGCGGCCCTCAAGGGGCTGCTGGCCGGGGTCGTCGACGGCCCGGTCAATGCGGTGAACGCGCCGGTGCTGGCCGCCCGCCGCGGGATCGCCCTCCGCTGGCGGAGCGAGCGGCACCCGGACCTGGCTGCGCCGGTGGTGGAACTGGCCGGCGGCCGCGGGCCGCGGCGGGCGGTGGCGGGCAGCTTGAGCCCGGAGGGGCTGCCGCGGCTGGTCCACCTGGACGGCTTGCCCCTGGACATGGTGCCGGCTCCGCGCCTGCTCCTCACCCGGCACCATGACCGGCCGGGCATGATCGGCAAGGTGGGAAGCCTCCTCGGGGCCCGGGAGATCAACATCGCCGCCATGCAGGTGGCGCGGCGCCGGGTGCGGGGGGAGGCCATCATGGTGCTGGCGCTGGACGACCCGGTGCCGCCGGCGCTGCTGGCCGAGATCCGCCGGTTGCCGGGCATGGAGGAGGCCCGCCTGGTCCAGGTACCGCCGGCCTTGCTGGAGCCGGCGCCGCCGGTCGAGCCGGCGGCGCCCCGGACAGCACCGGAGGCCGGCCGGGACGCGGGGGGACCGGTGCAGCGGCTGATCACCGAAAGAGCGGGATGACGTAGTTCGCCAGGAAGTAGAGCACGGCCAGCAACATGATGATCCAGGCCCCGTACTTGATCGCCGTGGCGCCGGCGCCGTTGCCGGCGCCCTGCTTTTCTTCGTCCATCGTCCGACACCTCACCCTTCGCAATATCTGGTTCCCCGGGATGTTTCCTCGGAAAGGGCAGGATTTTCGCCACCCCTTCGCAAAAGAGGATGACATTCCGCTCCACGATTCATAACTGGGGGGGTACCGCGTGGAAGGTTTCCTGAAGCGGCCGGCCGGGCGGGCCGGCGGCGGGGCCGAAGCAGGACGAGAACGGGGTCGCCGGCCGGGGCGCCGGCGCGGGCGCTGGGCGGTGGCGGCGGGGCTTGCCCTGGCCCTGACGGCCCTGACGGCGTGCGGCGGCGCCGGCGGCGGGGCGGCCGGCGGCGGGGAAGGCGGTGGCTCCGGCGGCGGTGCGCCGGGCGAGACGATCAAGATCGGCATCGTGTTGCCTCAGACCGGCCGTGAGGCGAAGCCCGGCACTTACCAGCTGGAGGGCATCCAGCTGGCCATCGACCAGATCAACGCCGCGGGCGGCATTGACGTGGGCGGCAAGCAGCTGAAGGTCCAGCCCGTCATCTACGACGACGAGTCGGACCAGGCCAAGTCCGCCTCCCTGGTCCAGCGGGCCATGGAGCAGGACAAGGTGGTGGCGGTGATCGGCGGCTACTCCACCGCCCTGGGCCAGGCCCAGTCGCCCATGCCCGACCGCTTCCAGGTCCCCTGGATCACGCCGGGCGCCGCGGCCAGCACGATCTTCAGCCAGGGCTACCAGTACACCTTCGGCACCCTGGCGCCGGTGAACCTGCTGGGTTACACCACCGGCCAGTTCCTCGGCTGGCTGGTCGACCAGGGGAAGCTGGAGAAGGGCCTGACCATCGCCCTGGTCGTGGAGAACACCGACCACGGGGTGGACTACGCCAACGGGATCAAGAAGTGGATCGAGGAGAACCCCGGCTACTTCGAGATCGTGGTGGAGGACACCTTTGAGCTCGGGGGTACCGACTTCTCCGGCATCCTGCAGAAGGTGAAGAACGCCAACGCCGACATCTTCCTCTCCGACGCGCACCTGGAAGACTACATCACGATGCACCGGCAGTACACCCAGATGGGCCTCCACCACCAGATGATCAGCTACGGCGCCCGCGGTCCCGAGGCGGCGGCCCGGGAGGCGCTGGGCGACGCCGTCGACTACATCTTCGCCGGCATCTGGTGGTCCAAGGAACTGCCCTACCCGCAGGTCAAGAAGTTCGTCGAGGACTACAAGAAGAAGTACGGCCGCGAGCCCGACTCGTGGTACGCCGCCACGGCCTATGACGCCATGCGCATCCTGGCCAAGGCCATCGACCAGGCGGACAGCCTGGATCCCACGGCCATCCGGGATGCCCTGCGCCAGGTCGAGCTGACCGACTCGCTCCTGCCGGGCCAGCACCTGAAGTTCCCCGAGAACGGCCAGGTGCAGCTGCCCTTCGTCATCGTGCAGAACAAGCCCGGCGGCGAGGTCGACATCGTCTACCCCGAGGATGCCGCCACGGGCGAGGTCGTCGCGCCGGTGCCCGCCCAGTGACGCGGGCCAGGCGTGAGGCGGGCTAGCTGGCGGCGGCCGGCCGCCCCGCCGGATCCGGTCCGGCGGCCACCATCGCCGGGACGGCATTCGACCAGCGGGGGGAGGAACGCGGCCCGCGGCCCCAGGGCCCGGGCCGCGTTCCCCTGTCCCCGGAGGGGGTGCAGCATCCTTGGGTTGGCTTGACGTCCTCAACCTGCTGGTGGCGTCGCTGCTGCTGGCGGGGATCTACACGACGATGTCCTTCGGCATGACGGTCATCTACGGCGTGATGAAGATCATCAACCTGGCCCACGCCGGCTTCATGATGCTGGGGGCCTACTTCGTCTTCGAGCTCTTCAACCGGCTGGGCGTTCACCCCATTCTGGGCGCGCTGCTGGCCTTTCCCGTGTTCTTCGTGGTGGGCATGGCGGTCCACTGGCTGCTGGTTCGCTGGCTGCCGGTGTCCGACCAGCCGACCCTGCCCTCCCTGCTCCTGCTCTTCGGCCTGTGGCTCGTCCTCCAGAACCTGGGATATGCCATCTGGGGCAACCACGACCGGTCGATCTATACGGACATGACCCTGGCGACGGTCCAGGTGGGCCCGCTGACCCTGTCGGTGGTCCAGCTGGTCGTGTTCGCCGTGGCCCTGGTCTCCCTGGTCTTCCTGCAGCTGTTGCTCACCCGGACCTGGTTCGGCCGGGCGGTGCGGGCCCTGACCCAGAACCCCTTCGCCGGCCGGCTGGTCGGCATCGACACGGGGCGCATCGCCCGCCTGAGCTTCGGCCTGGGCATCGCCTTCGCGGGCCTGGCCGGCGCCCTGCTGGCCTCGCTCTACTCCTTCGACCCCGACTTCGGGCGCCCGTTCCTCCTGCGGTCCTTCGTCATCATCGTCCTCGGCGGGCTGGAGTCCTTCGCCGGCGTCGCCCTGGGCGCCCTGATCCTGGCCCTGGTCGAGACCTTCAGCGTCCAGTTCGTGCCGGCGGGCTACCAGATGGCGATCTCCTTCTCCCTGCTGGTGGTCGCCCTGCTGGTCCTGCCGGGCGGGGTGGCGAGCCTCTTGGAGCGAAGGGGGCGGGCGTCGTGACGGCAACCTCCGCGCCGGTGGAACGCGGCCTGCCGCGGGCCACCGCCACCCGGGACCTGGTGGCGGCGGCGGTGCTGGTCGCCATCCTGATCGCGCTGCCCCTGAGCGGGTGGCAGGGCAACCTGCGGCTGATCTTCACGACCCTGCTCTGGACGACCTGCAGCATCGCCTGGAACCTGGTGGGCGGCTTCGCCGGCCAGGTGTCCTTCGGGTTCGCCGTGTTCTACGGCCTGGGCGCCTACACGGCCGCGGTCCTCATCACCGCGGGCCACGTGAACCCCTACGTGGCCTTCCTGGGGGCGGCCGTGGTGGCGGCGGTGGCCTCCCTGCTCATCGGGCTGCCCACCTTCCGCTTGCGCGGGCCGTACTTTGCCATCGCCACCATCGGCGTCAACGAGGCGGTGCGGGTGGTGATGAACAACCTGGAGGCGCTGGGCGCCGCCAGCGGCTACCGGGTCGACGAGATCGTCGGGGGGAAGCGGGTGCCCTTCGTCATGGAGCACCACTACCTGACGGCGGTGGCGATCTTCGCCGTCGCCCTGGTGCTGTCGATCCTGGTGGCCCGCTCCCGCTTCGGCCTGGCCCTCAACGCCATCCGGGACGACGAGGACGCGGCGGCGGACGTCGGCGTCAACGCCTTCCTGCACAAGCTGGCGGCCCACGCCCTGGCGGCGGCCCTGGTGGGGGCGGCGGGCGGTGCCTACGCCCGGTACGCCGCCTTCATCGACCCCAGCGGCGTCTTCAACTTCAACAACAGCGTCTCCATTCTGCTCATGCCGGTGATCGGGGGGCTGGCCACCATCTGGGGGCCGGTCATCGGCGGCGGGGTGTACGGCATCATCCAGGAGGAGCTGGTGGCGCGGTTCGCCGATCTCCACCTGGGGCTCTACGGCGCGCTGTTGATCCTGGTGATCCTGTTCGAACCCGGCGGGGTGGTGGGCCTGGCCCGGCGCCTCCGCACCGCCCTGGGACGCCGCCGGGCACCGGGCAGGCCGGTGCCGGCCGGGGGGGTGAAGGCATGACGGCGGTCCTCGAGGTTCGAGGCCTGACCCGCTACTTCGGCGGCCTGGCGGCGGTCAAGGACGTCGACCTGGTGGTGCCCGAGGGGGCGATCTTCGGCCTGATCGGGCCCAACGGGGCGGGCAAGACCACCACCTTCAGCATGATCGCCGGCTCCTTGACGCCCAGCGCCGGCCGGGTGTTCTACCGGGGGCGGGACGTGACCCGCCTGAAGGCCTTTCAGCGGGTGCGGCTGGGGATCACCCGGACCCACCAGATCGTCCGGCCCTTCCGGTCCTTGACGGTGATCGAGAACGTGGAACTGGCCGCCCGCTACGGCCGGCGGCCGCCCCGGACCGCCGGCGAGGCGCGGCGGCGGGCCCTGGAGGTGCTGGAGTTCGTCGGCCTGGGGGCCCAGGCGGGGCTATCCGCGGCCGTGCTGCCGGTGGGCCAGCAAAAGCTGCTGGAGCTGGCGCGGGCCCTGGCGACGGCGCCCGACCTGCTGCTCTGCGACGAGATCTGCGGCGGGCTGACCGACGCCGAGACCCGCAACGTGATGGACCTCCTGCGCAAGATCCGGCAGAACGGCACCACGATCCTCTACATCGAGCACGACATGCGGGCGGTCATGTCCGTCTGCGACCGGATCGCGGTGCTAAACTTCGGCGAGAAGCTGGCCGAGGGGACGCCGGAGGAGATCCGCACCAACCCGGCGGTCGTCGAAGCCTACCTGGGCCGGGCGGCGGAGGTGGGGGCCGGTGCCTAATCCGAAGCGGTCCGGGGGCGGGGGACAGCCCCTGCTGGTGGCGGAGAACCTGGAGATCGCCTACGGCGCCGTCCAGGTGGTCTGGGGCGTGAGCTTCCAGGTGGCCCAGGGCCAGATCGTCGCCCTGATCGGCTCCAACGGCGCCGGCAAGACGACGACCCTGCGGGCGCTGGCCGGGGTCCTTCCCCTGAAGGGCGGGCGCATCCGCCTGGCCGGGGAGGACATCACCGCCCTGCCGGCCCACGTCCGGGTGGGGCGGGGCCTGGTCCTGGTCCCCGAAGGCCGCCAGCTCTGGCCGCGCATGACCGTGGAGGAGAACCTGATCCTGGGCGCCTACTCCCCGGCCCTGCGGGGGCGGGTGGCCCAGAACCTGGAGCGGGTCTACGCCATGTTCCCGCGGCTCAAGGAACGGCGCGCCCAGCTGGCCGGGACCCTGTCGGGCGGCGAGCAGCAGATGCTGGCCATCGGCCGCGGCCTGATGGCCGAGCCCCGCGTGCTGATGCTGGACGAACCGTCCCTGGGCCTGGCCCCCAAGCTGGTGGAGGACATCTTCCGGTTCGTCCGGGAGATCGCGACCCAGGGCGTGACGATCCTGCTGGTGGAGCAGAACGTGCACCAGACCCTGGAGATCGCCGATTACGCCTACGTGCTGGAGACCGGCCACCTGGCCCTGGAGGGGCCGGCGGCGGAGCTGCGGGAGAACGACTACGTGCGCCGGGCCTACCTGGGCGCCTGAGCTGCCGGGGCGGGCAACGCGGCGGACGGCCCAGGGCACGGGTCCGCAACATGGGAGGAACGCGGCCGGCGGGCGCCCCCTCGGGGCGCCCGCCGGCTTCAGAAGGGTGCCCGGCGCCTACCGGCCGCGGAAGACGGGCGGGCGGCGTTCCACGAAGGACCGCATGCCCTCCCGGCGGTCGTCGGTGGGCACGCAGGCGGCATACAGCTCCAGCTCCCGGCGCCGCCCCTCCTCCCACCCCAGGGAGCGGGTGGCGCGGATGGCCTGCTTGACCTGCCGGACGCTGATGGGGGCGTTGGCCGCGATCACGCCGGCCAGTTCCAGGGCGCGGTCGACCACGCGGTCGGGCTCGGTGACCTCGGTGACCAGCCCGATCAGCCGCGCCGTCTCCACGTCGATGATCTCGCCGGTCATGATCAGGCGGTTGGCCCATCCTTCCCCCACGATGCGGGGCAGGATCTGGGTGGCGCCGCCGCCCGGCATGATGCCGCGGGTGACCTCGGGCAGCCCGAAGCGGGCGTCGCGACCGGCCACGATGAAATCGCAGTTCAGGGCGATCTCGAACCCGCCGGCCAGGCAGTACCCGCGCACCGCCGCGATGACGGGCACGGGCGTTTCCGACACCGCCCGGAACATCCGCTGGAACACGTGGTGCTGGGCGAACCAGGCCTGTTCGTCCAAGGTGGCGCGCTCCTTGAGGTCGGCGCCGGTGCAGAAGGCACGATCCCCCGCGCCACAGAGGACCACGGCCCGCACCGCCGCCTGCTGGCGGAGGTCTTCGAAGCGGGCGGCGACGGCTTCGGCCATGGCGGTGTTGAAGGCGTTGAGCCGCTCGGGGCGGTTGAGCCGCACCAGGGCCACCTCGGGCCGGGGCCATTCCAGCTGGACCAGGCTGTCGTCCACGGCGGTCCACCTCCGTAGCCGAGAGTTCCATGGGCGGAGGCCGTGCCCCTGCCACTCCCGGTGCCGGGGGGAGGAACGCGGCGGCAGGCGGCGGGTCCGGCCGCTCGCCGCCCGCCGGAACCCCGGTCGGGTCCACCCGCCAACTCCGCCCGAAGCGCCTGGCCGGTGGATGGCGGCGAGGTGGTGGGCTGCGGCCGGGGTAAGGGTCGCGGGCCATGGGCGGACGGCCCCCGCCGAGCCGCCTGTTGAGGACCCGGCCCCCCTGCCCGGGGACGCGGGCACCGCCTTGGGGGGCCAGCCTCACTCGCCGGGGGACGCGGGGGCCGCGCCGCCGCGGCGCTCCCGCAGCCATCGCAGCAGCCGCCGCCGGGCGGTGAAGGCGCCACGGAAGGCCCAGTAGCGCGCGGGGGCGTAGATGCGCTCGAACTCGCCGATGTACTCGACCAGTTCGGCACCGAAGCCCTTCTTGAACCGGTAGAGGCCGTAGTGGGGGTCGGCGGGGTCCAGGTTGCCCGAGACGCCGCGAAAGTCGTAGATCCGGCAGCCTTCGGCGATGGCCCACTGGATCGCCGCCCACTGGGCGGCGTGGCTGGGCATCACCTTGCGGGCGTCGTAGTCGGTGCCGCCGTAGAGGTACCACACGGTATCGCCGCAGCGGAAGACCATGATGCCCGCCACCGGCCGCCCCTGGTGCTCGGCCAGGAAGATCCGGCCGTGGCCCGGAACCAGCAGGTGCCGCCACAGCGCCTCGTAATAGGAATAGGCGCGGATGGCGAACCGCTGGCGGGCCGCCGTCAACTGCAGCAGCCGGTAGAAGGCGGCCAGGTCCTGCTCGTCCTGGGCCGCCCGGGTCGTCACGCCCTGGCGGGCGGCGTAGCGGATGTTGTAGCGGGTCTTGGACTCGAAGCGGGCCAGGGTCTCCTCCGGCGTCGCCGCCAGCTCCAGCCGCATGACGAACCGCGGCTGCAGGGCCTCGAAGGCCGTCGCCTCGGTCCCCCGGCGAAAGCCCAGGCGCAGCAGGAGGTCGACGGCGTCCTGGCGCTCCACCGGCACGTCGGGGTCGACCCGCAGGACGATGGCCCGCCGGCGGCGGGCCTCCCCGGCGGCGGCCTCCAGGAGCGCCTGGACGGTCTCCCGGTCCCGGTAATCGACGGCGGGCCCCGTCGGGGCGTAGAAGATCGTGCCCAGGCCGGGCAGGTTCCGGGCCAGGACGGTCATGGCGCCGGTCACCGTGCCGGCCCGGGTGGCCAGGAAGCGCAAGGGCTCCCAGCCGGTGGCCCGCTTCACCTCGCCCCAGCCCCAGAGCTGCATGAAGTGGGGCTTGCCGGAACCGGCCACCGCCTGGTCGTAGGTCGGCTGGTCACCGGGGCCAGCAAGGGTCACCCGGGTGGTGGCTGGCTCGTTCATCCCACGGTCTCCTTATCGGGTTGGGGCATCCCGCGGCCCGGCGGGGTGGCGGCGGGGGTGGTCCCGCCCGTGCCGTTTCCGGTCCCGTCGCCGGCCGGGACGAAGGGGCCCGCGGCCGGTTCATGGGCCAGGGCCGGCGGGGCCTCATTGGCCGCCCAGGGGGCCGGCACCGGGGAGACCTCCGGGGGTGTCGCGGCCCCCGTCGCCGCCGGCGCCCCTTGGGCGGCCGGCACCGGCCGCACCTGTTCGACCACCTGGCGGTGGGGCCAGGCGATGGCGACCGGCCGGCCACCGCGCAGGTAGACCACCGGCAGGTGGGCGGCCGCCGTCAGCCGGCTGACCTGGAGTTCGACCTCCTGGCCCGGCGCCAGGTCGAGCCCCGTGGCGTCGAACAGGCAATGGTTCATCATGAACTCGCCGCGGAAGGGGACCTCCCGACCCCGCGTCCGGATCCGCGGTCCCGGCGGAGCGGCCACCGCCCCGAGGACCCGCTGGGCGCCCACGGCCCCCAGCAGGCGCCGTCCCATCAGGACGAACCGGTCCGTCCAGCCGCGGGCTTCCCGGCTGGGTCGCAACCCGTCGGCCAGGCCGACGGGCAGGACCGCCACGGTGGCGCCGGGCCGCGCCCAGCCCCCGCGGTACCCGGGGTCCAGCCCGCCCGCCCGGTAGACCGAGCGCACCCGGACCACCAGCCGGGAAGGCGGCCGCACCGCCAGGCCGGCCCGGCGGGCCGCCCGGGGGGCGTAGCCGTAGAGCAGGTTGCCGACCCGCACCATGTCCAGCTGGGCGTAGGGGGCCAGGGCCAGCAAGTGGCTCTCGGCGCAGTGGACCAGGGGCGGCCGGAGGCCCCGTTCCTCCAGATCCTTCACCAGGCGGAGGAACCGGTCCAGCAGCCGCAGGGCCAGTCGGGGCCGGGCCGCGGTGGGCAAGTGGGTGTAAAGCCCCTCCACCCGGACCCCGGGCAGGGAGGCCGCTTCCGCCAGGACGCCCGCCACCGCCTCCGGCGCCAGGCCGCCCCGGCCGAGGCCCATGTCGACCTCCAGGTGCACCGGCACCGGCCCGTGGCCGGTCGCCTCGGCGCGCCGGGCCAGGGCGGCCAGGGTGGCGGCATCGTGGACGGTGGCCGTCAGCCCTTCCCGCAGCCAGTGGTCGAACAGCGGCTCCTCGGGCGGCTGGAAGACCAGGATCGGCGCCGTGACGCCGGCATGGCGCAGCCGCAGGGCGGCTTCCAGGGTCGCCGTGCCCAGGGCGTCGGCGCCGGCGGCCGCCAGGGTGCGGGCCGCCATCTCCGCCCCGATCCCGTACCCGTCGCCCTTGACGACGGCCAGGATCCGGGTTCCGGGCTGGAGGAAGCGCCGGACGGCGGCCAGGTTGGCGTCCAGCACGTCCAGGTCGACCTCGATCCGCGCCCGGGCCAGGGCGGCGGCCAGTTCGGCCGGCCAGGTCACCGCGGCATCGGTGGGGAACGGGTCGTTGCGGTCACCGCCGGGACCGGTGGGGTCACCCGGCGGGTTCCCGTTGGGGCTGGCCTGAGGATGGTGTTCCACCGTCAACGCCCTTTCCTGCTCCGCCCGTGCCCGCCCCGGCCGGTCGGCTCGGCTCGCGCCGGCCGGTCGATCCGGCTCGCGCCGGCGGCCCCGCCACGGGGCGGCTCCGGGTCGGCTTCGGAACCACCCCGGTTCCTCCGGGGATGCTCCCGCGGGGCCCTTCGACCTGGACCGTCCTTCCAGGTACGGGTTCGCTGTGTCCTTCGCGGCCGGCGGCGTGGGCTCCTGTCGTTCCCTTTCATAAAAAGGCTGCCTGCGGGCCCGCCCTTCCATGCGGGGGCGGCGCCGAGGCCGGCGGGTCGCGCCCCTCTGCGGGGCCGCCCCCGGCCCGACCGGGCTGGCAGGCTTTGACCGGTGCTCCGCCGAACCGCAACATATCCAAAGAAAGCACCATGTCCTCAGGGTGACAAGCCCTCTTCGCGAAAGGAGCATGCCGATGCCGGAGACGCCCGCGCAAGGGATCACGGGTGCCGCGGCCCAGGCGGAGGAACCGGCCAGCCTCCTGCCGCCCGGGGCCCCGCCCGCCTACCACCGCTTGCTGGAGCGGCTGGGGCAGGTCAGCGACCTGCACGCCGTGACGACCCTGCTCAATTGGGATGAGGAGGTCAACATGCCGCCGGGCGGGGCGGCCGCCCGGGCCGAGCAGAAGGCGACCCTGAACCGCCTGGCCCACGAGGCCTTCACCGCCCCTGAGGTCGGCCAGTGGCTGGACGAGCTGGCCGCCTGGGAAGCCCAGCTGGACCCCGAGAGCGACGCCGCCGCCCTGCTGCGGGTGACCCGGCGGGATTACGAGCGGTCGCGCCGGGTTCCTCCCGATCTGGTGGCCGAGCTGGCCCGGGCCTCATCCCAGGGCTACCAGGCCTGGGTGGAGGCCCGCCAGCAGCGGCGCTTCGCCGTCTTCGCGCCCGCCCTGGCCCGCCTGATCGAGCTGCGGCGCCAGATGGCCGATGCCCTGGGCTACCCGGAAGAACGATACGACGCCCTGCTGGAGGGGCACGAGCCCGGCATGCGCACCCGCCAGGTGCGGGAGCTCTTCGCCCGCCTCAAGGAGGGCCTGGTGCCGCTGGTCCAGGCCATCGCCGAGCGGCAGGACCGGGTGCGGGACGACTTCCTCCAGGGCGACTTCCCCGACGCGGACCAGTGGGCCCTGACCGTGGAAGCGCTGGAGGCCATCGGCTTCGACTTCCAGCGGGGCCGGCAGGACCGCTCGATCCACCCCTTTACCGCGCCCCTGTCCACCGGCGACGTCCGGCTGACGACCCGGATCAACCCCGGCCTGTTCGGCCCGGCCTTCTTCAGCAGCCTCCACGAGGGCGGCCACGGCCTGTACGAGCAGGGCTTCCCGCCGGCCTGGCACCGCACGCCCCTGGCCGACGGCGCCTCCTCGGCGGTCCACGAGTCCCAGAGCCGGCTGTGGGAGAACGTGATCGGCCGCTCCCGGGAGTTCTGGGCCTTCTTCTTCCCCAGGGTGCAGGCCCGGTTTCCCCACCAGCTGGCCGGCGTCGACGCCGAGGCGATGTACCGGGCGGTGAACCGCTCCCGGCCTTCTTTGATCCGGGTCGACGCCGACGAGGTGACCTACAATCTGCACATCATGCTGCGCTTCGAGCTGGAGCTGGCCCTGCTGGCGGGCGACCTGCCGGTGGACGAGCTGCCGGCCGCCTGGCGGGAGAAGACCCGGGCCTACCTGGGCCTGGAGCCGGCCGACGACGTGGAGGGCGTCCTGCAGGACATCCACTGGTCATGGGGCGGGTTCGGTTACTTCCCCAGCTACGCCCTGGGCAACCTGATCGCCGCCCAGCTCTGGGAGGCCGCCCTGCAGGACGAACCGGCCCTTCCCCAGCGGATCGCCCGCGGCGAGCTGGGCGCGGTCCTGGCCTGGATGCGGGAGCACGTCCACCGGCACGGGGCCCGCTACGAGCCGCTGGAGCTGGTCCGCCGGGCGACGGGGGCGGAGCTCAGCGAGCAGCCCTTCCTGCGCTACATCCGCCGCAAGTATGGCGAGCTGTACGGGCTCTGACCGGCCCGACCGGCCGGCGCCGGCGACCGAAGGGGGCCGGCGACCCGCCGGCGCCCGGCGGCGGTCGGGAGGGGTATCCGGTCGGGGCCGGCATCCGGTCGGGCCGGCATCCGGCCCCGTGGTGAGGGAGGTGGCATCGTGGCCATCGTGGCCGTCAGCATCGCCCCGGTGGGCGAGGGGGTCAGCGTCAGCCCTTGGGTGGCCCGGGCCCTTCAGGTGCTGGCCGCCCAGGACCGGGTCCGGTATCAGGTCGGCCCCATGTTCACCACCCTGGAGGGCGATCTGGACGAGATCCTAGGGCTCATCCGGGCGATGCACGAGGCGATGTTCGCAAGCGGTGCCCAGCGGGTGTCCACGGTGATCAAGATCGACGACCGCCGGGACCGGCCGCAGACCATGGAGGAGAAGGTGGCCAGCGTGGAGCGGAGGCTGAAGGAGGCGGGGACCGGCGGGCCCCAGGGCCAGGGCGCCGCCGGGGCGACAGCAGGTGAGGGGGCTCCGGAGGCCGGGGCCCCGCGGTCATGAAGAACCGGCGGCGCCATCCCGGCCCGCCGGTGGGGGCCGCCGGGTTGCCGGCGGCGGCCCGGCCGGCGGGGCTGGCGGGGACCCCGGGCCCCGCCGGTTCGTCCGGGACGGCCGGCGCCCAGGGAGCCCAGGGCGGGGCGGCCGCCCGCCACGGGGGGCCGCCCGCCGAGGTCCACGCGACCCACAAGGGCCTGATCCTGGTCGCCCTGATGCTGGCCATGTTCATGGCCGCCATCGAGGGGACCATCGTCGCCACGGCCATCCCGTCCATCGTGGCCGACCTGGGGGGCTTCTCCCGGTTCAGCTGGGTCTTCTCCGCCTTCCTGCTGACGTCGGCGGCGTCGGTCCCCATCTACGGGAAGCTGGCCGACCTGTACGGCCGCAAGCCCGTGTTCCTGGCCGGGGCGGGCCTGTTCCTCCTGGGCTCGGCCCTGTGCGGCACGGCGACGACCATCGGCCAGCTGGTGGCCTTCCGCGCCCTCCAGGGGCTCGGCGCGGGGGCGGTGCAGCCCATCACCATGACCATCGTCGGCGACCTCTACCGCCTGGAGGAACGGGCTCGCATCCAGGGCTACCTGTCCAGCGTGTGGGGCGTCTCGGCGGTGGTGGGGCCAGCGGCCGGGGGCCTGCTGGTGCAGTACGCCGGGTGGCCGTGGGTGTTCTACATCAACCTGCCCATCGGGCTCCTGGCCTGCACGGGGCTCGCCCTGTTCCTCCACGAGCCGCCCCGCCACGGCCGGGTGGCCATCGACCTGGCGGGGTCCTTCTGGATGGTGGTGGCCGTCAGCGCCCTCCTGGTCCAGCTGGTCGAAGGCGGCAGCGCCTGGCCCTGGGCCTCGTGGACCACGGCGGCGCTCTTGGCCACGGCCCTCTTGGCGGGGTGGATGTTCGTCCGCCAGGAGCGGCGGGCGCCGGAGCCCATCCTGCCCCTGGAGCTGCTGGGGCGGCCCATCATCCGGGCCGGCAACCTGGGCGGCCTGGTCGGCGGCATCATCCTGATCGGCCTTTCGTCGACCATCCCCACCTTCGTCCAGGGGGTGCTGGGCCGCTCGCCCGTGGTGGCCGGCTTCGCCGTCGCCACCCTGTCCATCGGCTGGCCCCTGGCCAGCACCCTTTCGGGCCGGCTGATGCTGCGCTGGGGCTTTCGCGGCACCGCCGTGACCGGCTCCCTGTTCGGCATCCTGGGGACGCTGGTCCTCTGGCTGGCCGGGCCCGGGGCGTCGCCCCTGCAGGTGGCGGCGGGCTGCTTCCTGGTGGGGGTCAGCATGGGGCTGGCCATGACGACCTACATCGTGTCGATCCAGGAGTCGGTTCCGCGCCACGAGCGGGGGGTGGCCACCGGGTCCCAGGCCTTCGCCCGGATGCTGGGCAGCGCCCTGGGGGCCGCCTTGCTGGGCGGGGTGATCAACACCCGGCTGGAAGGCGCCCTGCTGGCCGCGGGCCATCCCGACCTGGCGCGGCTGGGGGCCGACGCCGGCAACTGGCTCCTCGACCCCCAGCGGCGGGCGACGCTGGACCCCGCCGCCCTGGAGGCCCTGCGCCATGCCCTGGCCGGTGCCTTCCGGGCGGCGATGACGGTGGTCCTGGGGCTGGCGGTCCTGGTGCTGCCCATCACCCGGACCCTGCCCCGGGGGGTCGAACCGGCCGGCGGGGGGCGGCCCGCCCGCGGCTAGGGATGGCTTGGCGGGCGGGGGACCGCCGCCGGGCCGGGGCCGGGGCGCCCGCCCTGGCGAGGGCGCCCCTTGCCTGCTTGGCGAAGACGCCAGGGGGCCGGAACCCTAGCGGTTCCGGCCCCCTCTGCATGCCCGGCGCCTTCCGGGCGGTCTTCGCGGCGGTCGCTGGGTCCTCCCGCAGCGGTCAGGCGCAGCACCCGGCGCGGCCCAGCCGCCCGCTGCCGGTCCCCGGCCCCAGGGGGGTGTTCCCGTTCGCGGACTGGGGCTGGCACTGGGCGAACAGGCCGATCAGCACGATCCGGTCCAGGCTGGGCTGCAACACGTCGGGGCTGAGCTCCGCCGTGACGATCAGGTCGTTGAACGGCGCCAGCTGCTGGCCCGGCGGCAGCGCCAGGGACCCGGCCCAGACCCGGGGCGTCAACAGCGGGTTCGTCCGGACCAGGGGGACCTTGACGGTGCGGCCGTCGGGGGCCACCCCCCGCAGCCAGGCCACGAAGGTCGTCCCCCCGAACACGGTGGGCGCCGGCAGGTCGATGGTGCCGATCAGCACGTTGGCCCCGGCTGTCGCCGACTGGAAGATCCGCGCCACGCCGCCGGCCTCGGGCCCCCGGGGCACGTTGGCCGTGCGGAACAGCAACATGCAGCACTCGACGGTGGGGACCTGGGGCGCACCGCCCGTCGGCACGCAGATCTGCTGCCCCGGGAAGATCACGTTGGGGTTCGGGATCTGCGGGTTGGCCGCGATCAGGGCCTGCAGGCTCACCCCGAACCGCTGGGCGATGAGGAACAGGGTGTCGCCCGGCTGGACCGTGTAGATGAACCCGTTGGGACACGGGGGCGGCGGCGGCAGGGTCACGCCCGCCGGCACGCAGATCTGCTGGCCGGGGAAGATGGTGTTGGGGTCGGGGATCTGGGGATTGGCCGCGATCAGGGCCTGCAGGGTCACCCCGAACCGCTGGGCGATGAGGAACAGCGTATCCCCCGGCTGCACCGTGTAGATGAACCCGTTGGGGCAAGCGGGCGGCGGCGGCAGCTGCTCCTGGGCCACCTCCGCCCCGTTGGCCGCGGCGGCCACCTCCTGGTCGGCCGGCGCCTCACCGGTCCCGGTGGACAGGGCATCGCCGGCGTCGGGCCTGCCGGCGACCGGCGCCCGCGCCTCCGGGCCGGCGCCTCCCGGGATCGCCGGGCCGGTGCCGCCCGCGGCCGCCGGGTCCCGGCCGGGATCGCCGCTGTGGACGGTCTCGTCATGGGCCATCGGTGTTCCACCTCCCAGGGCGATGTATGTCGCCCCGGGGCCGCCGGTCCCGGCTGCGGGGAGAGCTTGGGCGATGGCACAGGGATTCGGGCGCGGGACCCATGGGGGTCCGGTGGCCGGGGAGGGCCGGGGAGCCGCCGGTTCCGCCGCAGGTGGCCGTTGACAGCCCGGTCCGGCCGCGCCATGGTAAGGGTAACGACCAGCGCATCGATCTCGTGGTGTGCCCATCCTTTGGGGCAGGGTGAGGCGCCGGCGCCCGCCGGCCCGGCGCCAATTCCCGACCGGCAGTGATGGGGCGGCCCCCGCGGGCCCTGCGGCGGGCCAGCCCACGAGCCTGCCAGCCTCGGCGGTTGATCCGGTGAGAATCCGGAGCCGACGGTATAGTCCGATCGGGCAGAGGTGGCGCACCCGGGCGACGAGGAGCGGGAGGGGCGAGGAACCCCTCCCGGCGGCGGCCGCACCCCTGTCGCGGGACCCGGCGGCGGCCGATCGCCGCACCCCTGTTGCGGGGCCCTGCGGCGGCCGATCCTTCCCGCCCGGCCCGTGAGCCCAGGGAGAGGGCGGCGAGCCCTCCCCGGTGACCTCTGCCCGGCGTTCATCCCCAGGATGGCGCCGGGCTTCGTCGTTTTCAGGGGACACCGCGGGCGATGCCGGTGGCAGGGTGGGAGGTGAAGCCGGTGGAAGGCCATGACGGCCGGGCGGCGCCCGGGCCGGCCGGGTTCGTCCGCCAGGCCCCGGACCGGGGGCCGGCCGTGGCCCCCAGCGAGCGGCCGGGCGCGGGCCCCCAGGCCGCCCTGGCGGAGCCGGGGGAGGCGGTCGAACCCGCCCGCCCGCGGCACGGGACCTGGGCCCTTAAGACGGGCCTGGCCCGCATGCTCAAGGGCGGCGTGATCATGGACGTGACCACGCCGGAGGAAGCGCGGATCGCCGAAGAGGCCGGCGCGGTGGCGGTGATGGCCCTGGAGCGGGTGCCGGCGGACATCCGGGCGGCCGGCGGGGTGGCCCGGATGGCCGATCCGGACCGGATCCGGGCGATCATGGCGGCGGTGACCATCCCGGTGATGGCCAAGTGCCGCATCGGCCATTTCGTCGAGGCCCAGATCCTGGAGGCCCTGGGCGTCGACTTCATCGACGAGAGCGAGGTGCTGACGCCCGCCGACGAGCGCTTCCACATCGACAAGCACGCCTTCCAGGTCCCCTTCGTCTGCGGGGCCCGGGACCTGGGCGAGGCGCTGCGCCGCATCGCCGAGGGGGCGGCCATGATCCGGACCAAAGGAGAGCCCGGGACCGGGGATGTGGTCGAGGCCGTGCGCCACATGCGCCGGATGAACGAGCAGATCCGCCAGGTCTGCCGGGCCGGGGAGGAGGAGCTGGTGGCCCTGGCCCGGGACCTGGGGGCGCCCTACGAGCTGCTGCTGGAGGTCAGGCGGCAGGGGCGCCTGCCGGTGGTCAACTTCGCGGCGGGCGGCATCGCCACGCCGGCCGATGCCGCCCTGATGATGCAGCTGGGGGCCGACGGCGTGTTCGTCGGTTCGGGGATCTTCAAGTCGGCCAACCCGGCGGCCCGGGCCCGGGCCATCGTCGAAGCCGTCGCCCACTACGACGACCCGGAGCGGCTGGCCCGGGTCTCCGGCGGGTTGGGCGAGGCGATGGCCGGCGTGGCGGCCCACACCCTGGCGGACGAGGAGCGGATGCAGCGGCGGGGCGGCTGAGCCCCGGCCGCAGGGGGAGGTGGCGGCAGGCATGGATGGGTTGGACCGCGGGGCGGCCGCCTGGGGGCCGTCCGGCGACGGCGTGGCCGGCCGGCGGGCCTGGACCGGGGACGCCGGGGCGAACGGGGCATGGGGACCCGGGGACCGGCTGCCCGGCGAGCCGGTCACCTGGCCTCAGGAAGGGGACGAACCGGCCGGCGTCCGCCGGGCCCCCTCCGGCGGGCCTTGCATCGGCGTGCTGGCCTTGCAGGGGGACGTGGCCGAGCACGTCGCCTACTTCCGCCGGGCCGGTGCCCGGGTCCGGCCGGTGCGGGTGCCGGGCGATCTGGAGGGGCTTGAGGGGCTGGTGCTGCCCGGGGGCGAGAGCACGACCCTGGGCCGGCTGATGGAACGCGCGGGCCTCCTGGAGGCCCTGGCCCAGCGGGGCCGGGCCGGGGCCATGGCCTTCTTCGGGACCTGTGCCGGGCTGATCCTGCTGGCGCGGGATGTGGCGGGCGGTGCGGTGCCGCGGCTGGGCCTGATGGACGTGGCGGTGGCCCGCAACGCCTACGGCCGGCAGGTGGACAGCTTCGAGGCGGACCTGGCCGCCCCCGGCCTGGGGGAGGAGCCGCTGCGGGCCCTGTTCATCCGGGCCCCGGTGGTGGAGTCCGTCGGGCCTGGCGTCCAGGTCCTGGCCCGCTGGCAGGGGCGGCCCGTCCTGGTGCGGCAGGGCCGGTGCCTCGCCAGCACCTTCCACCCCGAGCTGTCGGGCGACCTGCGGGTGGCCCGGCTGTTCCTGGACATGGTCGCCCAGGGGCCGGCCGTGGCGGTTTGACCCCGCCGGACCCCGCAGCGAAGGCGCCCGCCCCAGGGGGCGGAGGGCGGGACACCGGGGCGGCCCGCCCCCCGGGCCCGGGGGCGGGACCCGGGCCCGGGCCCCTTCATCCCACAACGAACGAGCCTGGCGGTGCCGGAGGGCCCCGCCAGGCTCGTTTTGTCCGGCTCTTGTTCCGGCGGCTTTAGGCGGGCAGGCCGCCCAGGGCCCGGTGCAGCCGGCGGCTCAGCCAGGCTGCCAGCACGGCCTTGGCCAGGTCCCCGGGGATGAAGGGGAGGACGGCCGCCCCCCAGATCTTCGACCAGGCGGTCCCCGTCACCACCGCCAGCCACGGGGCGCCGGCGGCGTAGACCAGCAGGATGCCGCCGGTCACGGCCGCCACCAGGGCGCGAAGGAAGCCGGCTTCCCCGTCGGGCGACGGCGCCGCCAGCCGGTCCCCGCCAGCCGGCCTCCCGGCGACGGCCGGCCCGGGCCGGCCCTTGGGGAGCCGCCACGCCCCCGGGCGGGCCAGCAGGCCGGTCAGCCCCGCCGCCAGCGGGTAACTCAGGAGGAACCCGCCCGTCGGGCCCAACAGGGGGGCCGGGCCGGCGCTGCCACCGGCGAAGACCGGGGCTCCGGCCAGCCCCAGGAGCAGGTAGGCCAGCTGGGCGGCAAAACCCCACCGGGGCCCCAGCAGCAGGCCGGACAGCATCACGCCCAGGGTCTGGCCCGTGATGGGGACGGGGGTGAAGGGCAGGGGGATCCGCAGGTAGCTCAGCACGGCGGTGAGGCCGGCCATCAATCCCGCCAGGACCAGCGGGCGCAGGCCGGCCACCCCGGCCCCGGCTGGACGGGCGACGGGGACCGTTTCCGCCGGCCCGGGATCACCGCTGGCGGCGACGGGCGCCTCCCCGGCCGCCGGCGCCGAGGCCGCAGCGCGCTGCGGGCCCGACGGGTCCGCAGTCCGTTCGGATGGCATGGGGCTCCCTCCCTTGATACCGACGTGCGGTGAAGAACGGATGCGGTGGGTGACGCGACCAGCGTACCGGCTTGGCCGGCCGTTTGTCAACCATGATGTAATTTAGGTTAACAATCTCCCTTGCCGGGTTCCCGTCCTGCCGGCCGCCGGTCAGCATACCGCCAAGAACCCCGCCGTCCATGTTCGCCACCGGTTGCATCACGGATTGCATTAATATACGAACGGTCGTATACTCATACACAAGTTGCCGGGCGGCCCGGATCCCCCGGGGGCCCCGAACCCCCGGGTCCCGGATCCGCCGGGGGCTCCGGCGCCCGGAAGGGATGGGAAGAGGCGGTGACGGTGCCGGTGCGGGTGGCGGTGTTGGGAGCCAGCGGTTACGCGGGGGGCGAGCTGGTCCGTTTGCTGGTCCGGCACCCGCGGGTGGAGCTGGCGGCGGTGGCCGGTTCGTCCCGGGCCGGGGAGCCGCTGGCCGCGGTGTTCCCCCACCTGCGGGGGATCGTGGCCCTGGACCTCTTGGATGCGGCCCGGCCGGAGACGTGGGTCGACCTGGGCCTGGATGGGATCTTCCTGGCCCTGCCCAGCGGGCAGGCGGCCGAGCTACTGCCCCGGATCTGGCCCGAGGCCCGGGCCCGGGGGGTGCGGGTGATCGACCTCAGCGGCGACCTGCGCCTGCCGGCGGGCCTGTACGAGGCCTGGTACGGGCGGCCGGCGGTGGACCCGGCTCTGCAGGCCGAGGCCGTCTACGGCCTCAGCGAGCTCTTCGCGGACCGGATCCGCGAAGCCCGGCTGGTGTCGAACCCCGGCTGCTACCCCACGGCGATCCTGCTGGCCCTGGCCCCCCTGGCCGTCACCGGCGGCCTGGCGGGCGGGACGGTGGTGATCGACGCCAAGAGCGGGGTCTCCGGGGCCGGGCGGGGCGCGTCGGCTGCGACGGCCTTCGCCGAGGTCAACGAGAACTTCGCCCCCTACAAGGTGGGCCGCCACCAGCACACCCCGGAGGTGGAGCACGTGCTGGGCGGGCTGGCCGGCGCCAGCGTCACCGTGCTCTTGACGACCCACCTGCTGCCGGTGACCCGGGGGATCCTGGCCACCTGCTATGTGCGGCCCCCCCAGGGGTGGTGGCCGGAGGCCCCGGGGGCCGAAGGGGCCGACGGGCTGGGGCCCGCCCTGCAGGGGCTCTACGAGGCCTTTTATAAAGGAAAGCCCTTCGTGCGGGTGCTGCCGCCGGGGCAGGTCCCGGCCATCAAGCACGTTCAGGGCTCCAACCTGTGCGACCTGGGCGTGCATTACGACCCGCGGACCGGCTGGATCACCGTCTTCGCCGCCATTGACAACCTGGTCAAGGGCGCGGCGGGCCAGGCGGTTCAGAACCTCAATCTCATGGCGGGCTGGGACGAGACCACGGGCCTCGACCTGGTGCCCCTCTTCCCGTGAGGGGCGGAATGGCATGGCCGGATGGCGAGGGGAAGGAGCTTGGGGATGAACCAGCGGGACGGGTTGGCAACGTCGACGGCGGTGGCGGCCTCCGGGGTGACGGCGGGGCCGGCCTCCCAGAGCCCGCAACCGGGCGCGGTCGACCAGGGGGGTCGCAGCCGGGCTGCGCAGCCGGTCCCCGTGCCTCCCGCCGGGGAGTACGTCCTGCAGGCCG
Source organism: Thermaerobacter litoralis (assembly GCF_054654595.1). Classification (NCBI taxonomy): domain Bacteria; kingdom Bacillati; phylum Bacillota; class Clostridia; order Eubacteriales; family Clostridiales Family XVII. Incertae Sedis; genus Thermaerobacter; species Thermaerobacter litoralis. The sequence continues at coordinate 36,598 of NZ_BAAIES010000002.1, read as the reverse complement.
GCTGGGGCGTCACCACACCGGCCGGCTTCCAGGCCGGGGGATTGCACTGCGGGATCAAGCGCCGCAAGGCGGACCTGGGGTGGATCGTGGCCGAGGCGCCCTGCGCGGCGGCCGCGGTCTACACCCGCAACCGGGTCCACGCCCCCTGCCTGGACGTGACCCGGGACGGCCTGGCCGCCACGGGCGGCTACCTGCAGGCGGTGGTCTGCAACAGCGGCAACGCCAACGTCTGTACGCCCCGGGCGGCGGCCGACGCGGTGGAGATCCAGGCGCTGGCGGCGGCCATCCTGGGCCTGCAGCCCGAGCTGGTGGCGGTCGCCCAGACGGGGGTGATCGGCGAGCCCATGCCGATGGCGGCGGTGCGCCAGGGGCTGGCGGCCCTGCCCCGGGTCACCTCGCCCGCGGGCGGCCATGCCTTCGCCGAGGCGATCCTCACCACCGACACCCGGACCAAGGAGTGGGGCGCCCTGTGCCACCTGCCGGGCGCCGAAGAGGACCACGGGGCCCTCGATCCGGCCCTGTCCTTTCCGCCGGTGGAACCGGCCCCGCTGGGCCCAGCGGGCCCCTCGGGTCCTTCGGTCCTGCCGGCGCCGGCGGGCCTACCCGCCCGGCCGGCCGAACCGGGGCCGCTGCAGCCGGTGGGCCTGGCGGCCGGCGCCGGGGGCCCGGGCGTCCCGGCCGGCGGCAGCCCGGCCCGCCGCGGCCGGTTCGTCCGCATCGGCGGGGCGGCCAAGGGGTCGGGCATGATCCACCCCCAGATGGCCACCATGCTGGCCTTCATCACCACCGACGCGGCCATCGAACCCGCCGCCCTGCAGGCCTGGCTGCGGGAGGTCACGGAGCGGACCTTCAACGCCATCAGTGTGGACGGCGACACCAGCACCAACGACATGGTGATCGTGCTGGCCAGCGGCCGGGCGGGCGGGCCGGCCCTGGCGCCGGGCCGCCCGGGCTGGGAGACCTGGGCGGCGGCGGCGGAAGCGGTCTGCGACCGGCTGGCCCGGGAGATCGCCGCCGACGGCGAGGGGGCGACCCGCCTGATCACCGTGGAGGTGGAGGGGGCGCCCGACGATGCGGCCGCCCGGCAGGTGGCCCGGACGGTGGTCGCCTCGCCGCTGGTCAAGACGGCGGTGCACGGGGCCGACGCCAACTGGGGCCGGGTCCTGGCCGCCGCCGGCCGCTCGGGGGTCGACCTCGACCCCTCCCGGGTCGACGTGGACCTGGGGGCCATCCCGGTCTGCCGCGGCGGGCTCGGGGTGCCCTTCGACGAAGGGGCGGCGGCAGCCTACCTGCGCTCGCCCGAGGTGGTCATCCGGCTCAAGGTGGGCGACGGCCCCGGCCGCGGCCGCGCCTACGGCTGCGACCTGAGCCCCGGTTACGTTCACATCAACGCCAGCTACCGCACCTGAGGGCGGCTGGGAGGGAGGAACCAAGGCATGGCGCTGGAGGCCGTCCGGGTCCCCGCGGTGGAACCGGAGACGGAGCCGGGCATCCGACGGGCCGCCGTCCGGGAGGCCGACCTGGCCCCGGAGGTCAAGGCGGCGGTCCTGACCGACGTGCTGCCCTGGGTGCAGCGCTTCGCCGGCCGGATCGTGGTGGTCAAGCACGGCGGGTCGACCCTGGGCCCGACCCCCGGCCTCAAGGGAGGGCGAGCCGCGGGCGGCGACCCGGCGGGGAACGGCCTGGTGGGCGGCCATCCGGCGGCAGCCGGGCTCCTTCCTCCCGATCCCCTGGGCGGCGACGCCGTCCTGCGGGATGTGGCCATGTTGCGGGCCCTGGGCGTCCGGCCCGTGGTGGTCCACGGCGGGGGCAAGGCGATCACGGCCTGGCTCGAGCGCCTGGACCTGCCGGCCCGCTTCGTCGACGGGCTGCGGGTCACCGACGCCGCCACGCTGGCGGTGGTCGAGATGGTCCTGGCCGGCCAGGTCAACAAGGCCCTGGTGACCGGGCTCAACCAGGCGGCCGGCCGGCCCCTGGCGGTGGGCCTCTCGGGCTGTGACGGCGGGCTGCTGACGGCCCGGCCCAAGCGCCCCGGCGGCCGGGACCTGGGGTTCGTCGGGGAGATCGTCGCGGTGAACACCGGCTTCCTCAAGCAGCTGCTGGAGGCCGGGTTCGTCCCGGTGATCGCGCCCCTGGCCGTCGGCGAGGGGGGCCAGCGTTACAACGTCAACGCCGACGACGCGGCGGCGGCGGTGGCCGGCGCCCTGGGCGCGGAGAAGCTGGTCTTCCTGACCGACGTGCCTGGGGTGATGGCGGACCTGGACGGCGACGGCCAGGCGGAGACGCTGTCGACCCTGGACGCGGCGACGGCCCAGGCCCTGATCGCCCGGGGCGAGATCCGCGGCGGCATGGTGCCCAAGGTGCAAGCCGGCCTGCGGGCCCTGGCGGCCGGGGCGGGCAGCGTTCACATCATCGACGGCCGGCGGCCCCACGCGCTGCTGGTCGAGCTGTTCACCAGCGAGGGGGTCGGCACCATGGTGGTAGCCGGAGGGGAGGGGCACGGCGCATGACCTCCGAGGGGAGCCCAGCGAAGGCGACCGGGGCGCCGCCCCACCTGTTCCCCAACTACCGGCGGCTGCCCGTGGCCTTCGTCCGCGGCCAGGGCGCATGGCTCTACGACGAGGCAGGCCGCGCCTGGCTCGACTGCACCAGCGGCATCGGCGTCACCGTCCTCGGCCACGCCCATCCCGCGGTGACGGAGGCCATCGGGCGGCAGGCGGCCGAGCTGCTGCACTGCTCGAACCTGTACCGGATCCCCCAGCAGGAGGAACTGGCCCGGCGCCTGGCCGGGCTGACGGGCCTGGACTGCGCGTTCTTCTGCAACAGCGGCGCCGAGGCCAACGAGGCGGCGATCAAGCTGGCCCGGCGCTACGGCTGGCTGCGCCGGGGCGGCGGTGCCGGCGCGGCCCCCGAGATCATCGCCTTCACGGGCAGCTTCCACGGCCGGACCCTGGGCGCCCTGGCCGCCACCGGCCAGCCCCACTACCACGAAGGGTTCGGCCCGCTGCCCGCCGGCTTCCGCCACGTGCCCTTCAACGACCTGGAGGCGGTGGAGGCGGCCATCACGCCCGCCACCTGTGCCATCCTGGTGGAGCCCGTCCAGGGCGAGGGCGGCGTGGTGCCGCCGGCCCCCGGCTTCCTGGCGGGCCTGCGGGAGCTGTGCGACCGCCACGGGCTGCTTTTGATCGCCGATGAGGTGCAGACGGGCTGCGGCCGGACGGGCACCTTCCTGGCCATGCAGGGCGAGGGCGTGCGGCCCGATGTGGTGACCCTGGCCAAGGCCCTGGCCAATGGCGTCCCCATCGGCGCCATGCTGGCCGACGGGCGGCTGGCGGAGGTGCTGGGACCGGGAACCCACGCCTCCACCTTCGGTGGCAATCCCCTGGCGGCGGCGGCCGCCCTGGCCACCCTGGAGGTGCTGGAGCGGGAGGACCTGCCGGCCCGGGCGGCCACCCTGGGCGCCCACCTGCGCCAGCGCCTGGAGGCGGTGGCCCGCCGCCATCCCGGATGCCAGGAGGTGCGGGGCCGCGGGTTGATGCTGGGCCTGGTGCTGGACGGCCCCGCCCAGCCGGTGGTGGAGGCCTGCTTCGCCGAAGGCCTGCTGGTCACGGTGGCGGGGGGCCGGGTCGTGCGGTTCCTGCCGCCCCTCACCATCACCGCCGCCGAGCTGGACGAGGCGGTGGACCGCCTGGAGCGCGCCCTGGCCCGGGCGGGCCGTTGAGAGACGGGAGGGAGAACGGTGCCATCCTGGACGAACGCGGCTCCGGCGCGGGCGAGCTCGGGTTCCCTGGCCGTCCCGGCCGCCGGGCTCCCCGAGCCCCTGCCCGCCCTTTCGGGGCGGGACTTCCTGACGCTCAGCGACTTCACCTCCGACGAACTGGCCGGGCTGCTGGACCTGGCCGCCGCCCTGAAGCGGGACTGGCAGGCCGGCCGGGCCGGCGAGCCCCTCTACGGCAAGACCCTGGCCATGATCTTCGAGAAGCCCTCCACCCGGACCCGGGTGTCCTTTGAGGTCGGCATGCAGCAGCTGGGCGGCCGGGTGCTCAACCTGAGCCCGCGGGAGCTGCAGCTGAGCCGGGGCGAGACCCTGGCCGACACCGCCCGGGTCCTCTCCCGCTACGTCGACGCCCTGATGGTGCGGGCCTATTCCCACGCCACCGTGGAGGAACTGGCCGCCGCGGCCTCGATCCCGGTGATCAACGGGCTGACCGACCTCTACCACCCCTGCCAGATCATGGCCGACCTCTTGACGATCCGCGAGCACAAGGGGCGGCTGCAGGGGGTCACGGTGGCCTACGTGGGCGACAGCAACAACGTGGCCCACACCTGGTTGCTGGGGGCGGCCCTCCTCGGCCTGCGCCTGCGGCTGGCCTGCCCGCCGGGGTACGAGCCCCATCCCCAGGTGCTGGCCATGGCGGAGGACCTGGCCCGGGGCACGGGGGCCGTCGTGGAGGTCCTCCACGATCCGGTGGCCGCCGTCCGCGGGGCCGACGTGGTCTACACCGACGTCTGGACCAGCATGGGCCAGGAGGGGGAGGAGGCGGACCGGCGGCGGGCCTTCGCCCCCTACCAGGTGAACGAGGCCCTGGTCGCCCACGCCAGCCCCGATTACATCTTCATGCATTGCCTCCCCGCCCACCGGGGCGAGGAGGTGACCGCCGGGGTGCTGGACGGCCCCCATTCGGTGGTGTGGGACCAGGCGGAGAATCGCCTCCACGCGCAGAAAGCCATCCTGCTGGCCCTCTTGAGCTAGGGCCTCCGGTGGGAGACGGACCAGGACGCAGGGGGAGGGACGCCGTCGTGGCGGAGAAGATCGTGCTGGCGTACTCCGGGGGCCTGGACACCTCCGTGGCCATCCCCTGGCTGAAGGAGACCTACGGCTACGACGTGATCGCCCTGTCGGCCGACGTGGGCGAGGGCAAGGATCTCGAGTTCATCCGGCGCAAGGCCCTGCAGGTGGGCGCCGTGGAGGCCGTGGTGGTCGACGCCCGGGAGCGGTTCGCCCGGGACTTCGTGCTGCCGGCCCTGCAGGCCAACGCCCTGTACCAGGGCCGCTATCCCCTTTCGGCGGCCCTGTCCCGGCCCCTGATCGCCCAGCTGCTGGTGGAGACCGCCCGCCGCTACGGGGCCACCGCGGTTGCCCACGGCTGCACGGGCAAGGGCAACGACCAGGTCCGGTTCGACGTCTCCGTGGCGGCGCTGGCGCCCGACCTCAAGGTGGTGGCGCCGGTGCGGGAGTGGGCCTGGTCCCGGGATGAGGAGATCGCCTATGCCCGCCGCCACGGCATCCCCATCCCCGTCACCGAGGAGAACCCCTTCTCCATCGACGCCAACCTCTGGGGCCGCAGCTGCGAGGCCGGCGTGCTGGAGGACCCCTGGGCCGAGCCGCCCGACGCCGCCTACGCCATGACGGTGGCCCCCGAGCAGGCGCCGGCCGAGCCCGAGTACGTCACCCTGGCCTTCGAGGCGGGCGTGCCGGTGGCCCTGAACGGCGAGCCCCTGGGCCTGGTGGAGCTGATCGAGCAGCTCAACCGGCTGGCGGGCCGCCACGGGGTGGGCCGGATCGACATGATCGAGGACCGGCTGGTGGGCATCAAGTCCCGGGAGGTGTACGAGGCCCCGGCCGCCGTGGTGCTGGTGGAGGCCCACCGGGCCCTGGAGGCCCTGTGCCTGCCCCGGGAGGTGCTGCACTTCAAGCCGGTGATCGAGCAGCAGGTGGCCCAGGTGATCTACAACGGCCTGTGGTTCTCGCCCTTCAAGCAGGCGCTGGACGCCTTCGTGGCCGAGACCCAGCGGTACGTGACGGGCGAGGTCCGGGTCAAGCTCTACCGCGGCACGGCGACGGTGGTGGGCCGCCGTTCACCGGTCTCCCTCTATCGCCACGAGCTGGCCACCTACTCGCCCGGCGACCGGTTCGACCACCAGGCGGCGGTGGGATTCATCCAGCTGTGGGGGCTGCCGACCCGGGTCCACGCGGCCGTGCACGGTTCGGCGGTGGAACCCGGCCCGGCGGCCGACCGGGCTCCGCTGCCCGCCGGGCGGTCGGAGTAAGGGTGGGGCAGGTTCCTCGGGCATGGCGCGGGAGCAGGGCCCCGGCGCGGGGGGAAGGGTGGTCGGGCTGGGCATCGCCCGGCGGGCGGGGGCGCCCGTGGAAGCCGTCCCTGCCGTCCGGGCGGTGGCGGGACGCGGCCTGGAAGGCGATCGCTACTTCCTGGGCACCGGCACCTGGCAGGGCTGGCCCGATCCCCAGCTGACCCTGATCGAGGAGGAGACGGTGGCCGCCGTGGCCGCGGCCCTGGGCCGGCCCCTGGAGCCCCTGGCCCTGCGGCGCAACGTGGTGACCCGGGGGGTCCGCCTGGAGGCCCTGATCGGCCGGCCCTTCCGCCTGGGCGACGTCTGGGTGGAGGGCATCCGGCCGTGCGATCCCTGCGGGTACCTGGAGGGGCTGGTGGCGCCGGGGCTCAAGGCCGCCCTGGCCGGTCGCGGCGGCCTCCGGGCCCGGATCCTCACCTCGGGGATCATCCGGGTGGGGGACCCTGTGGTGGTAGGCGACCCGGCCGGAGCGGCTCACCCGCCGCCGACCCGGGGCGGGTCCGGCCGGGCGGCCGTCCCCTGGCAGTCCGAAGAGTCCGCAGAGGCCTAAGCTCCCGGGGCGATGGAGCGTGTCGACGTCCAAGGGGAAGCGCGTGCAACGTGTATAAGAGGACGCGCTGGACGGCGAAGGAGGGAAAGACCCCTTGCCGGATCACGCCGACCTGCCCTCTTCCCATCCCGTGCCCCCTCCTGCCGGCGAGCCCCGGCCTCGTGCGGGGACGCCGGTTGCCGCCGGGGCGGGGGATCCCGGGGCGCCAGGGGCTGCCGCGGCCCCGGGGGCGCCGGCCAATGCCAAGCCGTGGGGCGGCCGCTTCACCACGGCCACCCACCGGGCCGTGGAGGCCTTCACCGCCTCCATCGACGTGGACCGGCGGCTGGTGGAGGTGGACATCCGGGCGAGCCAGGCCCACGCCCGCATGCTGGGCGCCTGCGGCGTCCTGGCCCCCCAGGAGGCCCGGGCGCTGGTGGAGGGGCTGGAGGAGGTGCGCCGCCGCCTGGCCAGCGGCGAGTTCGTCCTGGACCCGGCGCTGGAAGACGTGCACATGAACGTGGAGCACCTGCTGGGCCGGGTGGTCGGGCCCCTGGCCGGCAAGCTCCACACCGGCCGCAGCCGCAACGACCAGGTGGCCACCGACATGCACCTCTATATGAAGGAAGCCCTGGGCCGCCTGATCGCCGCCGTGCGGGACCTGCAGCGGGCGCTGGTGGACAAGGCCGAGGCCCACCTGGACGTGATCATGCCCGGCTACACCCACCTGCAGCGGGCGCAGCCGGTGCTCTTCGCCCACCACCTGCTGGCCTACTTCTGGATGCTGGAGCGGGACGCGGGCCGGCTCGCCGACGCCCGCCGGCGGACCGACTGGTGCCCCCTGGGCGCGGCGGCCCTGGCCGGGACCGGTTTCCCCCTGGACCGCGCGATGGTGGCCCGGGAGCTGGGGTTCGGCCGGGTCTACCCCAACAGCATGGACGCCGTCAGCGACCGCGACTACCTGCTGGAGTTCCTGGCGGCGGGCAGCATCCTGGCGATGCACCTCTCGCGGCTGTGCGAGGAGCTGGTGCTCTGGTCGTCGGAGGAGTTCGGCTTCGTCGAGCTGGACGACGCCTACTGCACCGGCTCCAGCATCATGCCCCAGAAGAAGAACCCCGACGTGGCCGAGCTGGTTCGCGGCAAGACGGGGCGGGTCTACGGGGCGCTCTTTGGGCTGCTGACCGTGCTCAAGGGGTTGCCGTTGACCTACAACCGGGACCTGCAGGAGGACAAGCCGGGCGTCTTCGACGCCCTGGACACCCTGGAGGCCGCCCTGCCCCTCTGCGCGGGGATGATCCGCACCATGCGGGTGCGGGCCGACCGCATGGCCGCCGCCCTGGAGCGGGACTTCTCCGCCGCCACCGACCTGGCCGACTATCTGGTGGACCGGGGGGTGCCCTTCCGGGAGGCCCACCGCATCGTGGGCGAGCTGGTGCTGGACTGCATCCGGCAGGGCCGCCGCCTGCAAGACCTGACCCCGGACGAACTGGCCGCCCGCTGCGACCGGTTCGGCCCCGACGTGGTAGAGCGCCTCAGCCCGCGGGCCGTGGTGGCCGCCCGGCGGCTCTACGGGGGCACCGCCCGGGAGGCGGTGGAGCGGCAGCTGGCCGAAGCCCGGGCCGCGCTCGCACAGGCCGCGGGGGAGGGTCCCCCTGCCTAAGGGGGCGCACGGCGTTCCCAGCGTCCTGCCCGGCTCGCCCCCGCTCCCGCTTCTGGGGCCGGCCCCGCCCCCCGGCCGGCGGTCCGGGGGTACGGTCCGTGTCCCGTTTCGGTAGGTGAGGGTCGAGGCAAATAGAAGAGGCCTCACCCCGAGGCGCGGCCCCGTTGGATCTCGCCACCGGCCCCGCTATGCTAAGAACGTTACCAAGACGCGGCACCTGGCCCGGATCGCCGGCGGCGACGGGTTCCGGGGCCGGAGTCTGCCTGGGGTGGGTCCCGTGGGGCGAGGGAAGCGGCGTGCGACCGTCCGGATGGCCGTCGACCCGGCGGCGGTTTACGTGGTCTACCGGTTCGGCATGGCCTTCCTGCTGGCCACGGCCCACACCGTGGCGGCCCTCTACCGCATCCAGCAGGCCGGCCTCGATCCCCTGGAACTAGCCCTGGTCGGCACCATGCTGGAGATCACCGTGACCCTCTGCGAGGTGCCCACGGGCATCGTCGCGGACCTGTACGGCCGGCGGGCTTCGATCCTGGCGGGGCTCGTCCTGATCGGCGCCGGCCTGCTGGTCGAGGGGGCGGTGGCCGCGCTGCCGGCCATCCTGCTGGGCCAGGTCCTTTGGGGCCTGGGGTACACCTTCACCAGCGGCGCCGACGCCGCCTGGATCGCCGACGAGGTGGGGGAGGAACGGGCCCGCCACCTGTACGTGCGGGGCGCCCAGGCGGCCCAGGCGGCCACCCTGCTGGGCATCGGCGCCAGTGTGGCCCTGGGCAGCCTGCGGCTGGATCTGCCGTTACGGGCGGCCGGCCTCTCCTTGTGGCTTCTGGCCGGCTTCCTGGCCCTGGCGATGCCCGAGCGGGGCTACCGGACGCGGCTCCAGGCTCGTGGGTCGCTCTGGCAGGGGATGGGCGGCACCTGGCGGCGGGGGTGGCGGGCGGTGCGGGGGCGGCCTGGCCTGGACCTCCTGCTGGCCATCGGCGTGTTCTACGGCCTGGCCAGCGAGGGATTCGACCGCCTCTGGCAGTTCCACCTCCTGACCCGGTTTCCCCAGGTGGCGGGAACGGGTCCGGGGACGGCGCCGGGGATGGGCCCCGTGGTGTGGATCGGGCTGCTGACCGCCGGTGCCATGCTGCTGAGCATGGGGGCCGCGGAGCTGGTGCGGCGTCGCGGGGTCGGCGACCCGGGCCGGGTGGGGCGGCTCCTCCTGGGCATCAGCACCCTGCTGATCCCCAGCGTGGCGGGCTTCGGCCTGGCGGGGTCCCTGGCCATGGCGGTGAGCTTTTACTGGCTCACGGCGTTGCTCCGAGAGACGTACGATCCGCTCCAGGTGGCCTGGGTCAACCACGGGCTGGATCCCGGCGCCCGGGCCACGGTCCTCTCCATGGTCGAGCAGTTCCATTCCTTCGGGGAGATCATTGGTGGACCCGTGCTGGGCGGCATCGCGGCGGCGGTGGCGGTGGAGGCCGGCATCGTCGCCAGTGCGGCCTTCCTGGTGCCGGTGGTGGCGATGTACATCTGGTTGGTGCGGGTGACGCCGGCGATCGGACACCGGGGGACTCCGGCCACCGCGGCGGGACAGCCCGTGGAGTCGAAGGCGGCTTCGGAGGCGTAAGGCCGAACGAACCCGCACGGCCTGGAGCAGCCCGCACCGGTGGGGTGGGCCCGGCCCCTTCCACCCGCCGGGGTCCACCGGGTCAAGGCCGTCCGGGCCTCAGCGGGGCTGGCAGGCGGGCTCCGGGCCGTAATCCCAGGGGATGCCGCGTTCCTCCAGCAGGCGACGCACCCGGCCGGTGGGCAGGGCGGGCACGTGGTGGCCGTCGCGGCCCGTCATGGGGCGGGCTGCCACCAGGGCCCGGATCACCGCCTCCTCCGTGGCCGCCGCAGCCGCCTCGAAGAAGGGATTGAGGTAGGCGCCCTCGTCGGGCAGGTAGGGCGGGTAGCGGCGGGCGGTGCTGAAGGCCAGGACGAAGTCGCCGCTGCCGTGCCAGTAAACGGTGCCGGTGCGGGCCAGGCCGGCCGCGGCCCGGCGGGCGATCCGGCCCAGCTGGCGGGAGGTCAGGGGCGCGTCGGTGGCCAGGACCACCACCACCGAGCCGCCCTCGCCGGTGGGGCCGGGTGTCTCGGCAGGCGTGCCCGGGGCACCGGATACTGCTGCCTCCGCCGCACCGGGCGGGGTGCCGGTGGGGGCGGCGGTTGTGCCGCCCATGGGGGTGGCCGGTCCCCCTTCGCCGCCGGCGGCGGCGCGGGCGGGCGACGGCGCCGGTTCGTCCGACGGTTCGTCCGCCGCGTCCAGCAGCCGGCCCACCGGCACCCCGGCGATGGTCAGGTCGCGGCGCCGGCCGAAGTTGGCCAGGACCAGGCAACCCAGGGTGACGGGCTCCTCCCCGGCGCCGGGCAGGGGGGAGGGCCAGACCCGGGAGGCGGTGCCGATTCCACCCTTGAAGCCGTAGCACACCATGCCGGTCCCCGCTCCCACGCTGCCCTCGGCCACCGGGCCGCCGGCAGCCGCCGCCAGGGCCTCTGCCACCTCCCGCGGGCCCACGTGCCGCCCCCGGATGTCGTTGAGCCAGCCGTCGTTGCACTCGCCGGCGACCACGTTGACCGTCGGCGCCCGGACCCCGATGTCCGGGTGGGCGGCCAGGATGTGGTCGACCAGGGCGTCGGCCGCCCGCCAGATGGAGAGGGTGCTGGTCAGCAGGATCGGCGTCTCCAGGCGGCCCAGCTCCATCACCTGGGCCAGGCCCAGGGCCTTGCCGAAGCCGTTGATCACGTGGGCCGCGGCGGGGAACTTGGCGTCGTAGATCGAGCGCAGGTCGCCGGGGGGCAGCACCACCGTCACGCCGGTGCGGGCCGGCCCCTGGCCGGTCCGCAAGGGGCCCTCGCCGCGGATCACCGTGGCGTGGCCGACCCGGACGCCGGCGACGTCGGTAATGGCGTTGTGCGGGCCCCGTTGCATCGCGGGTGGGGGCGTCATGCGCCTCGCCTCCGGGCGCTTTTGCCGGAGAGGGCGGAGACGGGCCCGCCCCGGGCGGCCTCGCCGTCCACCAGCTGCCGGGCCCGCCGGAAGATGGCGTCGAACATGGCCTCGGTCAGCACCCCGGTCTGGGTGTTCTGGCGGCTGGGGTGGTAGCTGGCCAGCAGGACCGGCAGGTTCCCGGGGGGCGTCGCCCCAGGGGCCCCGGCGTCGCGGGCCGCCGCCCCGCCGGCATGGGCGTCCGCCGGCAGCCAGCGGTACTCGCCGCCGTGGCGGAAGCGGGGCTTGCCCGGCCGCCGGTTCGTCCAGGGGGACGGGGCCGGGGACGGCGTCGGCAGCAGGCCGGGCGGGCTACCGCCCCCTGGGTCACCGCCCCCCGGTTCGCCGCCCACTGCAGGCTCCTGCCCTGGCTCCACCTCCACCGGCCAGCCGTAGCCCCGTTCCCGCATGCGCCGCAGCACGGCCTCGAAGGCGATCTGCCCCAGGCAGACGATCACCCGCAGCGCCGTCAGGGTCTCCAGCTCCCGGTCGAGGTAGAGGCTGCAGGCGGCCAGTTCCTCCCGGGACGGCCGGTTGTCCGGCGGGGCGCAGTGGCAGGCGGCGGTGATGTAGGCGTCTTGAAGCCGCAGGCCGTCGTCGCGGTGGGTGCTGGTGGGCTGGCTGGCGAAGCCGGCCCGGTACAGGGCGCGGTACAACCAGTCGCCCGACGCGTCGCCGGTGAACATGCGGCCCGTCCGGTTGGCGCCGTGGGCGGCGGGGGCGAGCCCCACGATGAGCAGCCGGGCCCGGGGATCGCCGAAGCCGGGCACCGGGCGCCCCCAGTAGTCCCAGTCCCGGTAGGCCCGGCGCTTGATCCGGGCGACCTCGGCGGTGTAGGCGACCAGCCGCGGGCAGCGGCGGCAGGCGATGACGTCCCGGTGGATCCGGTCCAGGGCCGCGGCCGGATCGGCAGGCGGCGGGGACGCGCTCGGTTCCCTCGTGGCCGGTTCCTTCATGCCGCTATTGTAGCACCGCGAAGGTCGCGCCGGCCGCGGGCCCGGCAAGCCCGGTGTGCGGAAGCCGAGGGGGATCACCCGCCCCCGCCCGGCAGGAGTTGGAACCTGTCCGCCGTATTCCATCGGATGACGGGGGATGCATCGCGGTTTCGTTCACCGTCCAGCCACCCCACGACGCCTTTCGCCAGCGCAGCGGGAACCGGCCCGGGAGCCAGCCCGGCGGCTTGGCCGCCGCGGTGGGCCCCGGGGAGGCGCGGGGCCGGTTCGTCCTACGGAGAGCTCCAGGCCTGCAGGGCCCGGGACCCATGACCGTTGGGGCCCACCACCCGGCCGCAGGCGGGCGGCTTCTCCGGTGCCGGCCGGCGGCCGTCACCCGGTCCCCATCCCCCAAGCGGATCCGGTGGGTCCTCGTCCCGCCGGGTTCAGGATCCGTCATGCGGGCGTGGGCCCGTGAAAGGAGGTCGGGCGGCGTCATGGCAGGGACCGGCCCGGAAGCGGCCGGCCAGCGGGTGCCGGTGACCCTCAAGGTCAACGGCCGGACCTATACCCGCGAGGTGGAGCCCCGCACCCTCTTGGTCCACTTCTTGCGGGAAGAACTCGGCCTGACCGGCACCCACGTCGGCTGCGACACGTCCAACTGCGGCGCCTGCACGGTCCACCTCAACGGCCAGGCGGTCAAGTCGTGCACCGTCCTGGCGGTGCAGGCCGACGGCGCCGAGGTGGTGACCATCGAAGGCCTGGCCCAGGATGGCCGGCTCCACCCGGTCCAGGAGGGGTTCTGGGAGCAGCACGGCCTCCAGTGCGGCTTCTGCACGCCGGGCATGATCATGGCCGCGGCGCACCTCCTGGAGGTCAACCCGAATCCCACGGAGGAGGAGATCCGCCGCGGCCTGGAAGGCGTCCTCTGCCGCTGCACGGGTTACCACAACATCGTCCGCGCGGTTCAGTACGCGGCCCGCCGCCTGCAGGAACGCAGCGCGGCCGCGGACTGACCCCGGTCGCCGGCGAGGGGGTGAAGACGGTGCCGGTCGCAGGCATTGGCGCTCGGCTGAAGCGCAAGGAAGACCCCCGCTTGATCACGGGGTCGGGCACCTACACCGACGACATCAAGCTGCCCAACATGGTCCACATGGCCGTGGTGCGCAGCCCCCACGCCCACGCCCGGATCCGGCGGATCGACACCGCGGCGGCCCGTTCGGCGCCCGGCGTGGTGGCCGTCCTCACGGGCGAGGAGCTCAAGGCAGGCCTGATGGCCCCGCTGCCGTGCGCCTGGCTCTACGAGGGGCTGAAGAACCCGCCCCACTGGCCCCTGGCCATCGACCGGGTGCGCCACGTGGGCGAGGGGGTGGCCGTCGTCGTGGCCGAGACCCGGGCGGCGGCCAAGGATGCGGCGGCCCTGGTCGAGGTCGACTACGAGCCCCTGCCCGCGGTGGTCGATCCGGAGAAGGCCATGGAGAGCGGGGCGCCCCTGGTCCATGACCAGTTCGACACCAACGTGGCCTATACGTGGGAGGCCGCCGGCGGCGACGTGGAGGCCGCCTTCCGCGAGGCGGACGTGGTGATCCGCCAGCGGCACCTGCAGCAGCGCCTGGTGCCCATGGCCCTGGAACCGCGGGCGGTGGTGGCCGACTGCCACCCGGCCACGGGCGAGCTGACGGTCTGGAGCACGACCCAGATCCCGCACCTCTTGAAGGTCAACCTGTGCGGTATCCTGGGCGTGCCCGAGCACCAGATGCGGGTCATCGCGCCGGAGGTGGGCGGCGGCTTCGGGGCCAAGCTCAACGTCTACCCCGAAGAGGTCATCGTGCCCTATCTGGCCAGGAAGCTCCGGCGCCCCGTCAAGTGGGTGGAGGATCGCCGGGAGAACTTCGTCACCACCATCCACGGCCGCGAGGGCATCATCGACGTGGAGGTGGCGGCCCGGCGGGACGGCGAGATCCTGGGGATGCGGATCAACTGGATCTGCGACCTGGGCGCCTACAACCAGCTCAACACGCCCTACATCCCGATCCTGGGCCTGATCGTCTCGCCCGGGCCCTACCGGCACAAGCACCATGCCATCAAGATCACCGGCGTCTTCACCAACAAGACGCCCACCGACGCCTACCGCGGCGCCGGCCGGCCGGAGGCCACCCACTTCCTGGAGCGGACCATCGACCGGCTGGCGGACGAACTCGGCCTGGACCCGGCCGAGGTGCGCCGCAAGAACTTCGTCCGCAAGGACGAGTTCCCCTACACCAACCCCGTGGGCATCACCTACGACTCCGGCGACTACCACACCGCCCTGGACAAGGCCCTGGAGGCCGTCGGGTATGAAGACCTCAAGCGGGAGCAGGCCGAGCGCCGGCAGCGGGGGGACCGGCTCCAGCTGGGCATCGGCATCTCCAGCTACATCGAGGCGTGCGGCCTGGCGCCCTCGGCGGCCCTGGCGGGGACCTTCTACGGCGGCAACCTGTTCGAGTCGGCCCAGGTGCGGGTCCACCACACCGGCAAGGTGACGGTCTACACCGGCTCGTCCGCCCACGGCCAGGGCCACGAGACCGCCTGGTCCCAGATCGTGGCCAGCGAGCTGGGCATCCCGCCGGAGGACGTGGAGGTGCTCCACGGCGACACGGGTCGCGGGCCCATCGGATTGGGCACCTACGGCAGCCGCTCGGCGGCGGTGGGTGGCATCGCCCTCTACCAGGCCTTGCAGAAGGTCAAGAGGAAGGCGGCCCTGATCGCCGCCCACCAGCTGGAGTGCAGCCCGGAGGACCTGGAGTTCGTCGACGGCCAGTTCCGGGTCAAGGGCGCGCCCCAGCGGGCGATCAAGTTCACCCAGATCGCCGCGGCGGCCAACCTGGGCTCCCACATCAACTTCCCGCCCGGGCTGGAGCCGGGGCTGGAGGAGACGGCCTTCTGGCAGCCGGAGAACTTCACCTTCCCCTTCGGCACCCACGTGTGCGTGGTGGAGGTGGACACCGAGGACGGCCGCACCCGCATCCTGCGGTACGTGTGCGTGGACGACTGCGGCAACGTGATCAACCCGCTGCTGGCCGAGGGCCAGATCCACGGCGGCATCGCCCAGGGCATCGCCCAGGCGCTGTATGAGGAGCTGGTCTACGACGAGAACGGCCAGCCCCTGAACGCCTCGCTGATGGAGTACGCGGTGCCCACGGCGGCCGAGCTGCCGTCCTTCGAGTCCCACTTCACCTGCACCCCCTCGCCGGTCAACCCGCTGGGCGTCAAGGGCATCGGTGAGGCCGGCACCATCGCGGCCACGCCGGCGGTGGTCAACGCCATCGTCGACGCCGTCTCCCACCTGGGGGTGCGGCACATCGACATGCCCTGCAAGCCCGAACGGGTCTGGCGGGCGATCCAGGAGGCCCAGCAGGCGGCGGCTGCCGCGGAAGGGGGGGAGGGGCGATGATCCCCAGCGCCTTCGCCTATCACCGGCCGGAGACCCTGGATGAGGTCTTCGAACTCCTGGGGCGGTACGGGGATCAGGCCAAGCTGCTGGCCGGCGGGCACAGCCTGCTGCCGGCGATGAAGCTGCGCCTGGCCCAGCCCCAGGTCCTGATCGACCTGGGCCGGGTCCGGGAACTGTCCGGCATCGCGGTGGAACCGGACGGCACCCTGCGCCTGGGGGCCCTGACGACCCATCACCAGGTGATGACCGATCCCACCGTCCGCCGGCACGCGCCGCTCCTGGCCGAGGTGGCCGCGGTCATCGGCGACATGCAGGTGCGTTACCGCGGCACCGTGGGCGGCAGCGTGGCCCACGCCGACCCGGCGGCCGACTACCCCGCGGCCCTGCTGGCCCTGGAGGCGGAGATCGAAGTGGCCGGGCCCGGTGGGGAGCGGGCGATCCCCGCGGGGGAGTTTTTCTTCGGCCCCTTCCTCACCGCCCTGCAGCCGGATGAGGTGGTGACGGCCGTCCGCATTCCGGCGGCTGCCGGCGGGGACCGGGGCTGGAGCTGGGGGTACCGCTACCTGAAGATGGCCCGCCGGGCGTCGGACTTCGCCCTGGTGGGCGTGGCCGCCGCCGTGGCCCGGGACGGGGAGGGGGCTGCGGCGGCGGTCCGGGTCGCCCTGAACGGCGTGACGGGGGCGGCCTACCGGGCGTCGGCCGTGGAAGAACACCTGACGGGCCGGGTGCCGACGGCGGAGCTGCTGGCCGAGGCGGCCGCCCGGGCCGTCGACGGCGTCGACGTGGACGGCGATGCCCTGACGTCCGCCGAGTACCGGGCCCACCTGGCCCGGGTGTACACCCGCCGGGCGCTGGCCGAAGCCTGGCAGCGGGCCGGCGGGGAGGAGGTCATGGCCGCGGACTGAGGGCCGTCCCCCGGGGAGGGCAAGCCCGAACAAGCCACGGGCCGGGGCTTTGAGCCCCGGCCCGTGGCTTGCAGGGGTGCAGGGGAGATCCTGGGCGATCGGGCCCCCTCAGTCGATCACCTTGACCTCCAGCTTCATGCCGGGCAGCTTCGCCTTGTTCTGGAACAGGTAGTGGGCGATGATCTTGGCGTCCTCGATCACCACGCCGGGCGCCGACATGGACAGCGGGCTGCTGCCCCGCTGCTCGTCGACCACCTGCTCGTTGAAGGAGATGGAGCCGGCCTCCTGGTAGGTCATGTCCTGGACCAGGCCGCTGATCTCCACCGGCGAGGCGGTGATGCTGACCCGCACCGTCTTGCCGCCCACGTTGAGGTCCTTGTACAGGTGCAGGTTGGTGATCACCAGGTGGTCGATCTTCGCCCGGGCCATGGGGACGCCCGCGGCGTCGTCGGTGTCGTTGGTCACCGGCAACATCTGAAAGCCCTGCCCCTCCAGGCGGTCGAACTCCAGCATGACGCCGCCGATCCCGGCCAGGGGCGCCGCCAGGGCGATGCCCTGGGACATCATGACGAACAGCATGGCGCCCAGCACGGCCATGGAGAGGCCGAAGGTGACCCAGAAACGGCGCCGGGAGAAAGTCCCGGTGGTCACGGCGTATGGCATGGGGCCATCCCTCCCTGATGTGACGTCCCGTCCTCCGTCGTCCACCGGCGCCCGGCCGGACGGGTCCGGTGCCGGTCGCCGGTCGTCTCGCCCTACCCGGGCCCGCCGGGGCCCTTTCCCCGATCAGGGGTCCTTACCGTACTCAGGGACCCTTGCGGAGCAGGCCGCCCAGCCCGGCCGAGCTCAGCAACCCGCCCAGCAGGGGCAGGAGACCGCCTTCGCCACTTCCGTCGCCGGCCCCGTCTCCGGTGCCGGCTGCACCCGTGTCCCCCGTGGTTCCCGTGGCCGCCTCGGAGCTCCCGCCGGACGAACCGGTCCCACCCAGCAGGCTCCCCGCCAGGTCGGCCAGGTCCGGCCAGTAGCGGCCGCAGTCACCGGCGAGCTGCAAGGCGGCGGAGGGCACGCTGCGAGCCTCCACCAGGCCCAGGTCGACCAGGCCGTCCAGCAGTTCCGTCGCCGTCAGCGAGGAATCGCCAGCCAGCGGCTCGAGGTCACGCTCCGCCAGGTCCAGGGACCCGGCGACGCAGGCCAGGGCCGGGCTGAGGGCCGGCAACGCCGGCTGCACCGGCAGGGGAAGGGCCGGCTGGTCCGCACCCGATTCGCCGGGCTCCGCGGGGGCGGCCGGGGCCTCCGGCGCCTCGGGGGCCGGTTCGTCCGCGAGACAGCCGGCCACGGCCTGGGGATTCAGGTCGCGCAGGGGGGCGACGGCTCCTTCCAGATCCCCCTGGCGCAGCGCCGACAGGTCCAGGAGGGACAGCGGATCCTTCGGCAAGGCCTCTTCAAGGCACGCCACCAGGTCACGGGCCTCCTCGGGAAGCGGCAACGGCGGCACCGGCGGCGAGGGGATCCGCGGCTTCGGCAACGGGAGGTCGGGCAGCGGCGCCGACGGCAGGCCGGGGCCGGGCAATCCGGGCAGGGGCAGGTCGCCTCCGGGCAGCCCGGGCAGCAGTCCGGCCCGCTCCTGCTGCTGCCGGTCGCGGCGCAGGTCGTCCAGGTCGCGGTACTTGCCGTGGAGCATGGCGGCCTGGCGCTCGACCCGCTGGATCCGGTCCCGCTGGGCCAGGTCGGCCGGATCGGTGACGAAGCGCATCACCGCGCCGGGGAGGACCGCCGTGCCGGTGTGCATCCAGGTGGCCCGCATGCCCATGTCCCGCACCCGCAGGGTGACCTGACCGCCGCTTTCCAGCAGATCGAGGACGAACTGGATGGGGTCGGCGGCCTGGGCGGCCCCCGGAATGGTCCCGATCAGGGACAGCAGGTCCGTGCGCATGGCGGTGTCGGTGACCCGGGCGACCCCGCTGCTGGTGATCTGCAGGTACAGGGGCGAGCCCTGGCTGAGATCCTGGGTCAGGGCCAGGTTGTGGATCTCGGCCGACTCGAACCGCACGATCACCTCGAAGGGGCCGGCCCCGGGCTCGGTGACGGGCATGACGCTGGCCCCGCGACCGACCATCTCGTCGGCGGTGACGATGAAGTAGCGGTCGGGCACCAGAAGGTCTTCCAGGCTGGCCGGGGCAGGGCTGGCGGCACCCGCCCGGGCGGCGGCCACCAGGAGGAGCACGGCGACCAGGGCCAGGGCGGGCAGCCCCCGAGCCAGCCGGTGGCGCCGGCTGTGCCCTGCGGCCGCCCCGGGTCCCGGTTCCCCGTCGCCGCCCGGTGTCCCACCGGCGGTCCCGCCGGCGCCCCCACCGGTGGAGGGGGCGAAGGGCGCCCGGAAGGCCCCCTGACGGTGGCGGGCACCCTGGACCCGGCGGCTGGGCCATGCTCGCCCCAGGCTGCGGCCGGGGATGCGGGGTTGGTCCACGCTGTCACCCTCCTTTCTCCCGCAGGGTGGGCCGGTTCTGGGGGAAAGGGGGTGTTGCGGGCGACCCGCACCGGCGCCTCCAAGGGGCTCCGGACCAGCCGGCCCGGCGACCGGTGGGCTGATCGCCGGCGGGCCCGCGGGCCGGCCCACCCGTGGCCGCCGGGGTTGCCGGTGGCCTGCGGGACGGAATGGGACCGGCTGCCGGCTCCGGTCCGCCGCGTCGACCGCCCGGTCGGTCGGGACGGGCGCCTGCCGCTGCTGCGAAGACGGGAGTGCGGTGGGCCGTGGTTGACGCCGTTCCCCCAGAACGGTTCACTAAGCGGATTCGGCGGGGGGGCCCGCCTTATGAGGGTCGCCGCGGGTGGCTGCGGGTCGCCGAGGGATGGCCGCGGGCGACCGCGGGGCACCACTGGTGGCTGGGGGGCGCCGCCGCTGGCCGCGGGTCGCCGCGGGGTGGTAGCGGGTCGCACGGGTGGCTGCAGGTCGCCGCGGGATGGCCACGGGCGGCCGCGGGGCGCCGTGGGTAGCTGCGGGTCGCCGCGGGGGGCGCGGGTCGCCATGGTACGGAGGGGCGCGCGACAAGAGGGCAGCGGCGGCCGGGCGAACCGGGCCGATCAGGAGCCGGCCGGGACCGGCAGCCCCGCGTAAGCCGCCACCGCCGCCGCCACCTGGCGGGCCAGCCCCAGGCTGAGGGACAGGCCCTCCAGCCCCAGTCCCGCCAGGACGAACAGGCCCTCGGCGCCGCCCAACGGCGCCACGGGGCCCGCGAAGGGCAGGCCCTCCGGTCCCCGCAGGTCGATCAGGGTGCGGGTGCGGTCCAGCTCCGCCTCGCCGGGCAGGTCGAACCGGGTGACCAGGTCGTCCACCAGGGCCACCAGCTCCTCGAAGGAGGGCGGGGCCCAATCCCCCTCCAGGCGGGCTGCGGCCAGGAGGGTCCGGGGCTCGAGGCCCAGGACGAACTGCCAGATCAGGGAGCGGCGGGTGTACACGGCCGGCGCCACCGCGGCGGCTTCCGGCAGGCGGAAGGGGATCACCACGTCCTTCACCGGGACGAACCGGCCGGCGAAGCCGTCGGGCAAGCCCTCCAAGGCCAGGCTGTCGGTGCGGGGCCCCGGCGCCAGGACCAGGGCGGCGGCGGGCAGCACCTCCGGGCCGCTGCCGGCCCGCTCCGTCCGGACCCCGACCACCCGGCCGCCCCGCAGGACCGGTTCCACCACCCGGGTGTGGGTGAGCAGCCGCAGTCCCCGGCGCCGGGCCAGCAGCAGCATGGCGTCGAGCAGCAGCAGGTGGTCGAGGAAGGCTGCTCGCTCCGGCTTGTCGTCCAGGGCGGCGAAGGACAGGCGGACGGGGGAGCGGGGGTGCTCGTGCTGGGCGAGGGCGAAGGCCCAGGTGATGCGGGCGGCCTCGTCCAGCCGGGGGTGGCCCAGGAGGGCCTTGAGGACGCCCACGGCGGTGCGGGTCTCGCCGAGACCGGGGAACTCCCCGTCGTCGACCAGGACCACGGGGAACAGGTCCTGCAGGGCGAAGGCCACGGCGGTGCCGGCGATGCCGCCCCCCGCCACCACCACGGGCGGGCGGGGGACCGCGGACCCGTTGGCCCCCGGCGTGGCCGCTGGGCTGGGGCCGGGCCGGTTGGCGGCGGTTGCAGGTGCGACGGGCACGGGCACGGGCTTCATGGGGTGATCGAACCGGCTCCTTCCCTCTGGCCGGGCGGGCCGGCGGCCGCCGGTTCCTCCCGGGTCCCTTCTAAGGATGCCAGGAAGCGCGCCGCCCAACCATGGACGTCCAGGGCGGCCACCCGCTCCTTCAGGGCGGCCCGCCGGGCCTCCCACCGCCGGCGGCCGCGTTCGTCCGCCAGGGAGGCCAGCACGTCGTGGAGGGTCTCGGCCAGCCCGTCCACATCATAGGGGTTGACCTGCACCGCCTCGGGCAGCAGCGCCGCGGCGCCGGCCAGGGTCGACAGGATCAAGACCCCATTCTCCGTCACCCAGGCGTACTCCTGGGCCACCAGGTTCATGCCGTCCCGCAGGGGCGTCACCAGGGCGGCGTCGGCGGCCAGGTAGAAGGCCGTCAGTTCCCGCGGGGTGAAGGCCCGGTAGAGGTAGCGCACGGGCATCCACCCGTCCTGCATGTAGGCGCCGTTGATCCGGCCCACCTGCTCGTCCACCCGGCGTTTGAGCTGGCGGTAGGACTCCAGCCGGGTCCGGCTGGGCACCGCGATCTGATACAGGGTGGCCTGCCCGCGCCACTGGGGGTAGCGCTCCAGCAGCCGTTCCCAGGCGTCCAGCCGCTCCGGGATGCCCTTGGTGTAGTCCAGGCGATCGACACCGACCAGGACGAACCGGCTCGCCGCCATCCGGCGCCAGCGGGCCGCCCGCTCCCGCACCCGGGGATCGGCGGCCCAGCGGCGGAAGCGATCGGTGTCGATGCCGATGGGGTGGGCCTCGACGCGGATCCGCCGCCCCTGCCAGAGCACCGCCTGGCCGCGGACCGCCGCGCCGGGGAGGAGCCGGCAGGTGGCGAGGAAGTTGTCCACGTACTCCGGGGTGTGGAAGCCGACCAGATCGGCGCCCAGGACCCCCGCCACCAGGTCCGCCGCCCACGGCAGGACCTGCCAGACCTCGGGGGGCGGCCAGGGGATGTGCCAGAAGAAGCCGATGCGCCCGCGGGGGCGGGCGGCCCGCAGCAGGGCCGGGACCAGCATCAGGTGGTAGTCCTGCACCCATACGGCCGTGGCCCCATCGGTCCAGGCCTCCAGCGTCGCCTCGGCAAAGCGGGTGTTGGTCGCCCGGTACGCCTGGAAGAAGTCGCGGCGGATCTCGACCCGGTCCAGCAGGTAGTGGGCCAGGGGCCAGAGGGTGCGGTTGGCCATGCCGTGGTAGGAGCCGGCCACCTCCCGGGGCGGCAGGAAGAGGCGCCGCACGGCGAGGCGAGGGGCAGCGGGCGGGTAGGTGAGGACCGGCCAGGCATCGGCCTCCTTCTCGCCCCAGGCCACCCACGTGCCGCCGCGCCGTTCGAGGACGGGGAGGAGGGCCGTGGCCAGGCCGCCCACCGCGGGCGCCCAGCCGTCTCCCTCGCGGCGCAGGGGCTCACGGTTCGCCACCACGATCAGGGACACCGCCACCACCTCCCCACTGCTCCAGCAGGCGCCGCGCGTCGCGGTACCCGATGTCGTCGGTGACGATCCGGGCCAGCTGCTCCCGGGCCCGGCGCAGGTCGCCCAGGTCGTGGTAGGCCAGGGCCAGCTCGTAGCGGATCGCCTTCAGCGCTTCGGGGTCGCGCCGGAAGCGGGTGGCGGGGCGCAAGGCGGTGACCGCCAGGTCGGGCTGCCCCGCCTGGCGGAAGGCCTGCCCCATGGCCGCGACGGCCCACAGGTAGAGGGGATCCTCCCGGGGGATCTCCTGCAGGACGGCCACGGCCCGGTCGAAGGCGCGGGCCCCCTCGATCAGGATCAGCGCCTTGAGCAGCCGGGCGGGGTGGAACCCGGGATTCAGGGCCAGGGCGCCGTCCAGCTGGGCCACGGCCTCGGCGTGGCGCCCGGTCCGGGCCAGCAGGTAGGCCTGCAGCATGTCGACGCCCGGGGCCGAGGGCAGCTCGACCCGCAGGGGCCAGGGCTGGAACTCCACCTCCCAGGCCACGCGGGCGGGACCGGCCAGCCGGCCCAGGGTGTCGGGGCAGGCGTCGATCCGCAACAAGGCCGCCACCGCCTGGGCCTCGTCGCCCAGCCGCCACAAGGTCAGGCCCCACAAGAGCCAGAGATCGGCCTCCTGGTGGTGGTGGGCGAGGAGCGGCTCCAGGATCCGCCGGCTCTCCTCCCAGCGGCCGGCCCGGAAGGCGGCGGCCGCCTGTTGCCAGGCCCGGACCAGCCGGCCGCCGTGCCACGACAGGTAGGCCGAACCGGCCAGGGCGCCCAGGGCCAGGGGCCAGAGCCAGGGCGTCGCGACGGCGAGGAGCACCAGCACCAGGCCAAGGCAACCCAGGACGCCGGCCGCCGAGCCGCCTTCCAGCTGCCCCTCGGGGTAGGCGCGCACGGCCTCCTGGGCCGGTGACGGCCCGGCCGGGCTGCGTGCACCCCGGCGCCGGGACCGGGGTGCGGCCAGGGTCTTCCGGTAGTACAGGCCGCCCGTGCCGGCGTGAACGTAAGCACCCCGGGGGCCCACGCCGATGCGGGCGCCCCGGGTGCCGACGGAAAGCCCCAGCCCGGACCTGGACAGGTTGAGCCGGACGCCGGGAGCCACTCGAAAGCTCTTGCGCAGGTACCAGCCCATGGTGGTCGAATTCGCTCCTCGCCGTGGAGGGCCTGCCGGCCCCCGGCCGCTCTCCGGAGACTGGGTCCGGCGGCGGTTCAGCCGGTGCGCGGCACCTGCCAGCGGCGCGCGAGCCCCTGGGACAGCCGGTCCATGACGATGGCCAGGGCGACGATGGTGAAGCCCGACTCGAAGCCCGCGCCGGGATCGACCCGCTGGATGGCCCGCATCACCGCCTCGCCGACGCCGCCGGCCCCCACCATGCTGGCGATGACGACCATGGCCAGGGCCATCATCGTCGTCTGGTTGATCCCGGCCATGATGCTGGGCAGGGCCAGGGGCAGGCGCACCTGGCTCAGCAGCTGCCAGCGGGTGGCGCCGAAGGCCCGGGCCGCCTCCTGGGCGTCGGCGGACACCTGGCGGATCCCCAGGTCGACCAGCCGCGCCACCGGCGGCAGGGCGTAGACCACCGTGGCCAGGGTGCCGGGCACCGGCCCCAGGGCCTGGAAGAGCATCATCACCGGGATCAGGTAGACGAAGCTGGGCATGGTCTGCATGGCGTCCAGCACGGGGATCACCAGGGCGTGGACGCGGCGCGACTCGGCCATGGCGATGCCCAAGGGCAGCCCGATGGCCACGGCCAGGATCACCGCCACGATCACCATGGCCAGGGTCTCGATGGCCGCCTCCCAATAGCCGAAGGCGCCGATGGCCAGCATCAGGCCGGCCAGGGTCAGGGCCGTCAGGGGCCGGCGGGTGACGGCCCAGCCGGCCACCAGCACCCCGCCGATCCAGACCCACCAGGGCACGGCCAGGAGCCCGGCCTCGATGCCGTTGAGGGCGCGGGTGATGGCGACGGACAGGCCGTGGAAGAACCCGCCCCCGGCATCGACCAGCCAGGCCAGGCCCTCCTGGATCCACGGGGCCACGTGGAACTCCAGCGCCTCAGGGAACAAGGGGGGATCCCTCCCTGGCGACGGCGGGACCGCCCCAAGGGGTGGGCGCCACCGGGTCGGCGCGCAGGCCGGTCGCCCCGTCGGCGGGCGTGGCCCGGAACACCTCGCCTGCCGCCGCCAGCCGGGGCTCACCCGCCCCGCCGGCCACGCCTGCGGGGGAGGATTCGGCCGCCGCGGCCCGCCACGCCCCCGCGGCCAGGGCCGCCGCCTCCCGGACGTCCCGGACGAACCGGCGGACGTAGTCGTCGGCCGGGTTCTGGATGATCTCCCGGGGCCGGCCCACCTGGACGATCCGGCCCGCCCGCATGATGGCCATCCGGTCGGCCAGGCGCAGGGCCTCCTGCAGGTCGTGGGTGATGAAGACGATGGTCTTGTGCAGTTCCTGCTGCAGCCGCAGCAGCTCGTCCTGCAGCTCCCGGCGGATCAGGGGGTCCAGCCCGCTGAAGGGTTCGTCCATCAGCAGCAGGTCCGCATCCCGGGCCAGGGCGCGGGCGATGCCCACCCGCTGGCGCATGCCGCCGGAGAGGGCGGCGGGGTAGCGGTGGGCCCACTTCTCCAGGCCGACCCGGGCCAGGGCCTCCCGCGCCCGTTCCAGCTGGACGGCCCGCGGTTCGCCCCGCAACCGCAGGCCGAAGGCCACGTTGTCCAGCACGGTGCGGTGGGGGAGGAGGCCATAGTGCTGGAAGACCATGGCCACCCGGGTCCGCCGGAAGGCCGTCAGCTGCCGGCCGTCCATGGCGGTGACGTCCTCGCCGTCGAACAGGATGCGGCCGGCGGTGGGTTCCACCAGGCGCAGCAGGCAGCGCACCAGGGTCGACTTGCCGCTGCCCGACAGGCCCATCACCACGAAGATCTCGCCGCGCCGGACGCGGAAGCTGGCCTCCCGCACGGCCACCACGGCCCCCCGCGCTTCGGCCTGGGCGACCGCCTCCGGGTCGTGGACGTCGATGCGCCGGTGGTGGCGGGCATAGATCTTCCACAGGTCCTGGACGGCCAGCAGCACGGGAGCGTGGGTGCCCTCATCGCCCCGGGCGCCGCGCCCCCTGCCGCGGTTCGCCGTCATCTCACCTCACCTCCTCGAGGGCCGCCTGCACGCGCTGGCGGACGTCGTCGGGGACCCACTGCTGCCAGTCGTCGTAGGTCTTGAGGAACCAGACGGCGGCGTCTTCGGGCTTGCCGCCCTCATCCTGCATGTAGGCCAGGGCCGCCGCCGTCTGCTCCAGGGTGGTGTCGTACTTCTTGAGGAACTCGACGACCTCCGGCGCCATCTCCTGAAGCCGGCTGTTGGCGGCCACCAGGACCTTGCTGGGCGGATAGGCGCAGGCCTTGTCGGACTCCCAGCACTCGTCGCTGTACGGCGGTTCCTCCAGCCGGATCAGCTCGTACTTGCCGGTGATCCAGGTGGGCTCCCAGTAATAGCCCACCCAGGGCTTGCCCTGTTCGTAGGCGGTGGTGATGGACGTGTTCAGCCCCGCCTCGGAGCCGGGGTTGAAGGCCGTGAAGTGGTCGTCCAGGCCGTAGGCCTTGAGCTTCTGGGCGTTGATGTCCGAGCAGACCCAGCCCGTCGGGCAGTTGTAGAACCGGCCCTTGCCCGGCTCGGAGGGGTCCTCGAACAGCTGCCAGTAGCGCTTCAGGTCCTGGACCGAGCGCAGGTCGGGGGCCATGGGCTCGATGCCCCGCTCGGGGTCGCCCTTGACCACGTAGGCGGGCACGTACCAGCCCTGGGGCGATTCGGGGTAGTTCTCGCCCAGGTCGAGCACCTTGCCGGAGTCCAGGGCCTTCTGCCAGGCGTCGCGGATGTTGTCGGGCCACATCTCCATGGTGATGTGGACGCTGCCGTCCTGCAGGCCCTGGAGGATGGGGATCGTGTCGCCGAACTTGTAGTCGACGGGGTAGCCGTAGCCGTGCTCGATGATGAACCCGGCGATGCGGTTGTGCACCTGCACGCTGTCCCAACTGAAGTCGCCGAAGATCAGGGTGGGCTTGTCGCCGCCGGTTCCGCTGCCGGAGGCCCCGGAGCCGGATCCGGTTCCACCGTCGCCGCCGGTCGCGCCGGCGCCGCTGCCGCAGCCTGCGGCCACGAGGAGGACGACCAGGGTCAACAAGGACAGGGCCCACGTTTGGACCCGCGGGGCGTGCCGGCGGCGACCCGCCGCCCGCCGTGCCGCGGTCTTCACGCAACGACCTCCCTCCGCGGCAGGCCGGGGGCGCGGGGGAACGGTGAACGGCAGGTTCCGGGGTGGTGGAACCCCACCGCAGCAGGGGGACAAGGTAGGCAGGGAATGGCGTGCACAAAGGGCCCGCGTGCCTACGGGGTTAGCTGGCGGGCTCGGGCCGGGCTGCCCTATCCCGGAGTCGCCGCGGACGCCACCGCTGCCGGCGCGGATGCCAGGGCTCCGACCGGCGGCGGGCGCGAGCCCTGGGGCCGCCGGAGCGGGCCGGCGGGCCCGCGACCGGAAGGACCGGTGGCGTCGTGGCGGCCGGGAATTCGCCCCAAGGACGGTTCCCCCGCGCCCCGTGAGGGGGCTTCGGCCTGCCAACTTGGATTTGTGTCCCCAATATTATAGGAATGCTGCCGGGGCGTGCAAGGTGAATTTTGGCATCGTGACCTGGTTAGGGCCCGGTGGGGGTTCGATAGCACCTTCTTTCGGCCAGTGGCGCCTCCTCAGCACGCCAGGCGTTGCCCAGGGGCCCCCGTCGAGCGGGGCGGGCAGAGGGCGACGGGGCCGCCGGGGGCGGACCTCTCCTCTCGGGGTCCCCGGCTCCCCGCGGGGACGGGCTGGGAGGAACTGGACCGGCCACCGCGAATCTTCCCGGGCACGGGCACCGCAAGGTTCCCGCCGGCCGCCCCAGGCGGGCGCCGGGAACCTGCGGCCCAGGCATCCCGGGGAGGGGATGAACCGTGGAACGTTGGTCGCGCCGTATTCCGGCCCTGCTGGCCGTGCTCCTGGTGCTGGCGCTGGCCGGAAACGTGGTCGCGGCGGTGGGGCCGGTCCCCCGCCACGACTTCACCGAGGGGGATGCGGGGGCGGCGGCCGGAGGAACCGGTTACGCCATCGTCCAGCTGGTCGACCCGCCCGCCGCCAGCTATACCGGCGGCATCGGCCGGCTCAAGGCGACCAAGCCGGCGCCGGGCAAGAAGCTGGACGCCCGCAGCCGGGACGTCAAGGCCTACGTCGACTACCTCAAGCAGCGGCACGAGGAGTTCAAGGCCTCCCTGGCCTCCGTTGCCCCGCGGGCGCGGGTGGTGCGCGAGTTCTTCTTGACCGGTAACGCGCTGGTGGTCGAGCTCAACGGTCATTCGCCGGACGAACTGGCCCGCGGCCGCGGCGCCAAGCGGGTGACGCCCAGCGGGCTGTACCGGCCGGCCATGAACGTCAGCGCCGGGCTGATCGAGGCTGATGAGGTGTGGGCGCTGCTGGACCGCTCGGGCCGCTGGGAGCGGGGCCGGGAGCGGGCCGGTGAGGGCATCAAGGTCGGCGTCATCGACTCGGGCATCGACCGCAGCCATCCCTTCTTCCGGTGCAAGGACCGGGACGGCGACGGCGACGTGGACGAGGTCGACATCCCGTCCAAGGTCTACGCCAGCGGCGTGGCCGGGGATCCCTCCAACGTGCTGGTCAACGATCACGGCACCCACGTGGCGGGCACCATCGCCGGGTGCGTGACCACCCTGACGGAGGGCCCGGTGCAGGACACCCTCAGCGGCATCGCCCCGGCGGCCGAGCTCTATGACTACAACGTCTTCCCCGGCTTCGGCGCGGGCTGGGTGGCGTATGGCGGTTCGGCCTTCAGCCACGACATCGCCGCGGCCCTGGAAGACGCGGTGCGGGACGGCATGGACGTCGTCAACATGAGCCTGGGTGGCGGCGTCCAGGGCCCCCATGACTACCTGGCCGAGGCGGTCAACGCCGCGGTCGACGCCGGGGTCGTGGTGGCGGTGGCCGCGGGGAACTCCGGCCCCGGGGACATGACCGTCGAGTCGCCCGGCAGCGCCGCCAAGGCGATCACCGTGGGCGCCAGCACGAACCCCCACTACATCGGCATCCCCGTCACCGCCGGCGGCCGGTCCTTCGGCGCCGCTCCGGGCGACTTCGCGCCCTTCGGCCAGGTGACGGCCCCCTACGCCATCGCCCGGGACGGCTCGGCGAACCCGACCCAGGCCTGCTATCCGCTGGTGAACGCCGCAGAGGTGGCGGGGAAGATCGCGCTCGTCGACCGTGGCAGCTGCACCTTCACCACCAAGGTGCGCAACGCGGAACAGGCCGGGGCCATCGGGGTGCTGATCGTCAACAACGTGGCCGGCGATCCGTCGGCGCCGGGCCAGGACGGCACCACGCCCGTTCCCCAGATCCCCGCCGCCATGGTCTCCCGCAACGACGGGGCTTTCCTGAAGCAGTTGCTGCAGGCCGACCCCGGCGCCCAGGTGAGCATCGACGGCACGGTCCTGACGGAGATCCGCAGTGAGAATGCCGACATCCTGGCCGGCTTCTCCTCCCACGGGCCGACGCCCTTTACCTACCTGATCAAGCCCGACGTGACGGCGCCCGGCGTCAACATCTACTCCTCGGTGTTCCACGGCGAATACGCCATGTTCCAGGGCACCAGCATGGCCACGCCCCACGTGGCCGGAGCGGCCGCGGTGCTGCGCCAGCTCCATCCCGACTGGTCGCCCGCCGACGTCAAGTCGGCCCTGGTCAACACCGCCGCCCGGGTGGTGAGGGATCCCTTCACGGCCTCCCGGGATCCCGGCGTGCTGGCCCGCGGCGGCGGCCGGATCGATCTGGCGCGGGCCCATGCCACGCCCGTGACCCTGGATCCCGTCAGCATCAGCTTCGGCTACTTCAACGGCAACGCGCCGGTGAGCGGGGAACAGGCGCTGACGCTCCACAATGTCAGCGGCACCCGGCAGACCTGCACGGTGACGGTGGTGCGCGATGCCACCGATCCTGCGGTCACGGTGTCGGCCGGCTCGGTGACCCTGGACCCCGGCGCCTACGCGACCCTGACGGTGTCCATGGAGGGCGGGCGCAGCGACACCACGCCCAGCGGTGACTACGACGGCGAGCTGGTCTTCCGCTGCGGCGGCAAGGAGCTCCGCGCCCCCTGGTGGCTGCGGGTGGACCGGGAGGCCAAGCCTTGAGGCCTTGACCGTAGCGGGACCGCCGCAGGATGGGACGAGGACCAACGAAGACCCAGGGGCCCCACCCGACGGGTGGGGCCCCTGGGGTCTTTGGGGGGTTCGGGCGGGGACGGCCTCAGCTGGGCGTCGCGGGACCGGGAGCGTAGACCCAGAAGGACTCCTCGACGAACAGGCGGGCGAACCGGCGCGCCATCTCCGGATCCGCCTCCAGGCGCTGGTCCCAGCCGGTGGTCTGAGAGCGGTGGGCGCGGAAGGCGGCCTCCTTGCGGGCCCGGACTGCCTCCACCGGCACCGTCACCTGGGGCAGGCCCGGGTCGGCGTCCCGCGCCGGCCCCTTGACGAACAGGACCCGCGGCCGCGGGCCGGCCAGGCCGGCGACGGCTTCCACGGTGGCGGCACCGGCGGCGTTGTGATCGGGGTGGCCGCCCAGCTCCGGGTGGAAGGTGATCACCGTGGTGGCTCCCGTCTCCTCCAGGATCCCGCGGATCCGGGCCGCCAGGCCGGCGCGGTCCTGGAACTCCACCGTCTTGTCCCAGACGCCCAGGACCCGCACGTCCCGGACGCCCACGGCGGCCATGGCCTCGCGGAGCTCGGCGATGCGCAGGGGCCCGAGGGACTCCCGGTGGGCCAGGGGCGGCCGGCCGATCCGTCGCCCCATTTGTCCGGCGGTCACGCAGACCATGGTGACCGGGATCCCGCGGTCGACGGCTAGCGCCATGGTGCCGGCGGCGCCGAAGGACTCGTCGTCGGGATGGGCCAGCACCACCACTAGATGCCGGTCCCACGGGGCCGGGACGGCGCCGGCGGGGTCGGCGCCGGCGGAGGTGGCACCACGGGCCGTGGCTCCCGGCAGGGTGCCCGCCGGGGCGGGCGAGCCGCTCGCCCCCTGGCCCGGCCGGGCGCCCGCCGTCCCAGCCGGTATCCCCGGACCGCCGGCCGGGGTCGCGGGGTTCGGCCCGGCTGCGCCGGCGGCCGCCGCCGGACGGGTTGCCGCCCCGGCGGCTCCGGCGACGGCGGCGCCGGTCCCCTCCGGTTCGGCCGGCGTGGCCGTGGGGAAGGGTTCCCGGCCGATCTCCAGGACGACGGTCAGGCGATCTTCCGCATCCCGCCCTTCCAGCAGCAGCCGGCCAGGTTCTTCCTGCCAGTGGGTCAGCCCCTCCGCGTAGACCCAGCCGCCCGGCACCCGCAGGCCCGCCCGGTAGGGACCGCTGCCGCGCACGGCAGCCGCCTCCAGGCGGATCCGCAGGTTGCGGGCGAAGGCGCCGAACCCCCCGCGGGTGTAGGCGCCGTGGGTCGTCTCCAGGTGCAGGTAGACCTCATCCCCCACAAAAGCTTGGAAAGCCCGCTCGACACGGGCCGGGTCGATGGCTTCCATTCCGCTCCTCCTGCCACGGCGAATTGACCACGGGCCGCCGGGCGGCCCGGACCTGATCCCGAACCTGATATCGTCCTACCTTCGCCAGGCAGGGGGCGCCTCCTCTTGGGCCAGCAGGGGGCGCGCGGGCGGGCGGGGGGCCGGTTCTTCCCCATCGGCGTTCCGGTGGACCGGGGCGCGCCGGCCCACGGCCACCACCGCCGCCACGGCCAGGGCGGCCACCAGGGTGACGGCATCGACCCGCTCGCCGAGGCCGGCGTGGGCGGCCAGCAAGGTGAAAAAGGGCTGAAGCAGCTGGAGCTGGCTGGTCCGGGCGACCCCGGCCAGGGCCATGGCCCGGTACCACAGGACGAACCCGGCCAGCTGGGTCACGCCGCTGATGTAGATCCAGGCCAGCCACGCCCGCACCGCCGGCGCCCGGTCCGTGGAGGGGGGCTCGCGACCCGGAACGGGGTAGGGCCCGCCACCGGCCGCTCCCGGGACGGGCACGCCGGCGGCCGCGGCGGGTCCGCCAGTGGCCCTGTCGAGAACGGGGCCGCGACCTGCTCTCATCTCGCCGGGCATCGAGCCGCCACCGGCCCCGCCCGGAGCCCTTACGGCCAGGGGTCCCACCAATCCGGAGGCGGTGGGGGCGACCAATCGCCCTTCCACCCCGGGATCTTGCGGCGGCGGCCCGGCGGCGTATTCCCCGACCGGCCTGGGGGCTGGCGGGAGGGCGGGGGCGGGCGAGGGCCCCGGGGCGGGAGCCAGCGACGGCAGGGTGAGCAGCAGGGTCAGGGGCAGGGCGGCCCAGAGGCCCCAGGCGATGGGGAGGAACCCGCCGTACCGCCGGGCCAGGCGGCCCCCCTCGCCGTGGCCCGCCGCGGCCATCCCGATGGCGGCCAGGAGCAGCAGGTCGGCGGTCTGGGGGCGGCCGGCGCCCATGAACACGGCAAAGGCCACCACGACGCCGCTCCCGGCCACCGCCGCCAGCCAGAAGCGGGCGGAGGGCCGCTCCCCGGCCCGCCACGTGGCGTAGCCCGAGGTGAGGAGGGGGAGCAGGCCGAGGAGAACGGCGCCGTGGGCGGCAGGCACCCGGGCCAGGGCCAGGGTCGAGAGCCAGGGGAAGGCGGTGACGGTTCCCAGCGCCACCAGCAGGACGGAACCCCAGGCCTCCCGGGGCGGGGGCCAGGCGGGGGGATGGGCCGCAGGCGCCGTGGGCTCCGCGGCGGCCGGCCGGCGCCGCCCCCGGGGCCGGCGGATCCGGGCGGCGAGGGCGGCGGCCACGGCCATGGCGGCCGCGCCCACGGCCCGGCCCGGGCCGACCAGCCCGGCGGGGAGCCCCTCCAGGGCCACCCGGGTGGCGGGCAGGGTCAAGCTGAACAGAAGCACGGCCAGCAGCCCCAGGGCGGCGCCAAGCAAACTGTCGACGGGCGCGTCGCCCGCCGCCGGCGGGTGCTGCGACGGCCTGCGGCCGTGCCGGACCATCGTCGATCCCACCGATCTGGCCTGCCCAGGGTGGGGTCGGCCAGGGAGCCGCCGGCGTTCCCCGCGGGGAGGGCCGTCCCCCGGCCTGGGGCGGCGCCCCAGGCAGGGGTTGGACGTCCCCGTTCTGGCCTGTGGCCTTCCGTGCAGGGCGGGGCCTGCCCCGGCCGGGACCCCGCCCGCCCCCGGCACCGCCCCGGCGGTCTGGGACGGGGGCCCGCCGGTTCCCGGAACGGCGGCCCGCTGGTCCCCGGAACGGCAGCCCGCCGACCCCCGGGGCGGTGGCCCGCCGGCACCCTACCTTACGCCTCACGGAGGCGGGGGGTTCGCCCCCTGGGGGCCGCCATCCGGCCGGTCTTGGGGCCCGCCGCCGGCCGGTTCGTCAGCCCAGGGCCCGCAGGTCGTCCACCACGTCGTCCAGGGCCCGGGCCGCGGCGGGGTCGAGGGCTTCCAGGGCCCGGGCCTCCACGTCCATGGCGCTGAGATAGAGGTGGGGACGCTGGGCCTCCCGGGCCCGGCGCCGCGCCAGCCGGGCCAGGACCAGGGCCCGCCGGTGGCGCCCGGCTTCCAGCTCCAGCCGGGCGAGATCGACCAGCACGCTGGCCACGCCGTCCAGGCGCCCCGCCCGCCGGTAGCCCCGCAGGCAGTGGCGCAGCCGCGCCCGCCCCGGTTTCCAGGCGCCCTGGCGGCTCTGGACGATGGCCAGGTCATGGGTCGCCATCAACTGGCGCACCGGATCCCGGCCCCGGTACAGCTGGATGGCCCGCTCCAGGTGGCGGGCGGCCCGTTCGAGGCGGCCGAGGGCGCCATAGCAGCTGCCGAGGCCGTGATGACATGCCGCCACCAGTCCCCGGGGCAGGTGACGGGTGGGCACCGGCACCGGACCGGTTTCCGTGGCGGCTCCCGGGTCATGACGGGAGGCCTCCCGCCGGGCCGGGCCGCCTCCGGCCGCCGGGGCCTCGCCTGGGAGGGTGCCGGGCTTGCCGGGGAGGCCGGGATCGCCGTCCACCTCCTCCGGGGGCACGCCCGTGGCATACCACCGCAGCGCGTCCTCATAGCGGCCCTGGCGGAACAGGGTGCTGCCCAGGGCCACGTGGGCGCGGATACGGTCGGCCGGTCGCGGGGCCGCCGCGGCGGCCAGCCGGAAGGCTTCGGCGGCCACGGCCAGTTCGTCCCGGTGAAAGGCCAGCTGGCCCCGGGTGTAGTGGAGGCGGAAGGCGGTCCCCGGGGGACACCGGTCCAGGGGGACGCGGGCCAAAAGGGTCAGGGCGGCAAACAAGTGCCGGCCGGCCTCTTCGACCCGCCCCAGGCAGGCCAGGGCATGGGCGTGCTCGACGTGGACGGCCAGCAGCAGGGGCGAGTCGGCCTCCCCGGCCAGCAGGTCCAGGGCCGTGGCGAAGGATTGGGCCGCCTCGGCGAACCGGCGCTGGCGGGCGTAGCGGCGCCCGCGGCGCACGTAGTCATGGACGACCCGGCGCTGGGCGAACTCCTCCGCCTCGCCGAGGAAGTAGGTCACCGGCTTGCCCAGGCGCCGGGCCAGCAGCTCCAGCGTGGGGAGGGGCGGGATCACCTCGTTGGCTTCGATGCGGCTGATGTAGGAGCGGTCGAAGTAGCCGGCCGCCAGCTGTTCCTGGGTCATGCCCAGCTCGCGGCGCCGGGCCCGGATGCGATCGCCGATCACAGGCGCGCCTCCCTTCCAGGGGGCTGCGGCGCGCCGGCACCGGGGCACGCGGCCGTTCACCCGCGTGACGAACCGGCACGCCGTGTCCCACCCGTCCCGGTCCACCATGGACTTACCCGGGACAACGTTACGCCGCTGGCCGGCGGGAGGTGAGGACATGAGCAGGGTTCGCGGACGGGCCGCCCTCACCCTGTTGGGGCTGGTGATCCTGGGGGTCGTCGCCCTGGGGGGGTGGAACCCGGCGGCCGGAGCGGCCGGGCTGCGCGGCGACCTGATGGGGCCTGGCATCCCCGAGCTGGACGGGGTGGTGCCGTGGCAGGCCGCCGACCTGATGGGGCCGGGGATCCCGGATCTCGACGGTGGGATCCGGGGGCAGCGGGCCGACCTCATGGGCCCCGGCATTCCCGATTTTGGCGCCGCAGCCCCGCGGGCAGCGGGCTGAGGCATCCAGCCGGCGGAGGAACCGGCCCATCGGGAGCAGCCATCACCGGCGAGGAGGCGGCGGGTCCCACAGGCCCGCCGCCTCTGCCATGCCGCCAGACCATGCATGGC
Organism: Thermaerobacter litoralis; assembly: GCF_054654595.1. NCBI lineage: Bacteria > Bacillati > Bacillota > Clostridia > Eubacteriales > Clostridiales Family XVII. Incertae Sedis > Thermaerobacter > Thermaerobacter litoralis. The sequence continues at coordinate 2,151 of NZ_BAAIES010000002.1, read as the reverse complement.
TCCACCGGCCACCCCGCGCATCCTAGGGGTGATGGGCGACCGGCCGGGTGATGGGCGACCGGCCAGGGAACGGCCCAGCAGCCTGGGAGGTGGCAAGGCGATGGATCAGGCCGATCGGCCCCGCATGGCCGGCGGGGCGGCGGAACGCAACGGCCGGGTGGAGGACGGGAACCGCGGGGTCGTCACGGGGGCAGCCCCGGGCGCCGCCGGCGGCGCCGAAGCCCTCTGGAACCAGGTTCAGCAGCCTCTGCACGAGATGGTCAACGTGGCGCGGGACCTAGAGCGCCACCTGGACGGGATCCACGGAGCCCGGGCGCGCAAGCTGCGCCAGCTGGCCGAAGAGGTGGTGAGCAAGCTCAAGCCGGAACGCTCCTGAGAAGGGGGCGGGGTTCCGCCGGCAACCGCCGCTAACCCGCCTTCTGGCACCGGCTGCAGTAGCCGTAGATCTCGAAGGTGTGGCCGAGGACCCGGAACCCCGGATCCTGGGAGGGCACCGCCTGCAAGGTGGCCGTCGGGCACCACTCGACGCAGAAGGACTGCCCGCAGACGACGCAGACGAAGTGGTGGTGGTGCTCGTCGCCCTGGTATTCGAACCGGGTCCCGTCGCGCCCCTGGAGGTTGACCGGACTGATCAGCCCGCACCGGGTCAACAGGGTCAGGTTGCGGTAGACGGTGTCCACGCTAACCCGGGGGTGCCGCTCCCGTACCGCGTCGGTCACCTCGCGGGCCGTGACGGGGCGCCCGGCACCCATCACCGCCTTGAGGATCTCCAGCCGCTGGGGCGTCACCTTGAGGCCCCGGTCCTTCAGCCGCTGAACCGCCCGCTGGAAGCTCACGCCGGCACCTCGCTTCCGCCGGGTATAGCAAACCGGAAGATTCCGAGTCGACCGATCACCTCTCAATCTACCCCGGGGCCGGCGCGGTGTCAAAACCGGCCGGCCCACCGGCCAGCCTGGACCGCCCGAACCGCCCCCCGCGCCGAACAAGGCCGGTGGCCCAAGGCCGGCCGCACCGGAAAGGGCCGTCCCCGTCCCAGCGCCGTACCGTACCGTCCCGGCGGCGTGCCACCCCGGCCCGACGGCGTGCCGCCCTTGACAGGTTCCACCACGGCCGTCTATTACTAGTTCGGAATATTCCGATCACGAAGTTCTCGCCGTCGCCTCGTGCCAAAGCCGCGGGGCGCGCCAAGGCCGCGGGGAACTCAAGTCGCGGGCCGCCGGGGCGGCAGCCCGGCGGGGCGGCGGCCCGCCGGGGCGGGAGCCCGGCGCCGCGGGACGCGAAAGGCAGGTCGGTGGGCGTGACGGCCGTCGTCCAGGTCGACGATGTCTCCTTTTCCTACGGGGCGGAACCCGTCCTCGACGGGGTGTCCCTGGAGGTGCGCCGGGGCGAGTTCCTGGGCCTCGTGGGGCCCAACGGGTCGGGCAAGACCACCCTGCTGCGGTTGCTGCTTGGCCTGCAGCAGCCGGCCCGCGGCCGGATCCGGCTCTTCGGGCAGGACCTGGCGTCCTTCCGCCAGTGGTGGCGGGTGGGTTACGTCCCCCAGCGCCCCGCGGCCCTGGCCGGCGGCTTCCCGGCCACGGTGGAGGAAGTCGTGCAGACCGGCCTGGTGGCGGTGGCCGGCCGCGGCGGTCCGGGAAGCCCGGCCGAGGAGCGCCGGCCACCCCGCACGCCCCGGGAGGCCCTGGCCCTGGTGGGGATCGAGGACCTGGCCCGGCGGCCCATCGGCCGCCTCTCGGGCGGCCAGCAGCAGCGGGTCTTCCTGGCCCGGGCGCTGGTCAGCCGCCCCGAGCTGCTGATCCTGGACGAACCCCTGGAGGGCGTCGACGCCGCCACCCAGGACCGCTTCTACGGCCTGGTGCGCCGGCTGCGGGAGCAGGAAGGGCTGACGGTGATCATGGTCTCCCACGACGTCGGCGTCATCAGCGCCGAGGTGACGACCCTGGCCTGCCTCAACCGCCGCCTGTTCTTCCACGGCACGCCCGAGAAATTGGAGCCGGGGACCATGGCCGAGCTCTACGGGTTCCCCGTCACCACCCTGCATCACCGCCACTGAGGGAGAGGATGACCCGCCCATGGGCGCAGGGACGGACGGGCTCGCCGGCCTGGCGGGCATGTTTCAGTACGATTTCATGATCCGGGCCCTTTCGGCAA
>NZ_BAAIES010000001.1:0-60484 GCF_054654595.1 Thermaerobacter litoralis | reverse complement strand
GGCTTGGGCCCGGCCGGCGCCGGGAGCCGGGCCGGTTCGTCCGGCCGCGCCTTCGCCGTTGCTCGTCCGTGCTGCCATGATCGTGCCTCCCGTGGGGCGCCCGCCCCCGGCCACCGGGGATGGCCCGTCCCGAGGGACGTCCTGCCGGAGCCGTGCCGGCCGGAGCCGTCCTACCGGAGCCATGCCACCGGTGCCGCCCTGCCGGAGCCGTCCCAGCCCGTGGTCTACCGCGCCGGGCAGGCGGCGGTGTGCGTCCTGGCCCGGCGGGCGCCGGGGCGGGCACCAGCCTCCGCATCCCAGGGTTCCCAAGGTCGGGCCCTGGCAACGAGCCCGGGGCCCGCGGCCGCCCGGCGACGGCGGGCGGCGAGGCTGGCGAGGCTCCAGGAGAACGGCGGGTGGCGGCGAAGTCAACCAGGAGCAGTCAACCAGAAAATGGGCGAAGGGGGGACGGCCGTGGCCGGCCGTTTGGGGCCCTGGGGCGCTCGCCTCGAAGCCCTCTATGACACGATGGTGGCCTGGCGGCGCCACCTGCACCAGCATCCCGAACTCTCCTTCCAGGAGGTGGAGACGCCGCGCTTCATCGCCGAGCGGCTGCGGGAGGCCGGGATCCCCGCTCGCACGGGCGTCGGCGGCCGGGGGGTGGTGGGGGTGATCGAAGGGGCGCATCCCGGGCCCACCGTGGCCCTGCGGGCCGACTTCGACGCCCTGCCCATCCAGGACGAGAAGGACGTCCCTTACCGGTCGCGGGTGCCGGGGGTCATGCACGCCTGCGGTCACGACGCCCACACGGCGACCCTGCTGGGCGTGGCCCGGGTCCTGATGGAGGAACGCGGCCGGCTGCGCGGCCGGGTCGTCCTGATCCACCAGTTCGCCGAGGAGGTGGCCCCGGGCGGCGCCAAGCCGATGATCGAGGACGGGTGCCTGGACGGGGTCGACGCGATCTTCGGGACCCACCTGTGGACGCCGCTGCCCGTGGGCCGGGTGGGGTACTGCCCCGGCTATGCCATGGCGGCCGCCGACCGGTTCGAGGTCGAGATCCGGGGGCAGGGGTGCCATGCCGCGGCGCCCCACCAGGGGGTCGACCCCATCCTGGTGGCGGCCCAGGTGGTGACCCAGCTCCAGCAGGTGGTGGGGCGGATGGTCGACCCCCTGGAGCCGGCGGTGGTGTCGGTGGGGACGCTGCACGCGGGCACCGCCTTCAACGTGATCCCCGAGACGGCCACCCTGACTGGGACCGTCCGGACGCTGAGCCCGGCGGTGCGGGACCGGATGGAGACGCTGCTCGAGCGGCTGGTGCGGGGGACCTGCGAGGTCCACGGGGCGGGGTACCGGTTCCGGTACGAGCGGGGCTATCCGGCCCTGTTCAACCATGAGGACATGACGGCCTTCGCGGCCGAGACCATCGCCCGCCAGGCCGGGGTGGAGGCGGTGGAGCGGGTGGCGCCGGTGATGGGCGGCGAGGACTTCGCGTACTACCTCGAAAAGGTGCCGGGCTGCTTCTTCTTCACCGGGGCCGGTAACCCGGAGGTGGGCGCGTCCTACCCCCACCATCACCCGCGCTTCGACATCGACGAGCGGGCCATGCTGGTGGCGGGCCGGGCGCTCCTGGCGGTGACCCTGCGCTACCTGCTGGGCGACGAGGAACTGGAGCGGGTCACGGCGATGGCCGCCTAGGGCCGCGCCCGGGACGGGTACCCGCCGGGCCCGCCGGGCCGGTCACGGCGGCCCGGGTGTGAGGAACAGGGCATGGGGGCAGGTGCCGGCGTCCATCACGGCCAGGGGGGCCGGTTCCACCCGGTCGAAGGTGCAGGTGCCGTCCCGGTTGTGGAAGCAGCCCCGGCTGAGACAAAGGGGCCGGTAGAGGCCCTCTGCCGGCGCCAGTGCCGGGGGGCGTCCGGCCGCGTCCGGCTGGGCCGGAAGCCGGGAGGGGCCTGCGGGGGCGGGGCGCCGGACGCGGGACCAGGCGGCGACGAAGCGCTGCCAGGGGTGCCAGAGGCCCGGCAGGGGAACCGGCCCCGGGGCGAGGGGGAGGTGGGGGGCCGGGTGCCGCCCGGCCGGGCCGAGCGGCCCGTGCGGTGCGACCGGACCGGGTTGCCGTTGCCGGTCTTGCGATGGACCGGCCGACCCGGGGGTCTCAGGCTTCATGGGCCATCCCGATGCGGCGCACCTTGTCCTGCAGCTTCAAGATGGCGTGGACCAGGGCCTCCGGCCGCGGCGGGCAGCCGGCCACGTAGACGTCAACGGGGACGATCTTGTCCACGCCGTCCACCACGTTGTAGCCCTGGTAGTACGGCCCGCCGTTGGTGGCGCAGGCGCCCATGGAGATGACGAACTTGGGCTCGGCCATCTGGTCGTAGAGGGTCTTGACCACCGGCGCCATCTTTTCCGTGACGGTACCCGAGACGATCATCAGGTCCGCCTGGCGCGGCGAGGCGCGGAACACCGAGCCGATCCGGTCCAGGTCGGTGCGGGTGCCGCCGGCGGCCATCATCTCGATGGCGCAGCAGGCCAGGCCGAAGAGCAGGTACCACATGGAGTTGGCCCGGCCCCAGTTGACCAGCTCCTGCAGCCGGGCGGTGACGATGCCCGGTAGCCACTGCCACACCCCGGGGATGCGCATGGAGGGGTGGGTATCGAGCCGCCGGATCACGTCGGGTTCCAGCTCGTCGGCCTGGGAGAAGCGGGGCCCTTCGCCCGCCGGGGCGCCCGTCACCTCGGGTTCGGGGCTCTGGGCCGTGATGGCCCGGGCCCGCGCCTGGCGCTCGCGGGTCTCCTCTGAGGCGGCGGGCCGGGCGCCCTGGCCGCTGACGGGCGTGGGGTAGGGCTTCGCCTCGGCCCGGGCCACGGCGGCGCGGAGGTCGTCACCCCGCGACTCCCCGCTGCCGCCGGTTCCCTGGTCGCTCGCTGCGTCGTGGACGGGAACGGTTCGACTGGCTGGTGCCATCCCTGTCGGGCGGTGAGTTGGGGAGCCAGGTTCGACCGCCGAACGGCCTTCGTCCCTGCGCTCGCCATCCTGCGGCATCGGATTTCACCCCGCAGTGGAACAGAGTGGTGCCGTGAGCGCGGCGCCGGACCCGTCTACAACGGGGACACGGCTTTTCTGCGCCCACGGGCCGGTGTGGCGAGGGACTGCCCGCCGCTCCCGAAGTATGGCCGAAACGGCAGCCCACCTTGCGCCACCCGGCATTCGGGGGCGCACCCCCTGTGCGGGGTGGCGACCTATCCCCGACCGTTCCGGAGAGGGTCGACGGCTCATGCGGGGCATGCTAAAGTAATGACAAAGGATAGGTGTAAGGAAGGAAAGGGCGATCCTTACCCAGTGGGTTTGATCTTACGGGGGTGCCACGGTTGCGTAAGGAGGGGCCGATCGTGGCCGTTGCCAAGGTAACGGCGAAGGGACAGGTTACCATCCCGGGAGAAATCAGGGAGCGTCTTGGCATTCGGGAGGGGGATGCGATTCTGTTCGAGCAGGTAGGCCAGGCGGTGACGATGATCCCGATCAAGCGCCGGAGCCCTTTGGAACTGGTCGGTCTACTGCCGGCTACCCGGCCTTACCTTGGAACGGACGCGATCCGGCGCGAGGTTCGGGAACGAATGGTCGCCGCCACTGGCCTTGAGGAACAACGGTTCGAGGAGACTCGGAATGGGTGAGAGGGCTTACGTCGACGCCAACGTCCTTCTCCGGGTCTTGACCAATGATCCGCCTGAGATGGTTGAACAGGCTCGTAAGTTGTTGGGAAGGGTATCCCGCGGTGAGGTCACGCTCGTCCTTGACCCGCTCGTGATCGCCGAGATGGTTTGGGTGTTGTCTTCGTACTATAAAGTTCCCCGGCGACAGCTGGGTACCACGCTCCTGGAAATGTGCGAGACGGAGGGATTTGAGGTCAAGGAGAAGGGCGTGGTCGTCCAAGCCTTGCGCAACTACGTCCAAACCAGCGTGGATTTCATCGATGCCTATCTGGCTGCCCGTTGTAATGCCGAGGCTTGTCCTGTGTACTCCTTCGACCGGGACCACTTTGCGAAGCTTGCGACCAAATGGCTCCCACCGGAATAAAGGTCCCCGTGAGTCCAACCTCCAGACCCGTCGAATATAAACCGTCAAGTGTAAAGGGGCCGGCGCGACGGGCCGGCCCCTTCGCCATCCACGGCCTACTCAGCCCATCATGGAGGGAGGTGTGCCCGCCGTGCTGGCTGGCGCTGTATCCCGCGAGCCCTCCCAGTCGCTGCGGGTTGGTGTGCGACCCAGACCACCCATATCCGGCTTGTCGTCCCCGCCGCGGTGACCACCGCGGTCCTCCGGTTCCTTCCCCAGCGCCTTTCGCACCGCCGGCGCCACCTTCGTCCCCAAGAGCTCGATGGCCCGCAGGACCTTCTTGTGGGGCAGCGTGCCCACCGTGAGCTGCAGCAGGAAGCGGTCGTGGTGGAACAGCTCGTGCTGGTAGAGGATCTTCTCGATGACCTCCTCCGGGTTGCCGACGAAGTCGGCGCCGTGCAGGGAGCGCGACCACTCGAACTGCTCGCGGGTGAGCGGTCCCCAGCCCCGCTCGCGCCCCAGCCGGTCCATGACCTCCTTGAAGGCCGGGAAGGCGGTGTCGGCCGCTTCCTTGGACGTGTCGGCGATGAAGCCGTGGGAGTTGATGCTCAGCCGCGGCACCGGATGCCCCGCCTCCCGCGCCGCCTGCCGGAAGATCTCCACCAGCGGCCGGAACCGCGCCGGGATGCCGCCGATGATCCCCAGGGCCATGGGCAGGCCGAGGCGCCCCGCCCGCACCGCCGACTCCGGCGTGCCGCCCACGGCGATCCACACCGGGATCGGGTTCTGGATGGGGCGCGGGTACACGCCGCGGTCGCGGATGGGCGGCCGGAACTTCCCCGACCAGGTCACCCGCTCCGATTCCCGCAGCTTGAGCAGGAGGTCCAGCTTCTCCTCGAACAGGGCGTCGTAGTCGCGGAGGTCGTAGCCGAAGAGGGGGAAGGACTCGATGAAGGAGCCGCGCCCGACCATGATCTCGGCCCGGCCCCCGCTGATCAGGTCCAAGGTGGCGAACTGCTGGAAGACCCGCACGGGATCGTCGGAACTGAGGACGTTGACGGCGCTGGTCAGGCGGATGCGCCGGGTGCGGGACGCCGCCGCGGCCAGGACCACGGCCGGCGCCGAGACGACGTAGTCGGGGCGGTGGTGCTCGCCGACGCCGAAGACGTCGAGCCCCACCTGATCGGCCAGCTCGATCTCCTCCAGGAGGCGCCGGATGCGCTCGGCCGGGCTGATCAGCTGCCCGGTCTCGGGGTCGGTGTTGCGGTCGCCGAAGCTGTAGATGCCGATCTCCAAGGGAGGCCCTCCTCGCCGGCGGCCAAGGCCGTGGCCGCCGCCCGGGTCGACCGGGCTGGATCCTCTTGCGGGACCAGTCTGCCCCGGGATTGTTCTTTCGAATATCAAGGTACTTTAAAAAAGTTAGTCAGGCAAGGGCCGCCCATCCCACCACCCCGCGGGGCCCCGTGCCGGGCACCTGGCCGGCGGGCCCGTTCCACCGCGATGGCCGGCCCTGCGACCCGCCCGTCCCTGCAGGTGAACGCCTGCCGCCTGCGAACACTTGGTACGACGGCTTCGGTCCCCCGGGACCCGCCCCGCTGTCCCGAGGCCCCGATGTCGAGAGGAGGAGAGCAGGGTGACCAGTCCCCTGGCCGCCACCGATCCCGAGATCCTGCGCTGGATCCGGGAGGAACACCGCCGCCAGCGTGAGACCCTGGAGCTCATCGCCTCGGAGAACTTCACCAGCGCCGCCGTGCTGGAGGCCATGGGCTCCGCCCTGACCAACAAGTACGCCGAAGGCTACCCCGGCCGCCGCTACTACGGCGGCTGCCAGTTCGTCGACCAGGTCGAAGAACTGGCCCGCCGGCGGGCCTGCGCCCTCTTCGGCGCCGAGCACGCCAACGTCCAGCCCCATTCGGGGGCCCAGGCCAACATGGCCGTCTACTTCGCCACCCTCCAGCCCGGCGACACGATCCTGGGGATGAACCTGGCCCACGGCGGCCACCTGACCCACGGCAGTCCCGTCAACTTCTCCGGGCAGCTTTACAAGGTCGTGGCCTACGGCGTCGACCCCGAGACCGAGCGGATCGACTACGACCAGGTGGCCCGCCTGGCCCGGGAGCACCGGCCGAAGCTGATCGTGGTGGGCGCCTCGGCCTATCCCCGGGTCATCGACTTCGCCCGCTTCCGCGCCATCGCCGACGAGGTGGGGGCCAAGGTGATGGTCGACATGGCCCACATCGCCGGCCTCATCGCCGGGGGCGAGCATCCCAACCCGGTGCCCCACGCCGAGTTCGTCACCTCGACGACCCACAAGACCCTGCGCGGGCCGCGGGGCGGGTTCGTCCTGTGCCGGGAGGCCGAGGCCAAGGCCCTGGACAAGGCGGTCTTCCCGGGAATGCAGGGCGGGCCGCTGATGCACGTCATCGCCGCCAAGGCCGTGTGCTTCCACGAGGCCGCCCAGCCGGCCTTCCGCCAGTACGCCCGGCAGGTGGTGGCCAACGCCCGGGCCCTGGCGGAGACCCTGGCCGCCGAAGGCCTGCGCCTGGTCAGCGGCGGCACCGACAACCACCTGATGCTGGTCGACCTGCGGCCCCTGGGCGTGACGGGCCGGGAGGCCGAGCAGGTGCTGGAGCGGGTCGGCATCACGGTGAACAAGAACGCGATCCCCTTCGATCCCCAGCCGCCCATGGTGACCAGCGGCATCCGCCTGGGCACGCCGGCTCTGACCACCCGGGGGATGAAGGAGACGGAGATGAAGGCCATCGGGCAGCTGATCGCCGCCGCCCTGCGCCACCGGGACGAACCGGCCGAGCTGGAGCGCATCGCGGGCCGGGTCCGGGAACTGTCGGCCGCCTTCCCCCATCCCTCGGGGGCGACGGCGACGGAACCGCCGGCCGGGGCGTGAGCGCCGCCCGGCCCAACGGGCGGGGGCGATCCCGATCCCGGTGCGGGAACCCCATCACGAGGCAGGACAAGGGAGGGACACGGTGGAGCCGCAAGGGACGCCCGGGCGGGTCGACGTCCACAGCCACCTGCTACCGGGCCTGGACGACGGCGCCGCGGGCTGGGACGAGTCCCTGGCCCTGGCCCGGGAGGCGGTGGCCGACGGCACCGCCGAGATCATCGTCACGCCCCACATCTACCCTGAGGTCTACGACAACGACCCCCGGACGATCCGGGCCCTGACCGCCGAGTTCCAGCGCCGGCTGGAAGCGGCGGCCCTGCCCCTGCGCGTGCGGCCGGGCAGCGAGGTGTTCCTCCTGCCCGACACCGCCCGGCGCTGGCTGCGCGGCGAGGTGGTCCCCCTGGGCGGGGAGGGGCCCTACGTCCTGGTGGAGTGGAACATGCTGGCCCTGCCGCCCTACGTGGAGGGGGTGCTCTTCGACCTCCAGGCGGCGGGGGCCGTGCCCGTGATCGCCCACCCCGAGCGCTACCTGCCGGTGCAGCGGCGCCCGGAGTGGCTGGTCCCCCTGGTGGAGCGGGGGGTGTGGCTGCAGATCACGGCGTCCAGCCTGCTGCGGCCGCGCAAGGACCCGGCGCGCCGGGTGGTGGAGTGGCTGGTGCGCCGCGGCATGGTCCACCTGATCGGGTCCGACGCCCACAACGCCCAGCGGCCGCCCCGGCTGCACGAGGCCTACCGGGTGCTGGAGCGCCTGCCCGGCGGCACCGAGACCCTGGCGGTGGTGGAACAGGCCACGGCCGCCGTGCGGTCGGGCCAGCGGGTCGGCCTGCCCCGCCCGGCCGCCCCCCGGCGTCGGCGCTTCTGGCTCTAAGGCGTTCGAAGGCGCTTCAAGGCCCGACAAGGAGCGGGGAGGGGCGGGCGTTGAGGGGGCGGTCGCCCGTCGCAGGAGGGCGCTGCCGGCAAGGGACGGCGCTGCCGGCAAGGGCGGTGCCGCCGGGCCCGGACCCGGGGGTATCCGCGACCACGGACGAGAGGCCGAAGCCGGGTTTAGCGGTAGAGCTGGGCTCTACAGCGCCGCCGGCTGCTCCCGGACCTCCAGGATGCGGTTCCCCTCGCCCAGGATCACCACCCGGCCCCGGAAGGTGGGGATCTCCGCCGGCTCCAGCTGCGCGTAGGCGATGACGATCACCTGGTCGCCGGGTTGAACCAGCCGGGCGGCGCCGCCGTTGGCGCCGAGGACGCCGGAGCCGGCGGGGCCGGGGATCACGTAGGTCTCGAAGCGGGCGCCGGTGGTCACGTTGATCACCTGGACGAGCTCGCCCGGCAGGATGTCCGCCGCGGCCAGCAGGTCCCGGTCCACCGTCAGGCTGCCCACGTAGTGCAGGTTGGCCTCGGTGATGGTGCCGCGGTGCAGCTTGGCGCGCATGAAGGTGCGGAGCACGATGGGCCCTCCTTGCCTCGTCCCTGGCCTTGCCGGCCGGGACCGGGTGAACCGCCCGCCCAAGGTCCCGGCCGGCGGCCCACCAGGGCTACACTGTAGCAAAAGAAGAGCCGGGCGGCACGGCACCGCCCTTCCGGTCGGCAGGTTCGTCAGGCGGGCGGTTCGCCCGGCGGGCGGCGTCGCGGCCGCGGCGGCCGCCGAGCCGAAAACCGGGCCGAAAAGGGAGTCGAAAAGGGAAAGGAGCCGATCATCCCCGTGGGCTACTGGCTGGTCAAGACCGAACCGTCGGTGTACAGCTACGCCGACCTGGAGCGCGAGGGGACGGACTACTGGGACGGGGTGCGCAACAACCTGGCCCAGAAGCACATGAAGGCCATGCAGCCCGGCGACCTGGTCCTGGTGTACCACACGGGCAGCGAGAAGCAGGCGGTCGGGGTCGCCGAGGTGGTGCGCGGCGCCTACCCGGACCCCACCGACCCGACGGGGCGCTGGGTGGCCGTCGACCTCAAGGCCCGGCTGCGCCTGCCGCGCCCGGTGACCCTGGTGGAGATCAAGGCGGACCCGGCCTTCCAGGACTGGGAACTGGTGCGCAACGCCCGCCTTTCGGTGATGCCCGTGCCCGAACCCCTGTGGGAACGGATCATGCGGATGGCAGGGCTTGGGGCCGTGTAAGGGCCGGGTCCGCTCCGGTCGCCCGGGCGCCGGAGGGCGCGCCGGGGGCGGTGCCGGCCGGTTCGTCCGGCTCGTAGGCCTCCAGCCACTCGATGACCTGGCGGGTGATCTGGCTCGGCGTGGACGAACCGGCCGTCACCCCGACCCGCCGGGCCCCCCGGAGCCAGGCGGGGTCGATCTGCTCCACGCTGTCGACCAGGTAGGCCGGCTTGCCCGCGATCTCCCGCACCACCTGGACCAGCCGGTTCGAGTTGTTGCTGCGCCGGTCGCCCACCACGATGACCACGTCGGCGTCCCGCGCCTGGCGGACCGCCGCCTCCTGGCGCAGCTGGGTGGCCAGGCAGATCTCGTTGTGGACCTCGGCGTGGGGGAACCGCTCCAGCACCGCCCGGATCAGCGCCTCGGTGTCCCACTTGCTCAAGGTGGTCTGGGTCACCACGGCCACCCGCGGCGTCGTGGCGGGGTCCAGGGGGATGGTGTCCAGGTCGTCGGCCGTCTCGATCAGGTGGACGTGGCCGGGCGCCTCACCCATGGCGCCTTCGGGCTCCGGGTGGCCCTTCTTGCCGATGTAGATGATCTCGTAACCCCTGGCCACCCGGTCCTTGATCAGCTCGTGGGTCCGGGTCACGTCGGGGCAGGTGGCGTCGATCCAGGTCAGGCCCTTCTCGATGGCGCGGCGGCGAACCTGGGGTGCGATGCCGTGGGCCGTGAAGATCACCGTGCCGCGATCCACCTGTTCCAGGAGGGAGAGGCGGTCCTCGCCGTCCAGGGTGTGGATGCCCTCGCGGGCCAGTTCTTCCACCACGTGGTGGTTGTGGACGATCATGCCAAGGATGTAGATCGGCCGGGGCAGGGTCGGGTCGGCGGCCGCCCGGCGGGCCAGGGCGATGGCGTCGACCACGCCGTAGCAGTAACCGCGGGGGGAGATCTTGATGACTTCCACGCTGGTGGCCTCCTCGGGACCCGGCCAGGGCCGGCGTCCGGTTCCGCCCCCAGTATAGAGGAACGCTGCAGGCCGAAACAGCCTTTCTCCCTGCGCTGGTACAAAGACGGCCGTGGGAAGCGGCCAACCCGGAGAACGCCGCGAAGCCGGCAGAGGAAGCGGCCCATTCCGGCCGAGGAGCGGCGGTTGCCGGCGGCGAAGCCGCCGGGGCAGGCATCAGCAGCCCTGGTTCGGCATAACAATTCAACGAATACCGTTGAGACTTGAGGTTTGCATACAATTGTGATATAAACGTTAAGGCTTACTGTTTCCATTTCACCGACCGATTCCAAAACCGGACCGGCGCAACTCAGGCCGGTTTTTTGTTTCCTCCGGTCCGGGTTTCCCCCCAAGGCAAAAAGGAGGTGAGGCGACGCGTGCCCCGTCTTGTCGTCGAAGACGTGTACAAGATCTTCGGGCCGCGGCCGCGCGACGCCCTGGAACTGGCCCGCGCCGGCCGCAGCAAGGAGGAGATCCTCCGCCGCTCCGGCCACACCCTGGCGGTGGCGGGCGCCAGCCTGGAGATCGACGCCGGGGAGATCTTCGTCATCATGGGCCTGTCCGGCAGCGGCAAGTCGACCCTGCTGCGCTGCCTGAACCGCCTGGTGGAACCCACCGCCGGCCGGATCCTCCTGGACGGCCAGGACATCACGGCCCTCGGTCCCAAGGAGCTCCTGGAGGTCCGGCGCCAGCGGTTTGCCATGGTCTTTCAGCACTTCGCCCTGCTGCCCCACCGCACGGTCCTGGGCAACGTGGAATACGGCCTGGAGATCCGCGGGGTCGAACCGGCGCGGCGCCGCCGGCGCGCCATGGAGGCCCTGGAGACCGTGGGGCTGGCCCAGTGGGCCTCCAGCTACCCCGGCCAGCTTTCGGGGGGCATGCAGCAGCGGGTCGGCCTGGCCCGGGCGCTGGCCACCGACGCCGACATCCTGCTGATGGACGAGGCCTTCAGCGCCCTGGATCCCCTGATCCGCCGGGAGATGCAGGACGAGCTCCTGCAGCTGCAGCCCGAACTCCACCGCACCATCGTCTTCATCACCCACGACCTGAGCGAGGCCCTCAAGCTGGGGGACCGCATCGCCATCATGCGGGACGGCCGGATCGTCCAGGTGGACACGCCCGAGGGCATCCTGGCCCGCCCGGCTGACGATTACGTGGCTTCCTTCACCGAGGACGTCGACCGCAGCAAGGTGTTCACGGCGCGCAACGTGATGCGCCGCCCTGAGACGGTGCGGGAGAGCGACGGGCCGCGGGTCGCCCTGCGCAAGATGGAGGAGCTGCAGCTCTCGTCGGTGTTCGTGGTCGACCGGGAGCGGCGGCTGCGGGGGCTGGTGACGGCCGACGACGCCCTGGCGGCGGCCCGGCGCGGCGACACGACCCTGACCGGCGTGGTGCGCCGCGACGTGCCCACCTGCCAACCCGACACCACCCTCCACGAGCTCATTCCCACCATTGCGCGCACGCCGTGGCCCGTGGCCGTGACGGACGAACGCGGCCGGCTGGTCGGCCTGGTGGCGCGGGTCCAGGTGCTGGCCGGCATGGCCGGCCACGTCCGGGTGGAGGAGGTCGGTCAGGCCGCTGCGGCCGGCGATGGGCCGGCGGCGCCGGAGGAACCGGCGGGCCGGTGGGCAGCCCCCGCGAAGGGCGCTCCGGCGGCGACGGACCGGCGCGGGCGGTTGCCGGAGGGGGCGCCGTTGCAGGAGGAGGTGAGGTGAGGATTGCCGGGGACTGGTGCGTTCAACGTGCCCCTGGGCGAGGCGGCGGAGGCGCTGATCTACTGGCTGCTGCGGACGCTGGACCCGGTGTGGGACGGGTTGTCCAGCGGCGTCACGGCCCTGGTCGAGGGGACGTCGGCGTTGCTCTTGGGCGGACCGGCGCCCGTGATCATCCTGGTGCTGGCCGCCCTGGCCTGGCGGCTGCGGGGCCGCGGCTTCGGCCTGTTCAGCGCGGCCGCGTTCGTCCTGGTCTGGGCCATGGGGGAGTGGGAGCCGGCCATGCAGACCCTGGCGCTGGTCCTGGCGGCCACGGTGGTGGCCGTGGCCATCGGGATCCCGCTGGGGATCGCGGCCAGCCGCTCGCCCTTGCTCCGGTCGCTGTTGCGCCCGGTGCTGGACCTGATGCAGACCTTGCCGGCCTTCGTCCACCTGCTGCCGGCGGTGCTGTTCTTCGGCGCCGGCGTGGTGCCGGGCCTGCTGGCCACGGTGGTGTTCGCGGTGCCGCCGGCCATCCGGCTGACGGATCTGGGCATCCGCCAGGTGCCTGCGGACGTGGTGGAGGCCGGTCGCGCCTTCGGATCGACCCCCAATCAGATCCTGCGCAAGATCCAGCTGCCCCTGGCCTTGCCCACCATCATGGCCGGCGTCAACCAGGTGATCATGCTGGCCCTGTCGATGGTGGTCATCGCGGGCATGGCGGGGGCGCCCGGGCTGGGCGCTGAGGTGGTGCGGGGCCTGACGACCCTGGACATCCCCCTGGGGGTCGAGTCGGGGCTGGCCGTGGTGCTGCTGGCCGTCTACCTCGACCGGGTGACGGAGGGGCTGGCCGGCCGGGTGTCGCGCCGCCAGCCGCGCCCCCAGGCGCAGCCGGCCCGGTCGAGCCAGGCCGCGTGACGGGCGCCGCGGCTGGCGCCGGTTCGAATCTGACAAACATCGCAACGGTGCGTCTGACAATCGCAACGGTACGGAGGTGACCCCATGGGCAAGGGAGCAGCCCGGCGGCGAGGACTGCGCAAGGCGGTGGCGGTGCTCGCCACCCTCTCGGCGCTGCTTTTGGCCGCGTGCGGCGGCGCCGGAGGGACGGGCGCGCAGGACGGCAACGGGACGACGGGCGAGAAGGGCACGATCGAGATCGGCTACATCCCCTGGGACGAGGACGTCGCCGTCTCCTACCTCTGGAAGCAGCTGCTGGAGGAGAAGGGCTACCAGGTGACCTTGACCCAGGTGGAGGTGGCGCCGCTCTTCGCGGCGGTGGCCAACGGCAGCATCGACCTGTTCATGGACGTGTGGATGCCGTCGACCCACGGCCAGTACATGGAGCGGTTCGGGGACCAGGTGGAGGTCCTGGGCACCTGGTATGACCAGGCCGACCTGGGACTGGCCGTGCCGGACTACGTGGAGGCCCGCAGCATCGAGGACCTGAAGCGCTACGCCGATCGCTTCGGCCAGCGCATCGTGGGCATCGAGGCCGGGGCGGGCCTGATGCGGGTGACGCGGGAGAGCGCCATCCCCGGCTACGGCCTGGAGGACTGGGAACTGGTCCAGAGCAGCACGCCGACGATGCTGGCCGAGCTCGACCGGGCGATCCAGAACCAGGAGTGGATCGTCGTCACCCTGTGGCGTCCCCACTGGGCTTTCGCCAAGTACGACATCCGCTACCTGGAGGACCCCAAGGGCTTGATGAACCCGACGGGGGCCGAGCAGATCCAGATCATCGCCCGGGAAGGCTTCAGCGAGGACTTCGCCCAGGTGGCGAAGTGGCTGGGCAACTTCAAGCTGACCGACGAGCAGCTGGCCCAGCTGGAGGCGGCCATCCAGGACCACGGCGCGGACCAGCCGGAAAAGGGCGTCCAGGCCTGGCTGGAGCAAAACCGCGACGTCGTGGAGGCGTGGCTGCAGGAGGCCGGGTCGTGACGGCGTCAGGCCGTCTCGGTGTGACGCCGTGACGGCGGCCTGCGGCGGCCTGGAGGGGGCGGGCCTGTTACCGGCGGCCGGGTCTTGGACCCGGGCCGCCGGTTCGTCCTTTCCCGGGTGGCCAACCGAGGCGCGGGACGGGCTGGTTGTGCTAACGTGGCCTGGGAGGCGGGAACAGCCATGCTGGACAGCGAGCGCGGCAACACCCCAGAGCGCCACAGCACGACCGGCGCCGCGCCGGCCCCCGATGCGGCCGGCTCCGCGGCCGGCGGGTCCAACGGCCGGGACGAGGGCCTGGTGGCCCTGCTGGTCATGGCCTACGGCACGCCCCAGAGCCTGGACCAGGTCGAACCCTACTACACCCACATCCGGCACGGGCGGCCGCCGACGCCGGAACTGCTCCAGGAGCTGATCGAGCGGTACAAGGCCATCGGCGGCAAGTCGCCCCTGCACGAGATCACCGAGGAACAGGCCCGCCAGGTGGCCCGCCGGGTGGCGGAGCGCCTGGGCCGGCCGGTGGAGGCCTTCGTGGGCTACCTCCACATCGCCCCCTTCATCGCGGACGCCGTGGAGCGGCTGGTCGCCGCCCGGCCCCAGGACGCGGTGGGCCTGGTCCTGGCCCCCCAGTACTCCGAGGCCAGCGTCGCCCTCTACCACCGGGCCGCCCGGGACGCCCTGGCGCGCCATCCCGAGGCGCCGGCGGTCCGCTTCATCGACCACTTCCACAACCACCCCGGCTTCATCGCGGCCCTGGCCCGGCGGGTGGAACAGACCCTGGCCGCCCTGCCCGCAGACCGCCGGGACGGGGCGGTGGTCGTCTTCACCGCCCACAGCATCCCGCAGCCGGTGGTGGACCGGGGCGATCCCTACCCGCGCCACGTGGAGGAGACGGCCGCCCGGGTGGCCGCGGCGGCGGGCCTCGGCCGGTGGCGCGTGGCCTACCAGAGCGCCGGCCGGACCGCCGATCCCTGGCTGGGCCCCGACGTGACCGACGTGATCCGGGAGCTGGGCCGGGAGGGGGTGCGGGCCGTGGTGGCCTGCCCCGTCGGCTTCGTGGCCGACCACCTGGAAGTGCTCTACGACCTGGACATCGAAGCCCGGCAGGTGGCGGAGGAAGCCGGCCTGGCCTTCGCCCGCACGCCGTCGCTGAACGCCGACGCCGACTTCGTCGAGGTCCTGGCCGACCTGGTCCTGGACCGGCTGGGGGCCACGCGGCATGAGGCGGCGGCCGCCGGCGCCCGGCCGGAAGGGCCGCAGGGGTCGTGAGCGCCATGACGGCGCCGGTGGGGCGCGATGCGGCGGCGCGGGTCGCCGTGGTCGGGGGCGGCATCGCCGGGCTGGCGGCCGCCCTTCGCCTTCTGGAGCTGGCCCGGGCCGGCGGCCGTGCCCTGGAGGTTACCGTCGTCGAGGCCGGGGACCGGGTGGGGGGCAAGGTGCAGACGGAGCGGGCCGGGGCCTTCGTCATCGAGCGGGGACCGGATTCCCTGGTCGCCTCCAAGCCCCACGGGATCCAGCTGGCCCGGCGCCTGGGCCTGGAAGGGGACCTGGTGGGGCCCGGCCCGTCCGCCGGGCGGACCTTCGTCGTCTGGGGCGGGCGGCTGCAGCCGATGCCCGAGGGGTTCGCCCTGGGGGTGCCGGTCCGGGCCCAGGCCCTGTGGGCGTCGCCGCTCTTCAGCCTCGGCGGCAAGCTCCGCGCCAGCCTGGAGCCCTGGATCCCGCCGCGCCGGGACGGGGAGGACGAGTCGGTGGCTGCCTTCCTGCGCCGCCGCCTGGGCCGGGAGGTCACGGACCGGCTGGCGGCCCCCTTGCTGGCTGGGGTCGCCAGCGGCGATCCCGAGCAGCTGAGCATCCGGGCCACCTTCCCCCAGCTGGTGCAGCTTGAACGGGAGTTCGGCAGCCTGGTGCGGGGGATGGCCCGCCAGCGCCGGAAGCGGCCGGGGGCGGGGCGGGGGCGAACCGCGGTTCAGGACGGGACGGCGCCGGCGGGGCGAACGCCCTTCGTCACCCTCAAGGGAGGCCTGGGGCGGCTGCCCGAAGCCGCCGCCCGGCGGATCGCCGAGCTGGGGGGCCGGATCGTCACCGGCACCCTGATCACCCGGCTCGAACCGGTGTTCACGAGCGCCGGGTCGGCGCCGTCCGGACCTGCGGCCGCGCCGGCGGCGGCCGGCGGGCGGGGCCTGGGGTACCGGCTGACCACGGCGGGGGGCGAGCGGCTGACGGTAGACGGCCTGGTGCTGGCCGTGCCCGCCTGGGCCGCCGCGCCCCTCCTGGAGCCCTTCGTGCCGGCTGCCGCCGAGCACCTGGCGGCCATTCCCTACAAGTCCACGGCGGTGGTCGCCCTGGCCTATCCGGAAGAACGGGCCGGGCGCCTGGACGGTAGCGGCTTCATCGTGCCGCCGGGCGAAGGCCGGTTCATCACCGCCTGCACCTGGGTCTCCAGCAAGTGGCCCGGTACCGCGCCGCCGGGTATGGCCCTGCTGCGTGCCTTCGCCGGGCGGCCGGGGGAGGATCCGCTGGACCTGGCCGACGCGGAACTGGTCGCCCGGGTTCGGGCCGACCTGGCCGAGCTGGCGGGCGTGGAAGGGGACCCGGCGCTGGTGCGGGTCTACCGCTGGCCGCGGGCCATGCCCCAGTACGCCGTCGGCCACCTGGATCGCATGGCCGCCGTGCGGGCGGCGCTGCAGGAACACCCGCTCCTGGCGCTGGCGGGGGCGGGCTACTTCGGGATGGGCGTGCCCGACTGCATCCGCCAGGGGGAGGCGGCCGCCGAGGCCGTCTGGGCTGCCCTGGGTGGCCAGGGCTCGGGCGCGCCGGGCGGCGCCGGGGACGGGACCCCGGTGGAGGGGGCCCACGCCGGCGGGGCGGCGGCCCTGTAGGGTTCTTTAGGGCGGGAGCCCGGGTCGGGCGGACGGGTGCAGGGTGGGCGTCTGCTGGGCGCCCGCTGGCACTCGGGCTGGCGCCCCGGCGCCGGCGGCGTTCTCTCCGCTGGCGGGACCGGGAGACGGTGCGCCGGCGGGACCCGCCCAGGACCCGGCCCCGTCCCGGCCGGGTGCAGTACGCTAGCGGGACCCGTCCAGAGCCTGGGCCCGTTCCGGCCGGGTGCAGCCGCGGTCCCGTCCTCGGGCGGGGTCCACCGTGGGAACGGGTCCCGCTCCGGCCCAGGGCTCCCCTGCGGGGCCGGCGCGGGGCGTCAAGGGCGGGTTCCGGCACACAGGCGCAGGAGGCGGTCGTCGTCCGGGCCGGGCTCGCCCCGGCCGTCGCGGTTGCTGGTGCCGAAGTACACGCAGCCGTCGGGGCCCACGGCGACGGCGCGGATGCGCCCGTACACCCCCTTGAACAGGACCTCTTCGGTGACGACGCGGGTGCCCGTGGCATCCAGCTGGAGCCGCCGCAGGTGCCGCCCCGGGCTGTCGGGTTCAAAGCCCAAGGTGCCGAAGAACAGGCTGCCGTCCCAGGCGGCGACGGGGCCGCGGTAGAAGGCGGCGCCGGCGGGGGCGATGATGGGGTCGTAGCTGCGCAGGGACCGGGTGAAGGGAGCCCCATGGTCCCGGGGATCCACCGCCTGGGGCCAGCCGTAGTTGGCGCCCGGCTCGATGCGGTTGACCTCGTCCCAGGCATCGGGGCCGTGTTCCACCGCGTAGAGGCGGCCGCTGGCCGGGTCGAAGGCCAGCCCCTCGGGGTTGCGGTGCCCGTAGGAGTACACGGGGTTGCCGGGGCCCAGGGGATTGTCCGCGGGGATCGACCCGTCGGGGTTGAGGCGGAGGATCTTGCCGTGCAGGCTCTGGGGGTCCTGGGCCCGCTCCGCGGCCCGCGCGTCGCCGGTGCTCACGTAGAGCTTGCCGTCGGGCCCGAAGGCCAGCGCGCCGCCGTCGTGAATGGAGGCCGCCGGGATCCCGGCGAAGATCACCTGGCGCCCCGTCAGCCGGGGCCGGCCGCCCGAACCGTCGTCCTGGAAGCGGAAGCGCAGCACCCGGTTGACCACCATGCCGCCGCCCCGGGCCCGGTACGTCTGGTAGACGTACAGGTACGGCGGGTCGGGGAAACGGGGGTGCAGGGCGATCCCCAGCAACCCGCTCTCACCCACCTCCACCGTGTCGGGCAGGGTGAGCAGCCGCGTCACCCTGCCGCCCTCCAGCAGGTTGATCCGGCCGGGCCGCTCGGTGAAGAACATCCGCCCGCGGCCGTCGAAGGCGATGCCCCATGGGACCTCGAGGCCCGTGGCCAGCGTGGTCACGGTGGGGGAAGGGGCGGGTTCGCCCGCCGGGGACGTGGCGGAGCCGCCCGCCGGGCCCTTTGCGGGTTCGTCCTGCGGGGTCGGGCCGGTTGGGACCGTCTGGGCCGGACCCGCGCCCCCGCCGGCGGGCTGGCCGTCGCCGCCGGCACCGGCGGGTGGGGCCGCGGGCGGGGTGCCGGGGCCGCCCGGCGCGCCGGGCCATCCCGGGCCGAGGGCCGCCAGGGCCATGAGGCCCGCTGCCAGCAGGAGGAACAGGCCGGCCAGGGCCAGGGTGGTGGGCCTGGGCGGCCGCCGCCCGGGGCCTCCGGGACGGCCCTGGTGAGGACCGACGCCGTGCGCCCCAGGGCCGGCCCCAGGGTCGGTCCCAGACCTGCCCCCCGGATGGGGCGTCGGGCCGGCCGCCGGCGGGCCCGCTGGGCCTGGCGCAGGCCGGGTCGTAGGGTCAACCGCCGGCGGGCCTGCTGGGGCTGCCGCAGGTCGGCCCGGCCGGCCCGCCAGCGGGTCCACCGGCGGGGCGTCGGGCCGGTTCGTCGTGGGGTTGGGCGCCGCGGGACGTGGGGGCCGGCGTCGCAGGTCCATGCTCCGGGTTGCGCTCCTTGGGGGCAAGGCGTCCGGGTTCTCCATGCGGTTGAAGACCGGTCACCGCTGAATACCGGTCCCGGTCACCTCGCCGGTGAGCTGGCCGCCGCCGGTGGCCCGGCCTGGCGCCGTGCCGCGACCGGGTCATCCGGCTCTCTCCCGGGCTTCGACATGGGGGAGGGGGGTTCCTGGCCGGACCTTCGCCGCTTGCCTCGGGGAGCAGCCTTGGCTTGAGCGGCCGCCTTCGTCCTGCTGCCGGGGCGCGTGCCGCTGCCCTCGTCCGGTGGCCGGCCTTGCGCCGCCGTCCGCCCGGGCGTTTCGTCCGCCGTCCTGGAGCTCCTTGGGCTTGTGCCGCCGCCTGCCCGCTGTGTCACGTGGACTTGCGCTGCTGGACTTGCGCTGCCACCTGCGCGCTGCGTCGCTTCGGCCCTTGGGCCTGCGCTGCCAATTGCTCGCCGCGTTGCTGGAGCCGCGCTGCCGCCGCCCCGGGCAGGTGGGCCTGGCCGGCCGGAGCTGGTTTCGGCCGGCGCTGGTCTCGGCCGGCGCCGGCCCTAGCCTACCCCGCCGGCGGCCCGCCACCGCGGCGCCGCCTCCTGCTGGCACGCCGGGCAAAGGCCGGTGAACACCAGGGAGTGCCCGGTCAGGACGAAGCCCGTCCGCTCGGCGATCTCGTCTTCCAAGCCCTTTAGCTGGGGGACGGACACGTCCTCGACCCGGCCGCACTGGCGGCAGTGCAGGTGGACGTGCAGGTGGGGGTCGCCGTCGAAGTGTTCGGCTTCGCCGGGGAAGATCACGCGCCGGGCCAGGCCGAGTTCCACCAGCAGGTCCAGGGTCCGGCGGACCGTGGCCGCGCTGGCCTGGGGCAGCTCTCCCTCCAGCGCCTGCCAGACCTCCTCCACCGTCGGGTGATGGTGCCGTGCGGCAAAGGCCTGCAGGCACCGGTACACGGCCAGGCGCTGGGGCGTCATCCGCAGCCCCTGGTCCCGCAGGCGCCGGGCCAGGCGCACGGCCGGATCGAGGGAGCCGGCGCCGTCGTGAAGGCCGCTCCGGCCGGGGTCCTCCGCCATTCGGTCCAACCTCCCATCCTTTTCCTGACGGGCGCGGCCGGTCGCCGGGCGGCGGCCAACCGAAGGGGCGCACCCCGCCGCCGCGCCGGCATGGGCCCAAGGGGATCATGCCACCTGCGCCTGATGGACCCCTGAAGCCCCCCTGAGGGCCGGCTGAGGGCTCCCCGGTCGCCGCGCGGGCCGGCGGTTGCGCCGGGCGGCGGGGGCGGCCGGGCCGCTTTCTCAGTCGCCCCTCAGAGCCCGTTCATGCGCCGTTCAGCCACGCCCGTCATGCTGGAGCCGGAAGGAGGCGATGGGCCATGGCGACGACGGGAGGAGTGGGCGCCATGACGCAGCCCAGGACGGTCGAAGGGATCCAGCAGCGGCACGGCATCTTCACCGAACCCCCCTTCGCCCGGTGGTTGTTCAGCGACACCCGGTCGGCGTGGATCTGGCTGGTCCTGCGGGTATGGCTCGGGTGGCAGTGGCTCGAGGCGGGCCTGCACAAGGTGGGCAATCCCGCCTGGACGGGCGATCAGGCCGGTGCGGCGGTGGCGGGCTTCCTCAAGGGGGCCCTGGCCAAGACGACGGGGGAACATCCCGATGTGCCCGGCTGGTATGCCTGGTTCATCGATCGGGTGGCGCTTCCCAACGCGCCCGTCTTCGGATACCTGGTGGCCTACGGCGAGGTGTTGATCGGCGTCGCCCTGATCCTGGGGATCTTCACCGGCATCGCGGCCTTCGCCGGCAGCTTCATGAACGCCAACTTCCTCTTCGCCGGCACGGTCAGCGCCAACCCGGTGATGTTCATCGTCGCCACGTGGCTCGTGCTGGCCTGGCGGGTCGCCGGCTGGTACGGCCTGGACCGCTGGGCCCTGCCCGCCCTGGGCACGCCGTGGCAGCCGGGGGCCGTGTTCGAGGCAAAGCGGCGCTGACGGGCTGCGAGGCCGGGCGCGGCCGCGGCCGCCGGCCCGGCGGTGGCCAGGAACCTGGGACGCGGCGGAGGCTGGGTTCGTCAGGAGGGCGGAGGCGCAAGAGGCGGGGGTTCCGGCAAGCCATCCAGCGTACGCGACGGCGCCGGCGGCAGCCGGCGCCGTCGCGCCGGAAAGGGGCGACGGCGGCATGGCGCATCCCAGCGCATTGACCGGGGTCCGCCCCCCCGGCGACAATGGGAGGCGGAATCGGCCGCGGCGGCAGCGCGGCCTGCGCCCGGGGGGAGACCGTGTGGACCGGATCCTGGTGGTCGACGACGACCCGTCCATCACCAGCCTGCTGAAGCGCGGATTGGCTTACGAAGGCTTCGCCGTGGACACCGCCGCCTCGGGCGAGGAGGCCCTGCGGATCGCCCGGGAGCGGCCGCCCGACCTGGTCATCCTGGACATCATGATGCCGGGCATGGACGGGTTCGAGGTCCTGCAGCGGCTGCGCTCGGCGGACCCGGAGCTGCCCGTGCTGTTCCTCACGGCCCGGGATGCGCCGGTGGACCAGGTGCGCGGCCTGGAGGCCGGGGCCGACGACTACGTGGTCAAGCCCTTCACCTTCGAGGTGCTGGTGGCCCGGGTCCGCGCCCTGCTGCGCCGGCACCAGGCGGAGCGCCCCCAGGTCCTGCGCTTCGCGGACCTGGTGCTGGACACCGGCACCTACACGGCCCGCCGCGGCGAGCGGGAGATCCACCTCACCGCCCTGGAGTTCAAGCTGCTGCACGAGTTCATGCTCCACCCGCGCCAGGTCTTGAACAAGGACCAGCTCCTCGAGCGGGTCTGGGGATACGACTTCGGCGGCAACGCCAACGTCCTCGAGGTGTACGTCAAGCAGCTGCGCCAGAAGCTGGAGGCCCAGGGCGAACCGCGGTTGATCCACACCGTGCGGGGTGTCGGCTACGTGCTGCGGGAGGGATGAGCGCTGCCCCTGCGCTGGCGGCTGGTGGTGTGGTTCGGCGCCGTCATGGCCGTGGTCGTCCTGGTCGGTTCCATGGCCAGCTACGCCTTCCACGCCCGTGCCCACTACGAAGCCATCGACCGCGCCCTAATCGCGGCCGCTGCAGCCACCGCCGCCGACCCGGCCGCCTCCGCCCACCTGGGCCACCTGGCCGGCCAGCAGGGCGTCGCCCTGGTCTTGCGCCTGTACGATCGGGGCGGCCAGCTCCTGCAGCGCTCTCCTGACGACGGGGCCCCGCCGGTTGACCCCCGCCGGGTCCTGGACCGGCCCCAGGGAGCCGCCTATGGCTTCTTCCCGGCCCTGGCGCCGTCCATCGTCGACGTGCCCCACCAGGTCCGTGGTGCCTTCGGTACCGTCCACGACGGCCGCCAGCGCTGGCGGGTGTTCGTCTACCCCGTGAGCCGGGGGGGCGATCCCACCGGCGCGGGGCCGGGGTTCGTGGTGACCCTCTCGCCGCTGGGGGGCCTGGACGCCTCCATGGCCGACTTCCGGGCGCTGCTCACCGGCCTGGGCGCCCTGGGGCTGGTGGTGGCCGGGGTCGGCAGTTGGGCCGTGGCGGGCAGCGCGTTGCGGCCGGTGGCCCGGCTGACCGAGACGGCGCGGGCCATCGCCGCCTCGCGGGACCTCTCCCGCCGGGTCCAGGCCGCCGGGCGGGACGAACTGGCCATGCTGGCCGCCACCTTCAATGAGATGCTGGACAGCATCGAGGCTGCCTACCGGCTCCAACAGCGGTTCGTCGCCGACGCCTCCCACGAGCTGCGGGCGCCCCTGACGGCGATCCTGGGGAACCTGGACCTGCTGCGGCGCCGCCCGGACCTGCCGCCGGAGGAACAGGCCCAGGCCCTGGCCGAAGCCCGCAACGAGGCGGAGCGCCTGAGCCGCCTGGTGGCCGACCTGCTGTCCCTCGCCCGGGCCGACGCGGGCGTGCCCCTGGCGATCAAGCCGGTGGACGTCGATGTGGTCGTCCTGGAGGCCTTCCAGGAGGCCCGGCGGCTGGCCAAGGGCCAGGAGCTGGTGCTCGAACCCCTGGAGCCGGTGCGGATCCGGGGCGATGCCGACCGCATCAAGCAGCTCCTGCTGATCCTGCTGGACAACGCGATCAAGTACACGCCGGCGGGGGGCCGGATCGTCCTGGGGTTGGAGGCGGCCGGCAACGGCGGCGCCGTGTTGACCGTCGCCGACACCGGCGTGGGCATCCCGCCTGCCGACTTGCCCCACGTGTTCGAGCGCTTCTACCGGGCCGATCCGGCCCGTAGCCGGGACCCGGGTGGAACGGGCCTCGGCCTGCCCATCGCCCGCTGGATCGTCGACCAGCACGGCGGATCCATCGACATCGCCAGCACCCCGGGCCGCGGCACCACCGTCACCGTGCGCCTCCCGGCCTGACGGGCCAGCAGGCCCGGCGGGTCCCCGGCCGGGCCGCTGCGGGCGGCGCCGGGGCCCCGGGGCCGGCCGGCCCCGCCCTCCTCAGCCGATCCTCAGGTGGTCCTCAGGTTCCTCCGTTAGACTGGTGCCCCTGGAAGAACCGGCACGCCGTGGCAGGGGCCGATCCGTCCCGGCGCGGTGGGAGGCGGGCGGCGACCGCCACGCGGTGGGTGGCGGCGCGGCGACCGCGGCGCCCCGCCCGGGACGGTCCCCCGCCGCGGCAGGCTCCCGCCGCCGCCGGCCGGGCCGGCACGGCGGGCCGGCCGGGACGGGGAGGCGAGGAACCGTGGGGACGGAGAACAGCGCGGGCAGCCGGCCGGGCGACCATGGGGAGCGGCCGGGCCGCCCCGGAGAGCGCCGGAACGGGACCGGTGCCTGGAACGGAACCGGACGGGCGCCGGTGACGGGCGACCCCCAGCGAGTGCCGGCAGGAGGACCCCAGGACGCCGGTGGCGCGGCAGCACCCGCTGGCCGCGAGGGGGAGGGGCAGCTGGAGGCGCCGGCTGCGCCGGTGGCCCCGGCTCGGGCTGGCGGGAACCAGGCGGCGGCCGGCGGCGTGGACGGCGACGGCCCGGTGTATGACGTGGCCATCATCGGCGGCGGTCCGGCGGGGCTCTTTGCCGCCTTCTACGCCGGCCTGCGGGGCATGCGGGCCGTGATCCTGGAGGCGGCGGGCCAGCTGGGCGGCCAGCCGGCCCTGGTCTACCCGGAGAAGTGGATCTACGACGTGGCCGGCTTTCCCCGGGTGCGGGCCCGCGAGCTGGCCGAGCGGCTGATCGAGCAGGGGCTGCGCTTCGGCGCGGAGGTGCGGCTCAACACCCGGGCGGAAACCCTGGTGCCCGAGGGCCACGACGGATGGGGGGCGCCGGGTTCCGGCACCGGCACGGCGGCGCCGGGTGAGCCGGGGACGTACCGCATCGGCCTGCAAGGGGGCGGGTTCGTCCGGGCCCGGGGCGTGGTGGTGGCCGCGGGGCTCGGCGCCTTCGAGCCCAAGCGGTTGCCGGCGCCGGGCCTCGACCGCTGGGAGGGGCGGGGGCTCAGCTACGGCGTCCGCCGGCTGGAGGACCTCCGGGGCAAGCGGGTCGTCATCGTCGGCGGCGGCGATGCCGCCGTGGACTGGGCGCTGATGGCCCTGGACGTGGCCGCCTCCGTCACCCTGGTCCACCGGCGCCGGCAGTTCCGGGCCCTGGAGGAGAGCGTGCGGGCCCTGCGAGAGAGCCCCGTGCGGCTGGAGCTGGACGCCGAGGTGGTCGACGCCGGGGGCGGCCAGCGGCTGGAGTGGGTCCGGGTGGCGCGCAAGGCCGAGGGCACCGCCGTCGAGCTGCCCTGTGACGTGCTGGTGCCCTGCCTCGGCTTCAAGGCCGACCTGGGCGGCCTGGCGGGCTGGGGCTTCGCCGTGGAGGGGCACGAGATCGTCACCGGCCCCGGCGGCGAGACCACCCTGCCCCGGGTCTACGCCGTGGGCGACGTGGCCCGGTATCCCGGCAAGATCAAGCTGATCGCCGTGGGCTTCGCCGAGGCCGCCATGGCCATCAGCCAGCTGAAGACCCGGCTCGACCCGGAGGCGAGCCTGCAGCCGGCCCACAGCAGCGACCTGCGGCTCTGACCAACGGCGGCGGGTGGGGGGCGGCTACCAGGTGCGGCGGCCCGGGGGCCGCCAGGCGGGGGGCAGGCCCAGGATGCGGGCGGCCGCGGGGGTGCGGGCCACCAGGTCCGTGCGGTCGATGGCGCTCAGGCGCTCCCGCCCCAGGGCGCGGGCGGCTTCGGCCATCTCCAGGGTGCAGGCCCGCAGGAACTGGGCCACCGTGCGGGCGCCCTCCCCGGGGTCGAACCGGCCCGCCAGCCGGCCCGTGGCCCAGACCAGCTGGGTGATGGGCTCAAAGGGCAGGGGCTTGCTGAGCTGGCCGTGGGTGGCCGCCATCATCACCGCCGTGCCCAGGTAGACGGCGTCGGCCCCCAGGGCCAGCGCCTTAAGGGCCTCGCCCGGGGTCCGGATCCCGCCGCCGACGATCAGGCTGACCTGGTCGCGGAGACCGGCCGCCTCCAGCAGGGCGGCGGCCCGGACCAGGGCGTAGAGGGTGGGGATGCCGAAGTCGTCCGCCAGGGTGGGCGGGGTCTCCGTGGTCCCGCCCTCGGAACCGTCCAGGGCGATGACGTCGACCCCGGCGTCGAGGACGTAGAGGAGATCCCGCTCCAGGTCGTGGGTGGCCACCAGCTTGACCCCGACGGGCGCGCCCCCGGTGAGCCGGCGGAGCCGCTCCACCAGGTCCCGGAAGGCCCGGGGATCCAGGGCCTCGGGCAGCGGCGCGTCGATGACCAGGTGGTCCCGGGTCCCGGCCCCCATGCGGTGCCGCGCCTCGGCCGGCAGCCGGTCGACCTTGATCAGCCGGCCCAGGGCGCTCCGGGCGCCATGGCCCAGGCGGATCTCCACCATGGCGGCGCGGGCCAGTTCCTCCGGGATCTGGTTCCAGGCGCCGCCGGTGTATTGGAGGATCACCGGCCCCTCGCTCTCCAGGATCTCGGGCAGCACCGGGCCTGAGCCGGCGTTGTAGGCCGTCCCAGCCCGGTGGGCGCCGCGGGCCAGGGCCAGGGCGAAAGCCTTGCTGACGCCGATGCCGTAGCCCATGGCGCTGACCAGCAGGGGGGTGGCCAGCCGCAGCGGCCGGCCCGCCCGCGGGCCCAGCACCACCTGAGTGTCCACGGGGGCGCCGGGGGGAAGGGGCGGCCGGGCCAGCTGGGCGGGGTTGAAGGCGATGGCTTCCCAGGGGCTGAAGCGGCTCAGCCCGCCGAGGGGCCGCTCCAGCAGCTCCCCCTTGTCGGCCCGCAACTCCAGCTCCAGCAGCAGGGCCGGCGGGATCCGGTGCATGCCGACGGCCAGGTCCCAAAGGTTCTCCCGGTAGGGCTCGCGCAGCAGCCGGCGGACCGTGCGGTCGGTCAGGCGATCGACGATCAGGCCCCGCCCGAGCCACAGGGCGGCGCCGGCCACGGCCAGGCCGATCAGCACCGCCGCTACCAGAAGGGGCAGGGAGGCCCATCCGTTCCAGCTGGATGCCACCGGCGACCCCGGCACGGCCATCCCTCCTTCCCATGGTCCACCTGCGGGCGGCGCTCCTGCGGCCGGTCCGGCCGCCGGCCGGCCTTCCCGCGGATGCTGTCCCCTGCGGCCGGACCTCCTGCGGCGGCCCGCCGGCCTGCGACCGCCGGGGGCCCGCCGGTCGGTGGCCGGACCTCCTGCGGCGTCCTGCCAGCTGGCTCGCCAGCCTGCGGCCGGCGGGGGCCGGCCGGTCTGCGGCCGGTCCTCCGGGGGCCCGGCAGCCTGCGACCGGTCCTCCGGCCGCGGGTGCGGTACAATGCGGTTGATGGTCTTGCCGGCGACGGGTGGCCGGCGACGAGTCCGAGGGGCGCGCAGGTGGCCGGTGCCGGGGTTGCGGTCCCGGGCCGGCCACCGCGGCCGGAGGGGGTGCCAGGTTGACGGCGGTCCATCCCGGCCCAGGGTCGGGGCCGGCACCGGACGAACGCGGCCGGCAGGCGGCCCGCGAGGCCCTTGCGGCGGGGCGGGAGGCGGTCCAGCCGCCCGGCGGCTTCGATGCCTGGCTCCACCTGCTGGCCGTCCCGGTGTACGGACCCGGGGACGGAGCCGGTACCGAACCGGCCCCGGCCGGCGAGGGCCCCGCGGCCCCGCCGGGCGCGTCTTCCCCCCAAGGCCCCGCCGCCTCATCGCCGTCCCCAGGCGCCGTGGCGGCCGGCCCCGTATGCCTGGCCACGGCAAGCCTGACGGCCCCCAACGACCCGTCCAATCCCCT
The DNA here is from genome assembly GCF_054654595.1 of Thermaerobacter litoralis. NCBI lineage: Bacteria > Bacillati > Bacillota > Clostridia > Eubacteriales > Clostridiales Family XVII. Incertae Sedis > Thermaerobacter > Thermaerobacter litoralis. The sequence goes on along the minus strand of NZ_BAAIES010000001.1, from coordinate 33,800 downwards.
ATCCCTCTTCTTCATCCCGCCCGCCCGGGTGGAGGCGACCCTCGAGCGGCTGCTGGCCCAGCTGGCGGGTACGGGAGCCGGTGGCCCGGCGCCGGGGGGAGGGGCCGGAGCGGGTGGGGACGATGTCGCCCGCTGGGAGCGCCTCCCCGGGACCGGGACAGCTTCCCTCCCAGAGGGCCGGGGAGGGGGCCGGCCCCACGACCTTGCCGCGCCCCCCGGGTTGGCCGCGCCCTCCGGGTGGCTGTTGCAGGTCGGGGCCAGCGGCATGCAGTTCCGCGCCCTGGCGGAGCCCCCGGCCGGGTTCGTCCCCCGCTACCGGCTGCCCCGCCGGACCGGGGCGGAGCCCGTCTGGGCACCGGACGAGCCCCTGTGGTGTCCCCACGGACGCCTGGTCAGCGGGCGGGCGGCGGTGGCCCGGCAGCTGGCGGAGGAACTGGGGCGGCGGCTGGCGTGAGGGCCCCGGACCCTGGGGCTACCCGGTTCGTCCCCATCGTGGTAGGCTAGGCGGCGGTGACGCGCGTGAACCCTCGTCCATCGCCCGAAGACCGCCACGAGACGAAGGCGCCCGCCGCCGGGGAGCCGAGCGCCACCCCGGGCCGGGACCGCCGGCCCGGCACCGGCGCGAGAACGTCCACCCGCCGCCCCCGGGCGCCGCGGAAGGGGGAGCCCCCCAAGGCGGTGGCCGTCCCTGGCGCCCCCGGGGGCGCCGAGCCGCCCGCTGAGGCCGAGCGGGCCCGCATCGCCCGCATCCGGGCAACCCTGGCCCGCATGTACCCCCAGGCCACCACGGCCCTGCACTGGCGCACGCCCTTTGAACTGCTGGTGGCCACGGTCCTCTCGGCCCAGACCACCGACGCCGCGGTGAACCAGGTGACCCCGGCCCTGTTCGCCCGCTGCCCGACGCCCCAGGCGATGCTGGAGCTCAGCGAGGACGAGCTGGGCTCGATGATCCGCACCATCGGCCTCTGGAGGAACAAGGCCCGCAACCTCCTGGCCCTGTGCCGCATCCTGGTGGAGCGGCACGGCGGGGAGGTGCCGGCGACCCGGGAGGAGCTGGTCCAGTTGCCGGGCGTCGGCCGCAAGACCGCCAACGTGGTGCTGAGCAACGCCTTCGGCATCCCCGCCATCGCCGTCGACACCCACGTGTTCCGGGTGGCCCGCCGCCTCGGCCTGGCCTCCGGGACCACCCCCGAGCGGGTCGAGCAGGAGCTGATGGCGAAGATCCCGGAGGCCGAGTGGTCCCGGGCCCACCACTGGCTGATCTGGCACGGGCGGCGGATCTGCCACGCCCGCAACCCGCGCTGCGACCTGTGCGCCCTGCGGCCCGACTGCCCCACGGGACGGGCCCGGACCCAGGGGGCCGAGCCGGTCCCCGGGGACGAACCGGCCGGCCCGGGGGCGGCCGCCCCGGCGCCCCAGGTGGCCGCGACGGCCGCGAAGGCCCCCGGCACGGCCGCGGGGTCGACGGCGGCGGCCGGCGGCGCCCGGACCGGCGACCGCTGATCGGCCGCCAGGCCGCGATGCTCCAGGCCAGGATGCCGGCGGCAAGCACCGGGGCCCCGGGACCATGGGCCCCGGGGCCCCGGATTCACCGGTGGCGTTCCCGCCGCCCCTCAGCGGTCGTCGTCGCCCTCGTCGCCGCCGGCTTCGCAGACGAAGCACCGGACCCGGAAGGGCCGCTCCCCCGCGGCGCCGACGAAGCTGGTGATGCCCTCCAGGTAGCTGGCCAGGGTGGTCCCGCTGAACTCGCCCTCCAGGGTCAGGGCCAGGCGCGGCCGGCCCTCGCCGGTCTCGAAGGCGTCGACCGGATCGGCCGCCTCCACCCCCCGCATGCGGATGGGCTCCAGGTGGACGTTCCCGCCCCGGTCCTTCTTGATCCCCAGCCGGTAACGCAGGTTGCGCACCTGCCACTGGCTAAGGCCGAACATGGCCCCGATCTCCTCGTCGTTGCGCCCGTCCCGCACCAGCTCCAGCAAGGCCTGGCGCTGTTCCTGGGGGCTCAGGCGCTGGAAGTCGACCCGGCCGGAGAGGGCGCCGGGTGCGGCGCCGGTCCCTGCCGGCTGGCCGCCGGGACCACCCGGCATCCCGGCGCCGGATCCCGGGGCCCCGGCAGCGGGATGGGCACCCGGCATCGCGTAAGCCTGGCTGGCCCCCTGGGTCATGGGTTCCTGCATCTGTCCTCCTCCTCCCGATGGTTTCGATGACGGATGTCGCGGGTTCCGTGCCCGGTTCGGACGAACCGGCCGGTCGCCGGCGGCCCCCGCGGCCCCCGGATCGGCGGGCCGGTCCGGCCGGACCCCGGGCCCCGGATGGGCGGCGGCCGCCGCCGGTTCGTCCAGACGGTAGTGGATCACCGGTCCGGAGCGGGGCCGGCTGGGGCCCTCCCGGCCCACCAGGTCGGACGGCATGATGACGCGGCGCGGCCTGATCTTGCCGACCAAGCTGCTTCCTCCTTTTGGTGCCCGGGCACGTTCCAGTATGGCCGGTACGCTGGCGGCTCATACATGCCGGAAACACCCCGTTGGCTCCACGCACGGCTCACCAGACCGTTGCATTGCGTCTCTGGGAGGCCACCGGCACGGGGACCTCCCGGCCCCTTTTAGCGCACCGCCCTGGGGGCCCGGCGAGCAGCGAAGGGCCGGGGGGTGGCGTGGTGGCGGAGCCCTGGCGCACCGCCGGGGCCGGGCGCTCTAGCGCAGAGCCGCGGCCGGGTTGGAAAAACTAGCGCTGACCGAAGGGGGGATGGGCCGTGGACGACGGCGTGGCGACCAAGGGGCCCGGGGAGCGGGCGCTGGAGATCCTCCACGAGCAGCACCGGCGGCTGGCGTCCCTGCTGGAACGGGTGCGGTCGGAGGCGGGGGAGCGCCCCGGCGTGGTGGCCCAGCTGATGGATGAGCTGGACGCCCACCGGCGCCTGGAGCAGGAGGCCTTCTATCCGGCCTTGCGCCTCTACGGCGGCAGCGGGATGGCCCAGCAACTGGCCGCCCGGGCCCGGGAACACCGCCGGCTGGACGAACTGGCCAAGCGGCTGGCCGCCGCCGTGGAAGCCAGCCAGGGGGTGGAAGGGGCCGTCCCGGCCCCCGGCCGCGGCCGTTCCGCCACGGAGCCGGCCGCTGGCCCGGGGCCCGGCGCGGGGCGCCTGGAGATGGCGGCCGACGGTCTGGGCGGGCCCCCCGGCGGCTCCCGCACCGCCGGCCCCCGGGCGGCCGGCGGCTGGAGCGGATCGCCGGCGCCCGCCGGTGCCATGGATGGTCCGGCTGCAGGCTCCCTCGATGGCCTCATCGCCGGGCTGGCGGAGGCCCTTCACCAGCACATCGCCGCGGAGGAGGGCGAGCTGTTCGCCGAGGCGCGCCGGCGGCTGGACGGCGATTTGGCCCGCATCGCCGGCGAACTGGTCCGGGGCATGGAGGAGTTCCGGTTCGACTACGACGACGTGGTGGAGGGCACCTTCCCCGCTAGCGACCCGCCGGCCACCATGGCCGCCCCGCGGCTGCGGACCCCGCGGCCTTACGCCCGCAGCCGGAAGTAGGCCCTCCCATCCGGTGCCGTCCCGGCCGCGGCGGCCTCCGTCCTCGCAGCCCGCCGCGGCCGCTTCCCGGGCTGCCGGCGGGGCCCGCGCCATGGTTTCGCCTTGCCATCATGCGGCTCGTCGTCTCGTCTTGCTTCCGGCGCGCCGCCGGGGCCCGCGCCAGGGTTTAGCTTGCCGTCATGGGGCTCGCCGTCTCCGCTTCCGGGCCGCCGGCGGAGCCGGGGAGGCCGGCGGCGCCGGCCTCCCCGTTCCGGCTTCCCGCCATGCGGCACGTCGCCTCCCCGGCGGGCATACAGTACGCCTAGCCCGGCGGGATGAACGCCCAGGGCCGCGGGACCGGTGCCCAGCGCACCCGGTCCCGCCGCTCCGCCGGGAGGGGAGGACGAGACCATGGGGATCCGGAGACAACCGGCGCCCGCCACGGCGAAAGGGGCCCCCGCCCTGAAGGGGCGCCCGGACGGCCGGGCGGGGACGGCTGCCTGGCCCACCGGCCGCCATGGGCCGGCGGGATCCCGCTTCCTGCCCGTCCTGCTGGCCCTGCTCCTCGCCCTGGCCCTGATCGCAGCCGGCTGCAGCGCCGGCGGTGCCGTGGGGGCGGGGCCGGGGGCCCAGGACGGCCAGGGGGCCGGTTCGTCCGGGGGAGCGGGCCCGGCGGCGGGCGGCGCCGGCGAGGCCAACGCGGGCGGCTCGGGCAGCGGGCAGCCGGCCGGCGGGGCCCGCGGCCCGCTGACCTACCTGGTGTGCTTTGACCCCGGAGGCCAGTCGGACATCGAGGCCCGGCGACAGCAGCCCCACCTGGAGCGGCTGCTGGGCCGGCAGGTGGCCATCGAGTACAAGGTGGGCGGCGGCGGCGCCCTCTGCTGGAGCGAGCTGGTCCGGAGCCGGCCCGACGGCTCGGTGGTGGCGGGGATCAACCTGCCCCACATCATCCTCCAGCCCCTGCAACAGCAGACGGGCTACCGCACCGAGCAGATCGAGCCGGTGGTGCTCTTCCAATCGACCCCCCTGGGCCTGGCGGTGCCCGCCTCGAGTCCCTACAAGACCCTGGAGGAGTTCATCGCCGCGGCCAAGGCGAATCCCGGCGCCATCACCGTGGGCGGCTCGGGGACCTTCTCCGGGCATCACGTGGCCACGGTGCGGCTGGAGAAGCTGGCGGGGATCGACCTGACCTACGTCCCCTTCAGCGGCGCCGCCCCCCAGATCACCGCCTTCCTGGGCGGGCACGTGGCGGCGGTCTTCGCCAACTCCAACGACCTGGTCAAGTACCGGGACCGGATCCGGGTGCTGGGCATCGCGGCCGACCAGCGGTTTCCGGGGCTGCCCGACGCCCCCACCTTCAAGGAGCAGGGCATCGATCTGGTCGAGCGGATCGACCGGGGGGTGGGGGTGCCGGCGGGAACGCCGCCGGAGATCATCGCCGAGCTGGAGCAGGCGTTCCTGACCATCGCCCGGGATCCCGCGATCCGCGCCCAGATGGAAGCGCAGGGCTTCGTGCCCCTGGCCATGGGCCACGACGAGAGCAAGGCCTATATCGAGCAGGTGCGGGCCACCTACCAGGCCCTCTTGCCCGACCTGCAGCAGTAGGCCCTTCGTGAACCCTGCGTGAGGCGGGAGGGGAGCGTCCGGCGGGACGCGCTGGACGCCCTCGACGTCCCGAACGTCCTGGACGTCCTGGGCGTCCTGGGAAGGAGGAACCGGGAGGAGGCAGCGGCATGAAGCGGGATGCGGCGGCGGGAGCCGGCCTCGTCCTCCTCGGGCTCGTCGCCCTGGCCGGCGCCCCGCCCCGGGCCCCGGTGGCGGGCGTGATGGGGCCCGGCGTGTTGCCGTCCCTGGTGGCCGCCGGGCTGGTACTGACGGGACTGGGCCTCGTGGCGACGGCGGCGGGGTCCTGGTGGAAGGCGCGGCGGGCCGGGCCGGCGCGGGGACCGGCTCAGGCGGCGGAGGCGCCGGCGGCGGTGGAAGCGCCTCGGCCTGCCGGCAGCTGGGGGGAGGCCCCGCCGGGGGCCCCGCCCCCCGGCTCGGGGGCGAACGGCCCGCGGGGTGACGCCGCCCTTTCCCCGGACGAACCGGCCGGCGGGCAGACTCCCTCGGCCGCCTGGCAGACTCCCCCGGCCGCCGGCCCGGTCTCCGGCGGGGCTGCAACCCCGGTCGCCGGCGGCGGCCAGGGGGCGGGGGCCGGGGGCGGTAAAGCCGTCACGGCCGTGGAGCGGGTGTCCGGCGCGGCCCTGGAGCGGGTGCCCGGCGCGTCCCGCCGGGACGCCTGGGCGGGCCGGGTTCGGCTGGCGGTCACGGTGGCGGCGCTGGCCGCCTACACCACGGCCTTGCCGGTCCTGGGCTTTCCCCTGGCCAGCGCCCTGTTCATGGCGGGCATGACCTGGTATCTGGGCGAGCGGCGCTGGTGGGTCGCCGCCCTGGCGGGCGGGCTCCTGGCCCTTGGCCTGTGGGCCGGGTTCGTCCGGGGACTGGGGGTGCCGTTGCCCCTGGGGGTGCTGGCGGGCCTGCCGGGCCTGGTGGGGGGGATCGGGGGCGGCCCGTAGGCCGCCCCGGTGCCCGTCACCGGGCCCCGGACCGGATGGGGGGCTTGAGCGGTGACGTCCTTCGAATGGCTTCTCCACGGGCTCGGCATGGCGCTGGAGCCCCAGACCCTGCTGTACGGGCTGGCCGGTTGCCTCTTGGGGACCCTGGTGGGGGTCCTGCCCGGCATCGGCCCCACCTCGGCCATCGCCATGCTGCTGCCCCTGACGGTGATGGTGCCGCCGGGGCCGGCGCTGGTGATGATGGCGGCCATCTATTACGGCGCCATGTACGGCGGGTCGACCACGGCCATCGTGGTCAACATCCCGGGGGAGGCCTCGTCGGTCCCGACGGCGCTGGACGGCTACCAGCTGGCCCGGCAGGGCCGGGCGGGGGCGGCCCTGGGCATGGCGGCCCTGGCCTCCTTCGTGGCGGGGACCTTGAGCCTGGTGGGCCTGACCTTCTTCGCCCCGGCGCTGGCGGAGGTGGCGCTGGCCTTCGGCCCGCCGGAATACTTCGCCCTGACGGTGCTGGCCGGCGCCCTGGTCGCCAGCCTGTCGGGCGGGCAAGGTCTCAAGGGCGCCGCCTCGGCCCTGCTCGGCCTGCTGGTGGCCATGGTGGGGCTCGACCCGGTGACGGGGGCGGCCCGCTGGACCTTCGGCTGGCTGCCCTTGATGGCGGGGTTCCCCTTCGTGGCCGTGATCATCGGCCTCTTCGCCGTCAGCGAGGTCCTGCTGGCCGCCGAGGAGCGGGTCACCCACCTCTACGAGACCCGGGTGCGGGGGTGGCTGCCGACCCGGCGGGACCTCCAGGTGGGGACGCCCGCCATGTTGCGGGGCAGCCTCATCGGCTTCCTGTTGGGGCTGCTGCCGGGTTGCAGCCCTTCGGTGACGACCTTCGTCGCCTACGACGCGGAACGGCGGGTGAGCCGGCACCCCGAGCGCTTCGGCCGCGGGGCCATCGAGGGGGTGGCGGCCGCCGAGGCGGCCAACAACGCCACCTCCACGGGCGGGTTCGTCCCGCTCTTTTCCCTGGGGCTGCCCTCGGGGCCCGTGCCCGCGGTGCTGCTGGGCGGGCTCATGATGTACGGCCTGGACCCCGGGCCCGGCCTGTTCCGCCAGCACCCCGAACTGGTTTGGACCATCATCGCCAGCATGTACGTGGGCAACCTGATCCTGCTGGTGTTGAACCTGCCCCTGATCGGGCTGTGGGTGCGGGTGGCCCGGATCCCCTTCGCGGTGCTGGGGCCGGCGATCCTGGTGCTCTCGGCCCTGGGGGCCTACAGCCTGCGCTACGCCCTCTTCGACGTGGGGGTCGCGATGGCCTTTGGGGTGGTGGGCTACGGCCTGCGCAAGCTGGACTTCCCCGTGGCGCCGCTGGTGCTGGCCAACGTGCTGGCGCCGATGATGGAGGAATCCTTCCGCCAGTCCCTGACCATGGCGGGGGGCTCGCCGGCCATCTTCGTCACCCGGCCCCTGGCGGCGGCCTTCCTGGCGCTGGCGGCTGCGGTCCTGGCCATCGGGCTGCTCTGGCGGCGGCCGGCGGAAGGGACGGGCGCTGCAACGGTCGAGGCCGGGGCGGCGGGGCGGGCGGCAACGGGCTGACCCGCCCGGCGGCCGGACGGCCGGGCGCCCGGCGCCCGACGGCCGGCGGACGATGGGGGGCCGGTGGGCCGCCGGTCTTCGTGCCGGCGTGGCGGCGGCCCGCCCGGTTTGCGACAATGGTACCGGTGCCCCGGCTCCGGCCGGGACGCCCGCGGACGACCCGCGCCCCGGGGCGCGGGTTCTTCGTGGCCGCCGGGGCCCGGGGGCCAACAGGAGGGTGCCGTCATGCTCGATGCGGAGACCTTGCGGAATGCCGTGATCGACGTCGCCCTGCGGGGCGGCGAGATGTTGCGCCACCACTTCGGTGCGGCCACGGGGGTCCGCACCAAGACCTCCCGTTACGACCTGGTGACGGAGGCCGACGAGGCCATCGAGGCGGAGCTGGCCGCGTACATCCAGCGGCAGTTCCCCGGCCACGCGGTGGTGGGGGAGGAGGACATCTCCCGGCGCGTCCTCTCCGGCCAGGCGGGATCCCGGGAGGGGGCCGTGGCCCAGGCGGCCGGGGAGCGGGAGTGGGAGTGGCTCGTCGATCCCATCGACGGGACGACCAACTTCATCCACGGCCTGCCCATCGTCGCCACCTCGGTGGCGATCCTGTACCGCAACGAGGTCCTGGCGGGGGCGGTGTTCAACCCGATCCAGGACGAGCTCTACGTGGCGGTGCGCCGGCACGGGGCCACGCTCAACGGCCGGCCCCTGCGGGTGTCCGCCGAGGAGGAGCTGGCCGAGAGCCTGCTGGCCACGGGGTTCCAATACGACGCCGTCGAGGGCAAGCGGATCAACCTGGACCTGTTCCGGGCGGTGCTGGCCGAGGCGCGCAACGTGCGGGCCATCGGCTCGGCCGCCCTGTCCCTGTGCTACGTGGGGGCCGGGCGGATCTCCGGCTTCTGGGAGCTGCGCCTGGGGCCCTGGGATCTGGCGGCGGGGACCCTGGTGGTCCGGGAGGCCGGCGGCCGGGTGACCCGGCTGGACGGCAGCGCCTTCGACGTCTGGCAGCCGTCCGTGGTGGCGACCAACGGGCGCATCCACGAGGCCCTGGTGCGCCTTCTCCAAGGGGCGGCCCGGGAGGAACCGGCCCGCGGCGGGCTGGGCAACGGCTGATCCGGCCGCCGCGGGCGTGCCTGGCTGCGGCGGTGCCTGCGGCGGTGTTGGCGGCGGGGTTTTGCGGCGGTGTTTTGGCAGCGGGCCGAGCGGTTGGCGATGGGACGGTGGGGCGGGGGGACCGTGGGGCGGGGGCCGGTGTGCCGGCCGCGTCCCCCCAGGGCGCCGGTGTCGACCGGGGACGCCGTTGTTGTTCGGGGACGCCCGCAGGACGGAGGGCCGGTGGGGTTCACGGGCGTCACCCGGGCCGCGGGGGGTGTGAGCCGGTGCCCGCCCCTAGGCCTCCCTTCCCCCGAGGGGATCGCCCGCTGGGCGCCCGCCGCCCAGAGGGCCTCCGGTGCCCGCGCCGGCCGGCCGGCTCGTCCCCCGCACCGCCCGCCACGCCGACAGCACCTGCTCGGTGCCGGGGACCAGCCGGTACCGGTCCACCTCGGCCCAGGGCACCCAGGCGGCCTCGGCGGCGTCGTCGGCCGCCTGCAGGGTCCCGCCCACGGGCCGGGCGGCGAAGAACAGGATCACGTAGTGGAACCGGACGCGGCGGGCTTCGTCCCGGTTGACCGCGTCCTTGTACATCAAGAAGTCCTGGACCTCGACCTCCAGGCCCGTCTCCTCCCGTACCTCCCGGCGCAGGGCCTCTTCCACCGTCTCGCCCAGTTCCACCGCCCCGCCCGGCAGGCCCCACCACCCGCGGAAGGGCTCGCCGCCCCGCCGCACCAGGACGACCCGCTCTCCGTCGCTGACCACCGCATGGCAGGACGGGCGGGGATGGGTTGGATACTGGAAGGTCGCCACCCGCTTCACCTCCACGGAGGAGTTCGATCCGCTGGCGGGGTCTTCCCCCCGCCCGGGGGCCCCGACCGGGATCTTCTCTCCAGCATAGGGATCCCCGTCCTGGACCTCAAGTCGAGCGAAAACAGTAGAAAATGACGCAAAACGTAATACAATCCCGATAAAATGCTGGACAAGCCCAAAAAACTGGGATCCGACTCGAAACCCTCTCTCGGGTGGGGAAGAACCGGCCGCCGCAGGGCGCCGGCTGGGCCCGCCGGGCGGTGGTGCGGGGAGGGCCGCCGCCGGGCCGGCCGGTCGCCGGTGGCCGGTCATCCCCCGGGGAGGGACAAGACAGGAGGTGGGTTCCGGCGCATGGATCCGACGATGAGGCTTGCAGGCGGGCGGTGGGGTCGCAGGTGGCGGCTCGCCGTCACGGTGCTGGCGCTGGTGGCCGCCGGAGCGCTGCTGGCCACCCCCTTGCTGGCGGCCGCGGGAACCGGCTCGGCATCGGCACAGGGCCACGTGGTCACCCGTGCGCAGGTGCTGGCCGAGGCGGCGGCGGTCTTCGCGAGCCCGGAGGCCGGCGCCCAGGCGGCGGCGTCCGGGCAGGTCCAGGCCGGCGGCCAGGGGGGCCCGGTGTCGACCGGCGACGCGGCGACGGGCCTGACGGGCCGCGGTCCCGCCGCGGGCGCCGAGGGGGCCCCGGGCCCCGTGCTGGGCTTGTGGCAGCGGATCCGGGGGCTGGTCGTCGCCCTGTGGCAGAAGGTGGAGACGACCCTGGCCCGGGGGTCGCAGGCGGAACCCGCCGGCCCGGCTGCGGGCGGTGAGGCGGCCGCGACCGGGACCGCCGGGGAGGCGGCCGCCCGGGTGGCGGGGTCGGCCGGTTCCACCCTGGAGGTGGACGGCAAGGCGGTGATCGATGCCGCGGCCATCCCCCAGGCCTACCGCGACGGCGTGGAGGCGGCGATCCGGGCCGGGCTGGTGCAGGCCGGCGACCTGACGGCGGGCGGGGCCCTGCAGCCGGAGCGGCCGGCGACCCTGGCCTGGGCGGCGACCGTCCTGGTGCGGGGGCTCGTCCAGGCGGGGGCGGACGTGCCGGAGCCGAACATCCAGGAACGGGCCGGCGATCTGGCCGGCGCCGTGGGTAAGGCCGCCGGCGGCCTGGCGTCCCTGACGGAGGAGCAGCAGCGGGCGCTGGCCATCTGCCTCGACCTGGGGATCGTCCAGGCCCGGGTCGAGGCGGGGGCGGGGCCGGCCCTGCAGCCCCTCACGCCGCTGCCCCTGGAAGTCTGGCGCTCCATGTTGGAGCGGGCCGCGGAACGGGTGGGACGAACCCTGCCCCAGGACCTGGGGGCCGCGGCCGGGTCTGAAGTCAGGACGGGCGCCCAGGGGCAGGCCACGGTGACGGCGGGAGCCGGCCAGGGCGGCGGCGAGGGCGACGGGGCGGCCGGTGGGGCGGCCGGTTCGTCCCAGGCGGTGGACCTGCAAAGCGTCCTGGCCGGCAAGGCGAGCCTCCGGCTGGAGGGCGTGCTGCTGGACAGCCCGGGCCTGGAGGGCCTCCTCGGCTCGCTGACCGGCTCCGCCCAGGGTTCTGCGGGCGGGGAGGCGCAAGCCGGCGCGGAGGCCCGTTCCGGCAGCCAGGGGCAGGCCGCCGGTGCGGGCCGGGCGGAGGGGCAGGTCGGCGGGACCTTCCACCTGCGGCTGCGCCTCGACGACGGCCGGGTGGTGAACCTGCCCGTCGATCCCCGGCGGCTGGCCCTGCAGGGCGGCAACGGCCTGTTCCTGGGCATCGACCTGGCGGGCCTGCTGGGCCAGCGGGTCGAGGTGCTGATCCAGGGCGGCACGGTGGCCGAGATCCGGCCGGCCCCTTGAGCTTCCCGCCGACCCTCTGGACGTCCCGGGAAGGCCGGACCGGTCTCGCCGGGATCCTCGTTTCCGACCGGGGCCGCGGGCGGCTGGCGAGCCGCCCGCGGCCCGTTTCTTTGCCCTTGCCGGCCCGGCCCGCTGGGTTCCCCGGCCCCTGCGCCCCGGTTCGGGCAGGCGGTGGGGCGCGGGCCGCCCCACCCTCCCCGGCGGCGGGGAAGACGGATATATTCTTTGGAAGAAACCACGCGTGCAGGAAGATCTCCCGGGCCGTGCCAGGGCCGGGTGGGGAAGGGGGCGGTTCGCCGGTGGCCGGCGTCTTGCCGGAGCTGCTTTGGATCGGTGTCCTGGTGCTGGTCAACGCCTTCTTCGCCGCCAGCGAGATCGCGGTCATCGCCGCCCGGGACGCCCGCATCCACCAGCTGGCGGAGGAGGGCCACCGGGCGGCCCAGGTGGCCCGGCGGCTGATGGCCGACCCCAGCCGGTTCCTCGCCACCATCCAGGTCGGCATCACCCTGGCCGGCTTCCTGGCCAGCGCTTCCGCCGCCGTCACCCTGGCCCAGCCCGTGGCCGCCTGGCTGCGGCGCCTCGGCCTGGGGCCGGGCCTGGCGGGTTCGGTGGCCGTCGGGGCGGTCACGGTGGTGATCTCCTACGTCACCCTGGTGCTGGGCGAGCTGGCCCCCAAGCGCCTGGCCCTCCAGAACCCCGAAGGGCTGGCCCTGAGGGTGGCCCGGCCCATCGCCCTGCTGGCCCGGGTCGCTGCACCCTTCACCACCCTGCTGGCCCGTTCGACCAACCTGGTGGTGCGGGCCCTGGGCGGCCGGGTCGACGTCCAGGAGCGGGGTTTGACCGAGGAGGAGATCCGTTTCTACGTCGCCGAGCACCAGGATCTGCGATCGGAGGAGAAGCAGCTCATCGAAGGGGTCTTCGACTTCGGGGACCGGATCGTCCGCCAGGTCATGGTGCCCCGGCCGGAGATGCGCACCCTGCCCCGGGACTTGCCGCTGGCCCGGGCGGTGGAACGAGCCCTGCAGGCGGGCCACCAGCACTACCCGGTGACGGGGACGGGGCCCGACGACATCGTCGGCCAGGTCCGTACCCAGGACCTGCTGCAGGCCGCCCTGGCAGGGGACGGCCCGGAGACCGTGGAAGGCTTGATGCGCCCCGTCCGGTTCGTCCCCGAGACCAAGCTCGCCCTGGACCTGCTGAAGGAGATGAAGCGGGACCGGTTCCGGCTGGCGGTGGTGGTGGACGAGTACGGCGGGGTGGCGGGCCTGGTCACCCTGGACGACCTGCTGGAGGAGATCGTCGGGGAAGTGGGAGGCGGCCTGCCCGGCGGGCGCCAGGTGGCGGCCAGCGAGTGGGTGCTGGAGGGCGACACCTCCATCGAGGATGCCAACGAGCGCCTCGACCTGGGCATCCCCGCCAGCCCCCACTACGAGACGGTGGCCGGGTTCGTCCTCTACAACCTGGGCCGGCTGCCCGAGGTGGGCGAGGGGTTCGAGCACCAGGGCTGGTCCTTCATCGTGGAGCGGCGCGAGGGGTTGCGCATCGCCGCCGTCCGGGTACGCAAGCCGGCCGAGGTCGCCGGGCGCCCGGCGCCGGAGACCCCCGCCGCAGCCGGCACGGGGCCCGCACCCGGGGCGTCGCCGGAACCCGAACCCCTCGACCCGATGCCCAAGGACCCGGTGGAACCGGGCCGGCGGCCGTCCCCCTAACGTGCCGGCCGGCTCAGCGGGCTGGGCCGCCCGACCCGGGGGACCGGGGACGGCCGGCGGCGAGACGGGGCCGGGCGGTGGAACCGGCCGGGGCGGCCGGCGCCTGCAACCCCTGCCGGGCAGGAGGGAGCGCAGATGGAGCGGGGATTCGCCATGGCCTGGCCGTCCGCCCCGGCGGCCCCTGGATGGATCTGGGTCATCCCCGTGCTGGCCTATCTTCTGGGCGGGGTGCTGCCCGCGGAATACCTGGTCCGCTGGCGGCGGGGGGCCTCGCCCCGCGAACTGGGGGACGAACCCGGCACCGCCGGCACGTGGCGCCAGGCCGGTCCCGCCGCGGGCCTGATCGTCTTCGCCTTCGACTTTGCCAAGGGTCTGCTGCCGGTGGCCCTGATGGACCGGCTGGGGGGTGGCGGCTGGTGGCTGGTGGCCGCCGCCGTAGCGCCGGTGGCCGGCCACAACTGGCCGGCCCAGCGCCGGTTTCGGCCGGGGGGGCGGGGCCTGGCCAGCGCCATCGGCGCCACGGTGTACCTGGCGCCCGCTGCCCTGATCCCGGCCCTGCTCGCCGGTTGCCTGGTCGCCCTGTGGCGCCGCCGCACCCCCTGGGTGGGGATCGTCGGCTTTCCCCTGGGGCTGGTCTTCATGGCGGTGGGGCACGTCCCCGGCTGGCGGGTGCTGGCGGCGGTGGCGGCCATGGTGACCGTGGGGCTGCGCTATTTGCAGTGGACCCGCCAGCGCGGCCGGTGGATCTAGGGTTCTGGCGGTTGGAACCGGAGTCCCGATGGTTGGGGCTTGGCAGCGTCCCGGGCAGGACGAGCGGCCAGCGGCCTTGACACGGGGAACGTTTGTTCTGTAATCTGTATCCAGCGACCCGGTGGCCCGCGGAACGGGCCCGTCGAGCCGGGCGACCATCGCCCTGGCGGAGGCCGGCCGGGCCCGGCCCCCGATGGGGGACTTTCTGTCCGCTGGAGGGACAAGCCGTGTTCCGCATCCTGCACCTGGCGGATCTCCACTTGGGTTGGGAGCCGCGGTTCATGGCCCCCGACCGCAGGGCCGAACGGCGGCGGCGCCGCGACGGCCTGCTCGCCCGGGCGGTCGACTTCGCCCTCGATGAACGTCACCGGGTCGGCCTGGTGGTGATCGCCGGCGACCTGTTCGAGACCCACCGGCCCGAGGAGCGGCTGGTTCAGGAGGTCCTGGCCCAGTTGCGCCGCCTGGAGGACGGCGGGGTCCCCGTGGTCACGGTGCCCGGCAACCACGACGAGATCACCTACCACGACTCGGTCTACCGCCGCTTTGCCGCCGCCTGGCCCGGCGTGCTGGTGCAGAACCCCCTGCCCGCCCACGTGGCGACCCTGACGGTCGCCGGCCAGCCCGTCCACGTGTACAGCCTGGCGTACACCGGCGGCCTCACGCCGGTGGGTGCCCCACTGGCCACCTTTCCCCGGCTGGACGAGTCCGGCTTTCACCTGGCCGTCTTCCACGGGACCCTGGGGACCTGGGCCGGCGACCGCAGCCTGCCCCTGGACCGGGAGGCCCTGGGCCGGGCGGGTTACGACTACGTCGCCCTGGGCCACATCCACCAGGCTCTGGAGGAGCGGCTGGGATCCACCCCCGCCGTCTATGCCGGCGCGGTGGAGGGAAAGGGCTTTGACGATCCCGGCACCGGCGTCCTGACCCTGGTCGAGGTGGAACCCGGCCGGGGGGTGGTGGCCGTCCGCCGGCAGCCGGTGGCCTTCCAGCCGATGGAGAGCCTGGTCATCGATGCCGGCGCCTTTCCCGATGCCGCGGCCCTGGGCGACTACCTGGCCGGCCTGGCGGGGCCCGACCGCATCCTGCGGGTGCGGCTGGAGGGGGCCCCCGCCTTCGCCGTGGACGGGGAGGCGCTGGTGGCCGAGCACGGCAGCCGCTTCTTCCACCTGGAGATCGACGATGCCACGGAACCCGTAACCTGGGACGAGCTGGTGCGCTGGTCCGCGGAGCCCACCATCCTGGGCCTGTTCGTCCGGCGCCTGCTGGGCGAACTGGAGACGGCGGCGGACCCGCGGCGCCGCCGGGTGGTGGAACGGGCCCTGCGGCTTGGTGCGCGGGCCCTGCTAAAGGAGGGGGCCGGGCGGTGAGGGACGGGATGGCGATCCCGGACGGCAACGGGGCCCATGGGGAAGCGGGCGGACCTGCGGCCGGGGAGGCGACGGCGGCCGGCGGGGAGGGGCCCATGGCCCCGGCCGCCGGGGACCCGCAGGTGGGTGAGGCCGGCGGGGCCCGCCACCCGGTGATCTGGCACCGCCTGGTGTTGCGGGGATTCGGCCCCTTCCGGGACGAGGCCGAGTTCCGGTTCCCTGCCGGATTGGGCCACTGGGTCTCTCCCAACGAATCGGGCAAGTCGACCTTGCTGGCCGGCCTGGTTGCCGTCCTCTTCGGCCTTCCGGGGTCGTCCGACCCCACCCGCTACGGGCAGGCTCGCTATCGCCACTGGAACGGGGCGGCCCGGTTCGAGGGCGAGCTGGAGTTCACGGCCAGCGACGGGCGCCGGTACCGGCTGGTGCGGGACTTCGAACGCCACCGGGTCCGCCTGCTCCGCCTCGAAGGGGCGGGGGCGGTGGAGGAATGGGCGGGAACCCATAACCCCGCGGCCAGCCGGCCGGCGGAGGGGTATGAGCAGGCCCTGCAACGGCTGATCGGCGTGGCATCCCGCCATGTGATGTTGCAGATCTATTGCCTCGAGCAGCCCCTCCGGGCGCCGGAAGGCCCTGGGGAGCGGCCCGGCCTGGCGCAGGAGGTCCAGGCAATGCTGGCCGGTGCGGGAAGCCGCTCGCCGTCGGCCGCCCTGGCCTTCCTGGTGGACGGCATCAAGCGGCTGACCCGGGCCACCCGGGACCTGGGCGTGTCGACCCATAACCAGCGCCAGGACCGGCAGCTCGAACAACTGGAGGCCCGCATCCGGGATCTAGAGGAGGCCATCCGCCGGGACCGGGCGGCGGCCGACGACCTGCATCAGGTCCGCCTCCAGCTGGCCGAACTGGCCGCCCGGCGCCGGGAACTCGAGGACGCGCTGGAACGGTGTCGCCGGCGGCGCGATGCCTGGCAGCAGTGGCAGCGCCGGGCCGAGCGCTACCGCGACCGGACGGACCGCCGGATTCGGATGGAGCAGGCGGCTCAGCAGGTCGGCCTGCTGCAGGCAGAGATCGCCGCCTTGCAACGGGAGGCGGGTGCCCGCTGGCCGGGCTGGCCGGAGCTGGCCCGGGAGGGCGAAGGGGAGGCCCGGGCCGTCCTGGAACGCTTGCGCGACCTGGACCGGCGCATCGCTGACCTGCGGCGGGAGCTTCAGGCCACCCTGAGACGCCAGCGCCAGGCCGCGGCCCGGTCCCTGCTGGCCGCCTGGTACCGGCATCGTTTCCTGGCCAGGGTGCGGCAGGCCGTCGAGGGGCTGTCCCAGCGGGTTCCCCGGCTGGCGGCGGCGGAGCCAGCGACGCTGGAGCGGTTGCGGGACGTCCCCCGAAAGGAGGCCGAGCTGCAGCGCCACATCGCCACCCTGGAGGGGGCGTGGCGGGCCCGCCAGGATGCGCTTAAGGCCTGGCAGGCGGACGCCGAGGCCGCCCGGGCCACCTACGCCGACGTCGCCGGGTGGACCCCGGAGGTGGCAGCGGCCGCCCTGGAGATGGTCCAGGTGCGGGCCGAGATCCAGCACCTGGAGGCGGAGAATCGCCGGCGGGCCGCCGAGATCCAGCGGCGCCGGGTAGTGGCCCGGTGGGTGGCCCTGGTGGTGGCGGCCCTGGCCGGGCTGGTCGCCGGCCTGCTGGCCGGGCCCCGGTTGGGGCTTCCCATGGGAGCCGGGCTCGCCGGCCTGGCGGCCCTGGCGGGCGGGGGCCTGGCCTGGCGGCTGTTGATGGCGGGCCAGCCCACCGTCGACCCGGCGGCGGAAGATGCCCTGCGCCGGCGGGAGGAGGCGATCCGCGGGCGCCTGGGCCCCTGGGCCGACCTTCCCGGCGACCGGCTGCTGGAGATGGAGCGCCGGTACCGGGAGTGGCAAGCCCGGACGGACGAACTGGAGCGGCGGCGCCGGACGCTGGAGGCGGGCGGGCCCGGGGAGGTCGAGGCTCGGCTTGTTGAGGCCCGCTCCCAGCTGGAATCCCTGTACCGGGAGGTCGAGCCGTTCCTTGCAGGCCGGGGCGTGGCCGAACTGCCCCGGATCCTGGCCTGGTGGGAGGCGGTGGCCCGAGTGGGCCGGGAGGCCGCGCAGGCTGCCGAGGACCTGGCCCGGCGCCTTGGGGAAGACGTCCCCCCTGAAGGGAGCGGGGACGGCCGGGGGCCCGGCGACAGCGGGGCTGCCTCCGATGGCGGATGGCGGCGGCTGGTGCGCATGGTGCTGGCCCCTGCCGCCCAGGGCGAGGCGACGGGGGAGGTGGCGGCGGCCCGGGCGGTGGTTTCATCGACGGGGACCGGCACCGAGGGGCCGGCCGCCGACGCCCCGCAGGCCGGGGCCCGGCCGGCCGGCGAGGTGCCGGTCGACCCCGAAGGCCTGGCGGCCTGGCTGCAGACCTGGGATCCGGCCCTGTGGGACGACCCGGCGGCCGAAGCCGTCCGCTGGCGGGACATCGAAAGCCGGCTCGAGGCGTGGCGGAGGGCCCTGGAGGGCAGCTGGGACGCCGACCGGGGACCCGATCCCGGTGCCGTTCCCGGGTGGCCGCCGTCTGCCGAGGCGCAGCTGGAACGGATGCATCTGGACGCCGAGGAGGAGGCGCGGGCCGCTGGCCGCCGGGCCGACGAGCTAGCCGAGGCGCTGGCCGGCCTGGAGGCCGAAGCCGGCGACCTGCGCCGGCGCTGGTCGGTGTTGCTGGATCCCCACGGGGGCGACGTGGAACGGGCCCAGGAGGCATGGAGCGAGTTCCTCCGCCACCAGCAGCGCTGGAAGGACAAGGAGAAGGAACTGAAAGGACTCCTATCCGCCTGGGAGGTGGCCAGCACGGCCGACCTCCTGGGCCGGGCCGCCCAGGAGCGGGACACGGCCCTCCTGGACCTCAAGGCGATCGAAGAGCTGGCGGCGGCCCATCCCGAACTGGACGCCCGGGACCTGAACCCGGACCGGGCCCGGGAGGCGCTGGCCCAGCTGGACGCGGAAGAGGGGACCCTTGCCGCGGAGCTGCAGCGGCTCCAAGAGGCCCAGGTCCAGCTGGCAAGCCGGGAACAGGCCTACCTGCGGCAGGAGCCCATCAACATTGCCCAGGCGGAGCAGGAGCTGGCGGCCTTGCGAGCGGAGAGGGACGCCCTGCAGGAGGAGCTGGAGGCCCTCGTCCTGGCCCACCGCTCGCTGGATGCGGCGATTCGGGACTACCACGCCGCCTACCGGGAGCGCCTGGAGAAATCGGCCAGCGCTCACTTCGCCCGGTTGACCGGGCGGCCGGGCCGCCGGGTCGTCCTGGACTCGGACTTCCGCGTCCAGGTACGGGAGGCGGACGGCACGCTGGCCGTGCCGGAGCAGCTCAGCCAGGGGACCCGGGACCAGCTCTACTGGTCCCTGCGGGTGGCGGTGGCCGAGCTCCTGGCTGGGGACGTGATCCTGCCCTTCGTTCTGGACGACCCCTTCGTCCACTGGGACGACCGTCGCCTGGGCGAGGCGCGGCAGATCGTCACCAACCTGGCCCGGGGCCGGCAGGTGATCCTGCTCTCCCACCGGACGGCCCTGGCCGGGTGGGGGCATTCCGTTGAGGTGGCGCATGCTGACCCGGCCCTGGCGGCCGGCAATGGTGACCGGCGGCCGGGTGGAGGGGATGGCCGGTGAGCTTGCGCCTGGTTCTCGGCCGGGCCGGGGCCGGCAAGACCCACCACTGCCTTGAGGCCGTGGCCGCCGAGGAGGGGAAGGGTTACCAGGGGCCAGCCCTGATCCTGCTGGTCCCCGAGCAGGCGACCTTCCAGATGGAGCAGGCCTTGCTGGCCCGGATCCGCCGGCGCTGGGGCCGCAGCGGTTTCGCCCGCGCCCGGGTGGCCAGCTTCCAGCGGCTCGCCTGGTGGGTCGAACAGGAGGGGGGCGGGGGCGCCCGGCCGGTCGTCAGCGAACTGGGCAAGCGGCTTCTCCTGAGGGCGCTTCTGGCGCGGGAGGCGGGGCGGCTGCAGCTCTTCCACAGGGTGGCCGACCGGCCGGGGTTCATCGACCGCCTGGCCGTGACCCTGGCGGAGCTGGCCGCCTACGGGATTGACGCCGGCCAGCTGTGGCGGCAACGGGAGGCGTGGCTCGCCCAGGGGCGCGAGGGCCTGCTGGCCGTCAAGCTGCATGACCTGGCCCTGCTGGTCGAGGCTTACCAGGCCTTTCTCGCAGAGAAGGGTTTGACCGACCCGGGCCACGCCCTGGACGGGCTGGCGCAGCGCCTGCCCGCCAGCGGGTGGTTGCGGGGCGCCCTGGTGTGGGTCGATGGCTTCACCGGGTTCACCCCCGGCGAGCTGCGGGTGCTGGGGGCCTTGATGTCCGTCGCCCAGCGGGTCGAGGTCAGCCTCTGCCTTGACCCCACGGAGGTTCCCTGGGCCGTGGCCGGCGAAACCGCCGCCGGCGGCAGCGCCGGGAGCGGGCCCGGATCCCGGCCCGCGGAGGACGAGGCCTCGGCGCTGTTCCACCCAACCTGGGTCACCGCCCGCCAGCTGCTGGACCTGGCGGCCCGGCAGGGGATCCCGGTCGAACCGGCCCGGGTCCTCCCCCTGGGACAGGACGCCACGGGTATGCCCCGCTTCCGCAACCCGGCCCTGGCCCACCTGGAGCGGGAGCTCTACCAGTTCCCCGGGCGGCGCTTTGGTGGGGCTGCCGATGGGATCACCCTGGTGGCGGCGCCCGACCGCCGGGCGGAGGTGGCGGCGGCGGCCCGGGAGATGCTGCGGCTGGCCCGGGAGGAGGGGTACCGCTTCCGGGACATGGTGGTCATCGCCCGGGACCTCGAGGCGTACCACGATCTGCTGGCCGCAGCCTGCGCCGAGCATGGGATCCCCCTGTTCGTCGATCGCCGGCGGCCCGTGGGACACCACCCGCTGGTGGAACTGGTGCGGTCCGCCCTGGAGGTGGTGGCGGGCGACTGGCCGTATGAAGCGGTCTTCCGCTACCTCAAAACGGACCTGGTCCCGGTGGCGCGGGGGGCGGTGGACCGCCTGGAGAATTACGTCCTGGCCTTCGGCATCCGCGGGGAGCACTGGTACCGGGGGCGGCCCTGGCGCTGGCGGCACCGCTTCACCCTGGAGGACGACGAGGCACCGGAGCCCACATGGGAAGAGGAACTGCAGGCGATCAACCGCGTGCGGGACGAGGCGACCGCGGCCCTGCGCCGCTTCCACGCCCGCGTGGCCGAAGGGCGGCGCCGGCCCCTGCCGGTGGAGACCCTGGTCAAGGCGTTGTACCAGCTGCTGACCGATCTGGACGTACCCGCCCAGATCGTGCGCTGGAGCGAGGAGGCCGAAGGGGCGGGTGACCTGGATGCGGCCCAGGAGCACCTGCAGGTATGGAACGGGATCTGCGAGCTCCTGGAGCAGGCGGTCGCCAGCCTGCCGGACCTGGCCCTGACGCTGGTCGACTTCCTCCGCGTGCTCGAAGCGGGCATGGAGGGGTTGCGGGTCGGTCTGATCCCGCCGGGGCTCGATCAGGTGGTGGCCGGGAGCGTGGAGCGCTCGCGGCACCCCAGCGCCCGGGCGGCCTTCCTCCTGGGGGCCACCGACGATGCCTTCCCGCGGCGGATCGAGGAGGACGCCATCTTCACCGACGGGGAGCGGGAGGAACTGGCGGATGGCGGCCTCGAGCTCGGCCCGCCGGGCCGGGTCCGCGCCCTGCACGAGCAGTACCATACGTATGTCGCCCTCACCCGGGCGCGGGAGCGGCTGTGGGTCAGCTATCCCCTGGGGGACGAAGAGGGGCGGGCCGTGGCGCCGGCATGGTTGACCCGCCGCTTGCAGGTGCTGTTCCCCGCCTTGCGGGTGACGCCCGCTGAGGTGGAGGGGCCCGCCGGGGTTGCCACGGCGACCCAGGCGGTGGACCAGCTGGTCCGGCTGCTGGGGCGGGAGCCCGGGTCGGCGGCAGCGCAGCCCCCGGCGGCGACCGGGTGGCAGGTCCTCTACCAGTGGGCCGTCACCGAGCCGGCCGTCCGGGAGCGGGCCCTTCAGGCCTTGCGGTCGCTGGTCCATTCCAACCAGGTCGATCCATTGGGGCGCGACCTGGCCCGGCAGCTCTATGCCCGGCCCCGGGAAGGGCAGTGGGAGGTCCATACCAGCGTCAGCCGCCTGGAACGCCTGGCCGCCTGCCCCTTCCAGCACTTCGCCGCCCACGGCCTGGCCCTGGCGGAGCGGGAGGTCCGCCGCCTGGACGCCCCGCAGCTGGGCCGGATCTACCACGCCGCCCTTAGCTTGCTGTCCCGGCGCGTCTGGGAGCGGGGCCTGGACTGGGCCGATCTGGACGGAGAGGCCGTCGACCGGCTGGTCGGGGAGGCGCTGGACGCCATTCGCCCCCGGCTGGCGGAAGAGGCTGCCACCAGCACCGCGTACCAGGCGTACTTGATCGAACGGGCCCGCCAGACCCTGGTGCGGACGGCCCGCCGCCTGGTTGACCAGGCGCGGCATGGCGCCTTCCGGCCCCTGGCCGTGGAGGTGGAGTTCGGCCCGGACCACCCCGCGTTGCCCGTGGTCCCGTGGGCGCTGGGCCCCCAAGAGCGCCTCGCCCTTCACGGCCGCATCGACCGGATCGACGCGGCCCGGAGCCCGGCGGGCCGGTGGCTGGTGCGGGTCATCGATTACAAGAGCGGCCGCAAGGACCTGCCCCTGGACCGGGTGTACTACGGCCTGGCTTTACAACTGCCCGTGTACCTCTGGGTGGCGACCCGCGCCGGCGCCCGGCTGCTGCAAGGGTCCAGGGCCGGTCAGGCCACGGGGCCGGCCGCTGCGGACCCGGGCTCGCCACCCGCCGGTGGCCCCGAAGCCGGCGCCGGGCAGCAGGGGGGGCCGGCCGGGGCCGGAACAGGTGTCCCGGCAGCCGCGGCACCCGAGCTTGAGCCAGCGGCGCTGCTGTTCGTCCCTGTGGCCGATCCCTATCTGGATGCCGAGGGGCCCCTGGACCCCGAAGAAGCGGCCCGCCGGCGGGACGGCAAGATGCTGCGACCTCAAGGCTGGCTGCTGGACGATCAGGAGGTCTTCGCGGCCCACGGGCCCGGCGAACGGCTGCCGACCCTGGTCCCGGTGACGTTGCGGAAGCGGGACGGCCGGCCCGACGCCCGCTCCCGGGTCCTGGACCGGGAGCGCCTGGAGGCCCTGTTCCGCCATGTGGAGGACCGGGTCAAGGCCATGGCGGCGACCCTCCTGGCGGGCCGAGCCGACGTGGCGCCCTACCGGTTGAAGGACGAGTCGCCGTGCAGCCTGTGCCGCTACCGGGCCGTTTGCCAGTTCGACCCGCGGATCCCCGGCAACCATTACCGGGCCCTGCGCCCGCTGCGATCCCGGGAGGTGCTGGAGCGGCTGGCCGGCGCGTCCCAGGGCACCCCGGTGATCGCGGGGCCCTCGGAGCCCATGGCGGGCACGCCGCCACAGCAGGGGGAGGGGGCGACGGGTTCATGAGCCAGACCATGCCGGACCGCGACCCGGACGTACCGCCGGCGACCGGCGCCGGTGCCGGCCGCCGCTGGACGCCGGCCCAGCAGCAGGCCATCCGGATGCGGGGCACCATCCTGGTCAGCGCGGCGGCGGGTGCCGGCAAGACCTCGGTGCTGGTGGAGCGGATCATCCGGCGCCTCCTCGACCCGCGGGAACCGGTGGAGATCGACCGGCTGCTGGTGGTCACCTTCACCGAGGCCGCCGCCACCGAGATGAAGGAACGGATCCGGAACCGGCTGGAGGAAGCCCTGGCCGAACGGCCCCAGGACGCGCGGCTGCGCCGGCAGCTGGCCCTCCTGGGGCGGGCGTCCATCTCCACGCTCCACAGCTTCTGCCTGCGGCTGGCCCGGCAGTACTTCTACCGCTTGGGCCTGGACCCGGCGACCCGGGTGGCCGGCGAGCACGAGGCGCAACTCTTGCGGTATGAAGTCCTGGACGAGGTCTTCGAGCGGCGGTATGCCGAGGCGTCGCCCGCCTTCCTCGACCTGGTGGAGGCCTATGGGGGAACCCGCGGCGACGAGGACCTGCGCCAGCTGGTGCTGCGGCTGTACGATAGCGCCTATGCCCGGCCATGGCCGGAGGCGTGGTTGCGAACCCTGCCCCAGGCCTACCGGGACGCCGCCGCCGCCCTGGAGGCGAGCGATTGGTTCGCCGTGGTGCGGGACGGCCTCGTCCGCTCCCTCCAGCGCCACGTCCGGACCCTCGAGGGCCTGGCGGCCCAGTGCCGGCAACCGGGTGGCCCCATCGTCTGGGAGGAGACCCTGACCGGCGACGCGGCGCGCCTCCAGGCCCTGGCGGAAGAGCTGCAGGGGGCCGGATGGGAGGGGGTCCGGTGCCTGGTCCAGGCGGCGGCCGAGGGGTGGCCACGGCTTCCCAACAACCCGAATTCGAAGGACCCGTCCCACAGCCGTGTCCGCAAGGGGCGGGACAAGGTCAAGCGGGCGTTACGCGACCTGGCCCAGGGACTGTGGACCCGCCCCGGCCACGAGGTCGCGGCCGACCTCGGGCGGATCGAACCCTACGTGGCCACGCTGGTCGACCTGTGTGAAGACTTCGCCCGGTCCCTCCAGGCCGCCAAGCGCGACCGGGGGCTGATGGACTTCACCGACATGGAACACTACGCGCTCCGGGTCCTCCTGGACCCCGAGGCGCCCCCCGGCGAGCTCCGGCCCTCGCCCGTCGCCCGCGAGCTGCGCCGGTTCTTCCAGGAGGTCCTGGTGGACGAGTACCAGGACATCAATCCGCTTCAGGACGCCATCCTGCAGCTGGTGACGGGCGACGGGAGCGAGACCCCGGCCAACCTGTTCATGGTCGGCGACGTCAAGCAGAGCATCTACGCCTTCCGGCAGGCGGAACCCGGTCTGTTCCTGGCCCGCTACCGGCGCTACCGTCCCCTCCCGCCGGAGGCGGAATCCCCCAGAGAGAAGCGTGGGGACGCCCCGGATGGGCAGGGCTGGCGCATCGGCCTCAACGCCAACTTCCGCAGCCGGCCGGCGGTGCTGGCCGCGGTCAACGACCTCTTCCAGCGCATCATGGTGCCGGGCCTGGGAGGCCTGGCCTACGACGACGAGGCCCTCCTCTGGCCCGGGGCACCCTATCCCGCGCTGCCGCCGGGCGCCCGGGGTGGAGAGGCCCCGGTGGAGGTGCACCTTCTGGAGCGGAAGCCCGAGGCCCTTGGGGACGAGTGGCCCGAGCGGCTGGAGGGTGGGGCGGCGGAGCCGGGTGCCGGCATCGGGACCGGCCCGGAGGGCGGCGGCTCGGCCCAGTCCGAAGGAGCGGGGGCCGGCGCGGCGGGTCCGGTCGCCAGCAAGGCGGCGGGAGCGCCCCTGCTGGCCATGGCGGGGGAGGAGCGCGGCGAGGCTTCCGCCGGGGCCACGGACCGCGACGGCGCGGAGGACGAGGCCGAGGAGGCCACGGAGGGCGATCCGGCCGGTGAGGGCGACGGGACCGGCGAGGAGGTCGACCTCACGGCCCTTGAGCAGGAGGCGCGGCTGGTGGCCCGGCGCCTCAAGGAGCTGGTCGAAGGCGGGCCAGGACAGGGGCCGTTGGCCATCTGGGACCCGGAGCAGCGCCGGTACCGGCCGGTGCGCTACCGCGACGTGGTGGTCCTGCTGCGCAGCGCCCGGCTGCGGGCCTCCACCTTCGCCGAGGTGCTGAGCAACGAGGGGGTGCCCGTCTACACGCGCTCCCGGACCGGCTACCTGGTGGCCCCAGAGGTCGAGGTCATGCTGGCCCTTCTGCAGGTCCTGGACAACCCCCGGCAGGACATTCCCCTGGCCGCCGTGCTGCGGTCGTGGATGGTCGGCCTGGAGGCGCGGGACCTGGCGCGGATCCGCCTGGCCGGGCGCCGGATCTCCTTTTACGAAGCGGCCTGCCGGGTCGCCGGGTGGGATCCCGACCGGGAGCAACCGGCGGCGCCGTCCCCGGACCCGGATGCTCCGTCCCCGGACCCGGCCGGGCCGGATCCCGACGACCCGCTGGCCCGTCGCCTGCGGCGCTTCCTGGCTGACATCGCCCGGTGGCGGACCCTCGCCCGGCGCCACCCCCTCTCGCGGGTGATCCAGCAGATCTATGACGAGACCGGCGTCCTCTCCTACGTGGCGGGGCTGCCGGGCGGGGCCCAGCGCCGGGCCAACCTGGAGGCCTTGCGCGACCGGGCCCGCCAGTTCGACCAGTTCGCCCGCCAGGGCCTCTTCCGGTTCCTGCGCTTCATCGACCGCTTGCGCGAGCGCGGGGACGACCTGGGGACGGCACCGGCCCTTGGGGAGAACGACGACGTGGTCCGGGTGATGACGATCCACCAGAGCAAGGGGCTGGAGTTCCCGGTGGTCGTGGTGGCCGATCTGGGCGCCCGTTTTCAGTTCGCCACCGGCCACGCCCTGATCCACCGCCGGCAGGGCCTGGGGCTCAAGGTGGTGGATCCCGAGCTCCGGATCCGCTACCCCAGCCTGGCCTACGAAGCGGTCCGCACCCAGGACCGCCTCGACACTCTGGCGGAGGAACTGCGCATCCTCTACGTGGCCCTGACCCGCGCCCGGGAGCGGCTGATCCTGGTGGGGTCGGTGCAGAACCTGCCGGCAGCGGCGGCCAGCTGGTGGGCGACCGCCGGCGGCCCGCTGGCCGAGGGCACCGGCCCGCTGCCGGTGGCCGCCCTGGAGGGGGCGGCATCCTACCTGGACTGGCTGGGGCCGGCCCTGATGCTGCACCCCGATGCCGGGCCCTTGCGCGTCCTGGCCGGTGTTCCCTCCGGTCCCTCCGGCGACCGGGCGGAGCCGGAGCCGGGGTCTGGCGCGGCCAGTGGTTGGAGCTCCCGCTGGCACTGGTCCCTCTGGCTGCGACCACCCGCCGCGGGGGACGCCCTTCCCGTCCTGGCCCCCGGCGACGTGGAACCCCCGGCCGGGGAAGCCGGCGGGGCCGGTTCGTCCGCCGGGCGGGGGCCCGACTGGTTGGAATCCCTGGTGCGGGGCGAGCCGCTGCCTGCTGACGCGGTGGACGGGGCCGCGGTGGAGGCCCTGCGCCGCCGCCTGGCCTGGCGGTATCCCTATGCCGGGCTGGCGAACCGGTTTGCCAAGCGATCGGTCAGCGAACTCAAAGGCCAGGCCGATCCAGAATGGCAGGCCTATCCCGTGCCGGCCGAGCTCCGCCGCGGCTTGCGCGAGCCCCGGTTGGGATGGGAGGAGGGAGCGGGGCCGGGGCAGGCGGGGGCGGAGGACGCCGCCGGCGGCCGGACCGAACCGGAACCGGCGGGTCGCCCCCCAACCCCTTCGGGCTCTGCGGCCGCTGCGCCATCCACCGCCCCCGGCACCCCGGCGGTCCAGCCCGGCCGGCGGGCGGCGGATGAAAGGCCGGGGGACGGCCGGTCGGCCGGCCAGGCGGTGACCGGCGCCGCCCGGGGCACGGCCACCCACCGGGTGCTGCAGCATCTGGACCTGGCGGGCCCCCTCAACGAGGAGGACCTGGCCCGGCAGGTGGAGGCCATGGTGGTCCGGGGGCTTCTCACCCGCGCCGAAGCGGCGGCGGTGGACGTGGCCGCCCTGGCCCGGTTCTTCCAGGGGCCCCTGGGCCGTCGCCTGCGTGCTCGGCCCGAGCGGGTCCACCGCGAGTGGATGTTCACCCTGGGCGTTCCGGCCGGCGAGATGTACCCCGATCTCGGCGGCGGGGAGCCTGATGGGGTCACGGCCGCACCGGCCGGGGCCAGCCCAGCCGCCGGCACGGCCGGTGGAACGGCCAGCGGAACGGCCGGCCCGGCCCGTCCTGGACGGGCCGGCGGGGACGCCGGCGCCGGGGAGCGGGGCGGACCCCGCACCGGGGCGGCCGAGGCCGAGGCCGCGCCAGAGGCCGATGATCCGACCGGTGATCTGGTGGTGGTGCAGGGCATCGTGGACTGCTTCGTGGAGGAGGAGGACGGCCTGCTCCTGCTGGATTTCAAGACCGACGAACCGCGCCAGCAGACCATTGCCCAGCTGGCCGCCTTCTACGCCGCCCAGGTCCGGTTCTACCGCCGGGCGCTGGAAGCCATCACGGGCCGTCCCGTCAAGGAGGCCTACCTCTACTTCCTGGCCACGGACGAGGCGGTACCCGTTCGCTAGGGAAGGCGCGGGGCCCAGGTCCGTGACTCCGGATCGGGGCTGGGGCCAGCCCGTGCCCGTTCCCGTGCAGGCCACCATCTAGCCGGACCCGTCTCCCCCGGGTGGGATGGGCGGTTGCGCCTGCCCGCAACCCCCGCAACGGCCATACTAGGCCGGGGGTGACACCATGCCGAGGGCGGACAAGGACGGCGGCCGGGCAGTGCCGTCCGGGCGACCGGCGCAGGGCGACCCGGCGGCGACCCGGAAGGGCCGGGTCCACCAGGGGGAAGGGGGACCGGTGCTGCCCGTGGAGGGCGGGGTGCCGGGTCCCCAATCGGCTGAGGCGGCGCAGCTGTGGGGTGCGACCTACGGGGAGGAACCCGGCAGCGGGACCGACTACGAGGCGACCCGGCAGTCGACCGAGGCGATCCGGCGCGCCCACCGGGTGGCCCGAGGGCCCGGGAACCCGCGGCAGGGCGACACCCCTTGAGCCGGGCGAGGGGTCCAGGGACGAGGGGGCAGGGACTAGAGCTTGCCTTGGGCGGCGCCCTGCAGCACAGCCCGCCGGCGCAGCCAGAGACCCTCGCCGGCCGTCCTGGCGGCACCGGCCCAAAGGACGGCCCACTCCGCCAGGTAGGCGGCGATGAGCGCGACGGCGGCGATCACCGTGCCCGACATCGCCGGGACCAGGGCCCGGACCATCAGGGCTGTGGCCGTCAAGGCAGCCACGTTGGCCAGTGCGGCCAGGTGGACGAACACGGTGTGCCGGCTGCGAACGAGCCGGCCTGCCTGGCAGGAGGCCAGGGCGACGATCAGGGGGACGGGGATCATCGCCAGCAAGCCCAGGCGGGCGACCCGCGCCACTTCCCCGGATACGGCCACGGCGCCTTGAAGGAAGGGGCCGGCCAAGGGGGTCGCGGCAAGCAGGGCCATGGCCGCCACGCCACCCAGGCCTACGCGCCCGGCGAAGCCGTGGATGGCGCGCCACGGCACCTCCTCGCCGTGGGCGATGGCCACCTGTTCCACCGTGCGCATCGGCAGCATGAAGAGGAGCACGACGCTCCAGGCCACCGGCCAGGCGGCCAGGGCCAGCGGGGCGTCCACCGCCCGGGCCAGGAGTCCCGTCAGGACGGGCCGGGCGGCGAAGGTGGTCACGCTGGTCAGCGCCAGGGGGACGTAAAAGCTCAACAGGTCCCGCCAGCCCAGGACGTTCTGCGGCACCGCCTGGGCGGCCGGGCGGCCGGCGCCCCTCCAGGTGCGGTGGAGCCAGCGCCGGGCATAGCGGTCGACATAGGCGCACTCGGCCGTCACCGCCGCGGCCAGGCCAGCACACCCGGCGATGGCCCCCGGCATCCCGGTGAGGCCGCCCAGCAGGAGGACCGCAGCCAGGGTGGCCAGGCGGATCATGGTGCCCCGGCTGGCCACCACGGTATGGCCGTGGCGGATCAGCAGGCCCTGGTGCAGGCGCCGCCAGGCGATGGCGGCCGTCCAGGGTAGCATGACGGCAAAGGCGGGCCGCACCAGGGGCAGCAAGGCGGGCTCAAGCCCCAGCATCCGGCCGAAGTACAGGTCGAACAAGCCGGTGAACGCCAGGGCGGCATGCAGGGCCGTCAAGATGCCGCCCAACAGCAGCGTGAAGTGCTGGAGCCGGCGCAAGGCCTGGTCGCCGGTGGCCAGGGCGTTGCCGGCGTGGAGCAGCATGATGACGGGGCTCTCGATCAGCAGGCAGGTGGCGATCACCGCGCCGTAGGCCGCCAGCGAAAGATCGGGTGCCGCCAGCCGGGCGATGCCGGCATTGACGGCCATCTCCCCAGCGGCCATCAAGAGGTCGCTGGCGGCCAGGGGGACGTAGAAGCCCCAGAGGCGCCGGAACGTACCAGCCGGCGCCGCCATCCACCGTCCCATCGCCCACCCTCTCTCCATGGCCCCGCCTCTCCCAACCCGCCCGGGCCCTTCCCGGCAAGCCCCGGGCCGTCGACGGCTCCAACGATAGCACCGGGTTTCAGGGGCGACAAGGGCGCCCCGTCCCACGGAAGACGGGGCGCGCTGGGGGACCGCCCCGAGGGGTGGCCCCCCACGGCCCCATCCTGGGTTACGATGGACGGGTGAGAGGGGGCGATCATCCGATGGCAGGTCGACTGGAGGACAAGGTGGCCATCGTCACCGGCGCCAGCCGCGGCATCGGGGAGGCCATCAGCCGGCTGTTCGTCGCCGAAGGGGCCCGGGTGGTGGGCGTGGCCCGCTCGGCCGACCGGCTGGAGGCCCTCCGGCAGGCCCTCGACGCCGAGGGCGCTGGGGGCCGTTTCGTCCCCCGGGCCGCCGATGTGACCTCGGCCCAGGCCGCCCGGGAGGTGGTCCGCGAGACCCTGGACCGCTGGGGCCGGATCGATATCCTGGTGAACAACGCCGGCGTCGGCCACTACGCGCCGGTGACCGAGCTGAGCGAGGCCGCCTGGGACGAGATGATGGCGGTCAACCTCAAGGCGCCCTTCCTCTGGACCCAGGCGGTGCTCCCCCATATGATGGAGCGGCGGGACGGCCACGTCATCATGATCTCGTCGGTGGCGGGGACCACCACCTTCGTCCACGGCGCCGGTTACTGCGCCTCCAAGTGGGGGCTGATGGCCCTGGCGGACACCCTGCGGCAGGAGGTCCGGCCCTACGAGCTGCGGGTGACCGCCGTCTGCCCGGGTTCGGTGCAGACGGGCTTCGGCGGGACCCCGCCGCGGGACTACTCCTTGCGGCCCGAGGACGTGGCCCACACCGTCCTGGAGGTGGCGGCGGCGCCGCGGCGAGTGATCTACGGGACGGTGATCATGCGCCCCCTGGTGCCCGCGGACCGGCAGTGACGGGCGGCGCAACCCGGAGCCAGGGGCGGCACCCCGAGCAGCCCGGCGCCAACCGGAGGGCGGGCCCAGGGCGGGCCCGCCCGAACCCGGCGGCCAGCCGGGCGATCCGCGGGGTTCCGGCCGGGCGATCCCCGGGGCTGTCCGCAACAGGGCTCCGGGTGGGCGTGCCGGAATCCCCGGGAGGCGAGGCTCGCAGCCTGGGGAGGGCCGGGTGCGCCGGAACGGGCGCCACGCCAGCCGGGGTGCGCCCGCCCCAATCCGGGGCGTCTGCATCGGGGCGATGCTTTCGCAGGTAGGGAGGCCGGCAAGGTGATTCCGGAGGAACCGGCTCGGAGCGCACCGGAGGAACCGGCTCGCGGTGCGGCGCAGGCTCGGAGGGCGCCGGAGGTTCCGGCCCGCGGTGCGGCGGAGGAACCAGCTCGGACCGCACCGGAGGAACTGGCTCGCGACGCGGCGGCCAGGGCGGCCGGGGCGACCCCGGCCGCCCCGTATGATCTCCTCATCGTCGGCGGCGGCCCCTGTGGCCTGGCCTGCGCGGCCGCGGCGCAACAAGCCGGGCTGCGCTACCGGGTGTTCGAGAAGGGGGCCATCGTCAACTCCCTGGTCCACTTCCCGGTCCAGATGAACTTCTTCAGCACCAGCGATAACCTGGCCATCGCCGGGATCCCCTTCGTCACCGAGCGGGCGAACCCGACGCGCCGGGAGGCCCTGGACTACTATCGGGCGGTGGTGCAGCACCTGGGGCTGCAGGTGGACACCTTCACCGAGGTGGTCGACATCCGGCGGGAGGCCGGCGGCACCTTCCAGGTGGTGGTGCGCCCGGTGCCGCGGCTGGTGGGGGGCTTGCCGCCCCTGGAGCCGGCCGGCGGGGCCGAGCGGGCCACGAGCCCGGGGGATGCCGGGCCGGCGGGCGTGCAGGTCTACCGGGCGCGCAACGTCGTCCTAGCCACGGGCTACTACGACCGGCCCAACCGCCTGGGCATCCCGGGAGAGGACCTGCCCCACGTCAGCCACTACTACCGGGAGGGCCACGCCTTTTACGGCCGTTCCGTGCTGGTGGTCGGCGGGCAGAACTCGGCCGTCGAGGCAGCCCTCGACCTGCACCGCTGCGGGGCCCGGGTGAGCCTGGCCCACCGGGGCCCCGCCCTGTCCCAGCGCATCAAGCCCTGGGTGCTGCCGCCCTTCCGCAGCCTGGTGGAGAAGGGCCGGATCGCGGTGTTCTACAACACCGAGGTCCTGGCCATCGAACCCGGCCGGGTGCGGCTGTCCGTGGCCGGCGAACCCCGGGATCTGCCCGCCGACTTCGTGTTCCTGCTGGTGGGGTACCGGCCCAATCATCACCTGGTGCACCGGCTGGGCATTCCGGTGGACCCGGCCACGGGCGAGCCCCGTCACGACCCGGAGACCATGGCCACGCCGGTCCCCGGGGTCTACCTGGCCGGCGTGGTGGCCGCCGGGTACGACGCCAACAAGATCTTCATCGAGAACGGCCGCTGGCACGGCGAGCGCATCGTGCGGCACATCCTGGCGCAGGCCCGGGGGCGCGACGCAGGCCAGGAGGCAGGCCCCAAGACGTGAGCCGGAAGGAGGCCGCCGCGCGCCGGGGAGCGGACCCGCCCGGGATCCGGCGATGGGCCGCGGGCCGTACAGGGTATGACCGAGAAGGCCGCCGGCGGGCTGCCCGCTCCGGGCAGCCCGCCGGCGCGCCGCCCAGCGGCCCGCCACCGGCCCCCTAACGGCTTACCCACGGCGCGCCGGAGGGCCCGTCCAGGGCTCGCCAGCGGCCCCTCAACGGCGCGCCAAAGGCGGCGTCCACGGCCCCCAACGGCCCGCCAATGGCTCGTCAACGCCTTGCTGGCGCGGCCTCACTCCAGCACCCGGGAGAAGAAGACGGCGCTCACGGTTTCGTCCAGGCCGACGGGCCGGTCGTAGATCCGCTCGAGGAAGCGGGCCAGTTCGTCCGGCGCCTTGAGGTTGGGATCTTCGGCGGCCAGCTCTTCGGGGGTCAGCTGCCCCAGGGGCTTGACCACCACCCGGTCGATCACGGCGGTGAACAGCTTCTGGCGCGGCTCGTAGCGGTTGCCGTAGGTGACCCAGACCAGGTCGCCTTCCCGGTACTTGTCGCGCTTGTCACCCAGGCGGATCGTGCAGCGCTTTTCCGCCGCCAAGAGGTTGGCCTGGTAGACCGTCGAGTAGAAGTTGAGCGCCTTCACGGCCAGCCCTCCCCGCTGACACCTTGACGGGATCCGACGAAAAGCGGCCAACCACGGTTTGATAACCCGCTATTCGTCCGCGCCCCGGGGCATTCCTTCCGAAAAATTGAAAAGGACCGACGATGGCCGCCTCGGGGTAAAGCGAGAGCGGCCGCGGGCGTTTTGCCGCGGCCGCTCCGGCCTTTGCGCGTTCCGGCGCTCGACGCGACGCTCCTCACCGCTGGACGTTTGCCTTCACCGCTTGGGGTCGGCCGGCAGGGTCTGGCCGTTAGCCAAGGCCTGCTCGGCCAGGGCGATCATCCGCCGCACCATGTGGCCGCCGACGGCGCCGGCCTGCCGGGCGGGGATGTCACCCCAGTAGTCCTCCGAACCCTGATGGACCGGCAGCCCCAGCTCCGCAGCGATCTCGTACTTCAGGTTATCCAGGGCCGGGTGGGCTTCCTTGATCAGCAGCCGGTTGGTCTTCTGACCCAACGCCATGGGTATCACCTCGGTGGTCGAACTCGGCCCCGCGCGCTGGCGGCGCCCCGACGGCACCGTGGAGCGCCTTGGGCGGCGCGGCCGCCGCCACCGCCGATCCATGCCCGGTGCTGCTGGCTCCTGGCTGCGGGCCTGCGCATGCTGCGCCGCTGCCGATGCATCCGCTTCGGCCGGTGGGGCCGCTGCGGGCGGTTGCCGGCCGAGGCGGCAGGTGGCGTTCCCGAGCTTAATCTGCGCGCCCCGGACGGCCCTCAGGCTCGCAAATCCGGGTCCGGCCGGTCGATCCCCGGCCGCGCTGCCGGCCCGGCGGCATCCCGTCCTGGGCGGGGGCACCGTGCCCGCCGGGGGGGCAATGGGCCCGCCGGGCGGGCAACGGCCCCGTTCCTCCGGAAACCCGACCGGTCCCCGGCGCCCGAGCCGGTTCCTGGCGCGCGGTTCTCCGCGCTTTCTCCGTGCCCGCTCCGTGCTTTCCTTTCTCGGAGCCTCCATGGCGTTTCCGTGGCTTTCTGGGCGGCGTTCGAGGTGCTCGGCCGCCGGGCGTTTGCGCCTCCTGCCCCTTCAAATTGCTAACGATGGCCTCAATTAATTTTTAAACGTGCAAACCTTTCCGAACGAACCTCGTTGATCCTCCGGCAACGATGTGGTATCCCGGAGATGCAAGGCCTTGCCGGGCCCCGGCCCGGCGGCCAGCCGGCCCGACCGCCGGCGGGGGCGGCGCGCATCGCAGGCTGCCGGCCCGGCCAGTCCCGGCGGTGGAAGACCCCACAGGGCCGGGCCGCACGGACCGGCCGACCGGCCGGGTTCGTCCAAAAGGGGGTTCGCGAGATGTCGGTGGCGGTACGGCAGCAGGTGGAACCCGCGCCGGCGCCGCGCCGCAGCGGCGGCTGGCTGGACCGGTTCTTCGCCATCCAGGCCAGCGGGTCCGACGTGCGGACGGAGGGCGTGGCCATGAGGACGGCGTTGGGGTCGAGCCCGGCCGCCCCCAGG